>WTGL01000029.1:6645-9010 GCA_011523565.1 Acidobacteriota bacterium
GCGCACCGGCGACATCGCCGAGATCGACGAGGACGGCTTCCTCTACATCCGCGACCGCAAGAAGGACATGGTCCTGCGCGGCGGCGAGAACATCTACTGCGCCGAGATCGAGCGCGTCGTCTACCAGCATCCCGCCGTCTACGAGGCGGCCGCCTTCGGCGTCCCGGACGACCGGCTGGGCGAGGAACTCGCCGTGGTCGTGGTGCCCAGGCACGGCACCGAACTCGACGCGGCCGGCGTCCGCGCACACGTCGCCGAGCACCTGGCCCGATTCAAGGTGCCCCGCTACGTGTGGCTCCAGGACGAGCAGTTGCCGCGAGGCGCTACCGAGAAGATCCACAAGCGCACGCTGCGCGATCAGATGCTGAGGGAAGCCCCGGAGTTTCACTAGGGTTCGCCGCGAGCCAACACCCCGAATGACGGCCGACGAGATCCGAATCGAGCCCGGCGACCCCGCCGACGCGGAGTACGTGCGTCTGCACGAAGCGCTCGACCGGGAACTCGGCGAGCTCTACCCCGCGGACAGCATCTACAGCGTCGAGCCGGACAAGCTGGACGCCCCGGGCTGCTGCCTGCTCCTGGCCCGAAACGCCGCTGGCGAGCCAGTGGCCTGCGGCGCTCTCCGCCGGCTCGGGCCCGAGCAGGCCGAGATCAAGCGGATGTACGTGGTTCCGGAGTACCGCCGTCGGGCTCTGGGACGACGGATCCTGGAGGAGCTCGAGGCCCGAGCAGCCGCCTTCGGCTACCGGTCCCTGCGTCTCGAAACGGGCGAGCGGCAGCCGGCCGCCATCGGCCTCTACCGCTCGTTCGGCTACGTCCAGATCCCCTGCTACAACGAGTACGCCTACGACCCGCACAGCGTCTGCTTCGAGAAGAAGCTCGAATCGCAGCGGCGCAGCTAGCATCACTCGCGATGACACGTTCTCCAGGCCAGGAACCGGCCGAGACCCTCGGCCGCCGGCGCGCCCTCCAGGTTATTGGCGGCGCTGCCGCACTGCCGTTCCTGCCGGCGGAACTCTTCGCGAATCCACACGTCGCCCATCTGCACCTGCACCCGCAGCAGGCGACCGCCGGCGAAACGCCGGCACTGGGCGTGCTCTCGGAGCACCAGGCCCACACCCTGAATGCGATCGCCGAACGCATCCTGCCGGCCACCGACACTCCAGGCGCCGGCGACGCCGGGATCCCGGCCTTCGTCGACCGGCTGCTGGACGGCTGGCTGCCGGACGCGGCGCGGGATCACCTGCTCGCCGAACTCGACCGATTCGATGCCCGCGCCCTCGAGCGCCACCCCGAGGCTGCCGGCTTCGTCGACCTCGAAAGCCCGGCGCAGGACGAACTCCTGACCGAGGCCCAGGACGAAGCGATCGCCCAACGAGACGGCCGCGCCTTCTCACGCAATGTGAACCGGCTCCAAGAGCAGCCCTTCTTCGACCTGGTCAAGTGGCTCACGCTCTTCGGCTACTACACCTCCGAGGCCGGCATGAAGTCCGAACTCGGCTACCGGATCGTTCCCGGACGCTGGGATCCCTGCGTCGACATCGAGGACGCCTGAGCCCTCCGGGTACGCCAAGCCATGGTTCAGATCATCGAACGCAAGACCTGGGACGCGATCGTCATCGGTTCCGGCATCACCGGCGGCTGGGCGGCGAAGGAGCTGACCGAGAAAGGCCTGGAGACGCTGGTGCTCGAAGCCGGACCACCCGTCGTTCCCGAGCGCGACTACAGCGAGCACACGCCGCCCTGGCAGATGCCCTACCGGGGGCTCCGGGACCGCAAGCACCAGGCCAAGCGCCAACCGGTCCAGAGCCGCGCCGCCGCCTGCGACGAGTGGTCGGGGAAGTTCTTCGTCGACGACATCGACAACCCGTACTCGATCGGCGACGGCGGCCAGGACTTCCTGTGGATCCGAGCCCGTATCGTCGGCGGACGGTCCCTGCTGTGGGGACGCCAGAGCTACCGCTGGAGCGACCTGGACTTCGAAGCGAACGCCCGCGACGGCTACGGCACGGACTGGCCGATCCGCTACCGGGATCTCGCACCCTGGTACGACCATGTGGAATCGTTCGTCGGCATCGCCGGCCAGCCGGAGAACATGCCGCAACTCCCGGACGGGCAGTTCCTGCCGCCGATCGCCCAGAGCTGCATGGAGGAGCGCGTCCGTGAGGGTCTCGACCGCGCCTTCGGCGGCACGCGCCGGTTCACGCCGGCCCGGGTCGCGGTGCTCACCAAACACCACCTCGGCCGCCGCGCCTGCCACTACTGCGGCATCTGCCGCCGCGGCTGCATCAGCAGGTCCTACTTCTCCAGCCTGAACGCGACGCTGCCGGCGGCCGAGGCGACCGGCCGGCTGACCGTGCGTCCC
>WTGL01000031.1:0-7915 GCA_011523565.1 Acidobacteriota bacterium
CGGCTACCTGCCCGCCGATTCCCTGCGCAAACGGATCGCTCCGACCGAGTTCGATTCCTGGCGCGGCCGACTGCCGCATGGCGAAGTCCACGACGAGAACACCCATGCCCTGGGCGGCATCGCGCCACACGCCGGCCTCTTCGGCACCGCGCGCGACGTCGCCGCGTTCGCCCAGGCGATGCTGAACGGCGGCGTCTACGGCGGACGTCGGATCGTGGGCGCCGATACGGTCGCCCTCTTCACCCGGCGCGCCGAACTCGTTGCCGGCAGCAGCCGTGCGCTCGGCTGGGACACGCCCTCCGCCCCGAGTTCTGCCGGCACGTACTTCTCGGCACGCTCCTTCGGCCACACCGGATTCACCGGCACTTCCCTCTGGATCGATCCCGACCTGGAGCTGATCGTCGTCCTGCTGACCAACCGTGTGCACCCGACCCGGGACAACATCGCGATCAGGAAGCTCCGTCCGGCGATCCACGACGCGGTCGTCCTCGCGATCGCGGACACGACGGTGGAACCCCGGGACGCCGACTGACGGCGGCGGCTCCGGAGCGCTGCCTACAACTTCACGCCCAGGTCCCGCAACTCCCGTTCCGCCTGCTCCTCCCAGCCCCGGTTGGCCGCCGGGCTGGCCGGACTCGGGTGCAGCATCCTGCCGACCGGCACACCGAGGTCCGCGAGCGCGCGCCGCGCCCTCCCCTCGGCGAAGGCGCCGATACCGACCACGAGGCGAGGCTCCAGCACCTGAGCCGCCCGGCCCAAGGCGCGGTCACAGGCCTCGAACAGGGGCGCCTTCTCCCGTGCCGGCAAGCGGTCCGGGGTCAGGTTGGCGCCGCTCTCCAGAAGAAACGCCAGCGGGCAGTAGTTCCAGATCAGGAAGCGGGCGAAGTACGCCCCAGGAGTCCCGAAGCGACGCTCTGCCCAGCCCCAGACGCGCCGGCCGCTGATCTCGCTCCGCGGACATTCGAAGCCCAGGATCGGACGCTTCGGGTGCTGCTCGTCGGGTGGGTCCACCCGCCCTTCGATGCCCAGCCAGTCCCGAACGTACGCCACCTCGCCGAACGGCACGCCGGTCTGGGTCATGCCCCACGGACCCGGGTTCATGCCGATGAGAAGCACCCGCCCAGGGCCGTCGCCCGCAAGACCCAGGTATGCGTGGTGCGACGCGCGGGCGTAGATCAGCGGGTTGTACACATGGGCAACCGGCGGGCCGAACCGCAGGCCGTCGACGGCGCCGGCCAGTTCGTCGGCAACGGGTACGAGCCTGGAACGCGCCACCGCTCTACCGGTCCGACCTCAGACGATTCGCGAAGTGCGGCCGGTCCAGTAGCGGTCGCGCAGCAGGCGCTTGTAGAGCTTGCCGGTGGGCAGACGCGGGAGCTGCTCCTCGAAGTCGATCGACTTCGGCGCCTTGTAGTGCGCGATGCGCTCCCGCGCGTAGGCCAGAAGCTCGTCGGCCACGTCCGGGCTCTCCTCGAAACCGGGCATCAACTGGACGACCGCCTTGACCTCTTCGCCCAGGTCCTCGTTCGGCACGCCGATCACCGCCACGTCGGCCACCTTCGGGTGAAGGATCAAAGCGTCCTCGATCTCCTGGGGATAGATGTTGACGCCGCCCGAGATGATCATGAACGCCTTGCGGTCGGTCAGGAAGACGTAGCCGTCCTCGTCCAGATAGCCGACATCGCCCAGAGTGCTCCAGCGGGGATGGCGAGGGTGGCGCGAGCCGAGCGTTTTCTCCTTGTCGCCGTGGTACTCGAACAGGTCCGCGTCCTCGGGCGGTTCGAAGAAGATCGTCCCCGGCTCGCCCGCCGGCAATTCCTCGCCGTCGTCGTCGCAGATGTGGACCGTCGCGGTCAGGCACTGGCCGACCGTGCCCGGCTTCCTCAGCCACTCGTCCGTTTCGACCGCGCACATGCCGTTACCCTCTGAGCCGGCGTAGTACTCCAGGATGATCGGCCCCCACCACTCGATCATCCGACGCTTGACATCGACCGGACAGGGAGCGGCGGCATGGATCGCCCGCTTGTGGCTCGACAGGTCGTAGCAGGTGCGCGCCTCCTCAGGGAGCTTGAGCATGCGGCTGAACATCGTCGGCACCCACTGGCTCACGGTGATGCCGTAGTCCTCGATCGCCTTGAGCGAGAGCTCCGCGTCGAACCGCTCCATGACGACAACCGTTCCGCCTAGCGTCTGCGTCCCGGCCGTGAAGCCGAGCGGCGCCGCGTGGTAGAGCGGCGCCGGCGACAGGTAGATCGAATCGGCGTCGATGCCGTAGATCGTGGTCAGCACCTCGAACCGCTGGTCCGGCATCTCCTCCACCGACAGACCGGTGAGCGGTCGCAGGATGCCCTTGGGCCGCCCGGTCGTGCCGGAGCTGTAGAGCATCGTGCTGCCGCGCGGCTGATCGGCGAGTGGCTCGGCCGGGAAGGCGGCCGTCGCCTCGCCGTAGTCGTCCCAGCCCGGCGGGGTTCCCAACCCATCGTCGTCGACGATCAGCCGGCTCGGGCAGGTCGGGATCAGGTCCGTCAGTTCGGCACAAGCTTCAGCCAGCTTTGCCGAACCGACGATGCTCCGCGCCCCGCAGTCCTTGACGATGTACGCTGCCTCCTCGCCGGTCAGGTAACGGTTCACCGTGGTCAGGTAGAGGCCCGACCGGATCGCCGCCCAGTAGACGTCGAAGTACCGCGGGTGGTTCTCCATGAAGATCGCCACGTGGTCGCCCGGCCGCAGGCCCTGGGCGTACCAGAGCCGCGCCAGCCGGTTCGAACGTCGATCGAGTTCGAGGTAGGTGACCGTCTCCCCGGTTCCGGCCATGATGACCACCGGCTTGTCGGGGGTCTCGCGCGCGTACCTGCCGGGATACATCGACGCGGCCTGCTCCTGGATCGCTTCGCCCGGGACTCAGGAGCCCACCGGCTCCATCTGCCAACTCAGCATGAACTCGCCGCGGCACGGGATCTGCCGGGTCACGTCGATTTCAACCTCGGCATCGACGATCGCGCTGTCCGACGCCTCGAAGCGGCCGACGACCCGCGCCCTGATGTAGCCGTCGTTGTCGACCCGGAAGTCGTTCGGGGTGCGGAAACTGAAACCGGCGTTGCGGACCGGCACACGGACGTCCACGTTCCCGAACCGGCTGAAGGCGTCGACCACCACGCCGCACGCATCCGACTGACCCTCCAGCAGGTCGGCGAGCCCCGGCAGTTCGACGAGGAACGCGGTGAGGACCGCTTCGTCGTCGTCTCGCTCGAGAAGGAAACGCAACACTTCGCCCTGATCGCCGGTGCCCGACCATTCGCCGACGGAGAAGACGACCAGCTCGACGCCCAGAAGATCGCCGCGCTTGTCACAACCCCCGAGCAGGAGAACGAGCAGCGAAGCGACCAGCAAGATCGCGCCACGGCGGCGTAGACGGCGGGGAGGCCTCGCTGACGGTAGGTCTCGCACGGGCATCGGAAAGAGTCACCCTATCGCAGCGCCGCGCGTCCCCCGCCAATGCGACATGAGCAGGCCGACAGCGAAGATCGTCAACGTGCCGATGACCGTGATCATGTAGCTGTGGAGCGGGATCCGCAGCATGCCCAAACCCCCTTCGAGCTGTGGTGAAGCGGTCATCCATACGATGACCAGCACGCCGACCGCCACCCCCGCCTGCGCCGCCGCACGGCCCGCGCGCGGCGCCAGCCGGTCGAGGGCGAACAGCCCCAGCAGTCCACCGGCGAAAATGCCGGAGACGGTCCACCAGACGTCGAGCAGGCTGGCGGCGCCGATCATGAGCAGCGCCGCGCCCGTGCCGAGCACTCCAATTCCAACCGTGGCCCGGCGCAGCACCCGGAGATCCTCAACCTCCGCACCCGCCGGACCCGGTGCCGGCCGTACGTAGGTGCGGTAGATGTCCGACAGGAACACCGTCGCCGAACTGTTGAACGACGTGTCGATGCTGCTCATCGCTGCCGCGAACAGCGCCGCGATCAGAAGGCCAGCGGCCCCGCCCGGCAACCGGGTCGAGATGTAGTGCGGGAACGCCTGATCGGCGGCGACTCCGGCGGCCTCGGGCTGCCCCTGGAGGACCACGAAGAGGCCGGTGCCGATGAAGAAGAAGACCGCCGACACCGGCAGGTAGAGGCCGGCCGCCAGCCACACGGACTGCTGTGCCGCTCGGTCGCTGTTGGCCACGTGGTAGCGCTGCACGTAGCTCTGGTCGATGCCGAAGTTGTTGAAGTTGATGAACAGCCCGTAGATCAGCACGACCCAGAACGTCGAGGTCGTGAAGTCGAAGGCGAAGCTGCCGAGGGAGAACTTCTCCGCTGCCTGCGCCGTCTCGAGCAGTCCGCTCAGGCCCCCCGGCGCATCGAGGATCAGGAGGCCGACGACGATCAGCGCACCGAGGGTCAGGACCACGCTCTGGATCACGTCGGTCCAGATGACCGCCTCGATGCCGCCGACTAGCGTGTAGATCGTGACGATGATGCCGGTGCACAGGATGATCCACGCCACCGGCCAGCCCGTCAAAGCGTTCATCGCCAACGCCACCCCGAAGAGGATGGATCCGACCCGCGCGAACTGGGTCAGCAGGTAGCAGGCCACCGCGTAGGTGCGCGCCCAGCGGCCGAACCGGCCCTCCAGATGGTCGTAGGCCGACACCGCGCCGCCACGCCGGTAGAACGGGATCCACCATCGTGCCGCGAGGAACGCCGCCACCGGCAGCGACAGTGAGAACACGAACGCGTTCCAATTGCCGCCGAACGCCTGCCCGGGCACGCCGATGAACGTGTTGCTGGACAGGAACGTGCCGAACATCGACAGGCCCACCGCCCAGCCCGGCAGCGCGCCGCCGGCGATCATGAAGCCGCGCGCCGTCCGGCTCCGCCGGGCCAGCGCGATCCCGAGCGCGATGACCGCCAGCACGTAGGCGGCGAATACGAAGAGGTCGAGACCGGCAGTCACTCGGGCGCAAGCACCGCTGCTTCCGTCGGCCACTCGCCGCCGGTCATTCGATGCCGCTGGAGCGTCTCCGGATTCAGCACCACGTGCCGGATACGGGTGCGGCGGTGCGTGTACGTCACGTGAACCAGCCCGTCGACGGTCTGAATGACCGCCGGGTAGGAGTACTCACCGTCCTGGTCCTCGAGCATCAGCGAGGCGTCCCAGGTGTCTCCGTCGTCTGACAACGCAACGTTCAGGCGCGAGCGAGAACCGGCCCAGGCGCCGTCTATCCGCACCTTGTGGTTGTAGACGAGCAGATGCCGGCCGTCCGCCAGGGTCAGACCGTCGATGCCGGCGTCGGGGTTGAGCAGACCGGTGGCATAGATGGGGCCCCAGGTCCGGCCCCCGTCAGCGGAACGGGAAGCGGCGATGCGGCTCTGCTTGGAACGGAACATCGCCAGGAGTTCACCGTCGTCGAGCGTCAGGATCGTCGGCTGGATGATCCAGAAGTCCTCACCCGCCTCCGTCTTGCCGGCCAGCCGGTCAGTGCGCGTCCAGCTCCGCCCAAGGTCCGCCGATCGCTCGAAGTGCGCCCGCCAGACCGGAGGCTCGGGCGCGTCCTCGATGCTCGAGCCGGCGAGCAGGCTGCCGTCGGGCAGGGTGATCGGCTTGTTCTTGATGGGTCCCAGAATGCCGTCCGGAAGCCGCCGGGGCTCGCTCCAGGTGCGGCCGTCGTCCTCAGACTCCATGACCATCCCCCACCACTCCGGCGGGCTCGGGCCGACCTTGTAGAAGAGGAGGAGGGGCGCGCCGTCGCGGGGCGGCTGGTAGAGCACCGGGTTCCAGGTCGGGTAGCGGGTGCGGTCGTTCTGGACGCCGTTCGCGACCTCGACAGGCGAAGTCCAGGCGTTCCCGGAGTCGCCGGCGGACGGCAACGAGGCCGGATCGAGCCGGCTGAACCAGATGCCGACATCGGCGTTCCGCTCCGCTGTGCCGCCGAACCACGCGGCTACCAGAGCGCCGGACGCCGTCTCCGCGATCGTTGACGCGTGGCACTCCGGGTGCGGCGCGTCGTCGAAGACGAACTCCGCCAGCACCACGCCGTCCTGGGCCCCGACCCGCGCAGCGAGCAACACGAACGCCAGCGCCGCAAGGCTGGTACTGCGCCGGCAACCCCTCACGGCGCGTCCTGTGGCGCAGCGGCAAGAACCAGCCCTTCAGCCTGACGCACGATGTCAGCCGCCCGTTCCAGGAGTTCCTCGCCCGTAGCGCTGCTGATCGGATGCTGGATCACCGCGAACGGATAGCCCGGCGCGCCGCAGGCCTCGCCCATCAACTCGGCGCCGTCGACGAAGGCGGACGTCATCACCCCTACCGCCGGCACGCCCTCCCGCTCGAAGGTCACCGCATCGTGCAGACTGCACGACGAGCAGCTCCCTCAGTCCCCGACGCCGGTGATGACAAGGCGGCGCTTCGCCAGACGGCGCACGAGTTCCGGCTCGGCAGGAGCGCTGTAGTTCCCCTTCGTCGCCCGCTCAACCGAGGCCACCCCCCATCGCTCCCGGAGCAACGTCTCCAGGTGGTCGAACAGCGGCTCGACGCCTGCCTTCCCGTTCGAGAGCAGCGCAACGTCCACCTCGGCCAGCGCTCTCAGCCGTGGTGCCGGCGAGAGCCGCGGCGGAGAGCCCTCCCAGGAAGGGTCGAGAACTTGCACGGTTCGGAGTGTAGCCGCCGAGTGTCGCCTGGTTCAGAACCGGTCCGCCTCCCAGAAGGCGAAACGCGCAGGCGGCAGGAAGCGGGCCAGGAGATCGCCAGTGTTCGCCGTGTTCAGCCTCCTGGCGAGTGCATCGTCGTCCAGGCTACGGACCATCCAGGTGGCGGGAGGCGTCGCGTCGGGCGGTACTTCGTTCCATGCCGGCCCGGTGTCGATTCGGGTGCCGGCGGCCGCCAGCGAGCCTTCCAGAGCCTCGTCGCGAACAAGGGGCATCCGAATCGCTTCCACGCCGCGCCCCGTCATGGCAGCGGCCAGCAACTCGCACAGGGCAGGTGCGCCGTCGCCCTCCCGGCCCCACTCGAGCACC
This sequence comes from Acidobacteriota bacterium, assembly GCA_011523565.1. Lineage (GTDB taxonomy): Bacteria > Acidobacteriota > Thermoanaerobaculia > Multivoradales > Multivoraceae > Multivorans. Next base: position 7,008 of record WTGL01000031.1, read on the forward strand.
CGCAGTCGGCCGTCGAAGTCGGCGACGCGCAGGTAGGCCGCCCTGCGAGAGCCGCCGTCCGCGAGCCAGATGTCCTCCTCTGGGGTACCTGCAAGCCGGAAGCTGCCCTGCCAGTCCTCCGGGGAGCCGCGGTCGACGATGCCGTCCAGCGGCGCGCCGGCGGCGCCGCCCGCATAGATACTCCAGAGACGCTCCAACTCACCCGCGTCGGCCGCCGGGTCGTAGCGGCGGGCGCCGCCAGCCAGCGATCCGCCAGCCCCCGGCCAGTGCAGCGTGCGCCAGCCGCGGGACCACGGCCGGTAGCCGTATTGCCCGTACCACCGCAGCCGCTCGGCGAGGAGGTACGAGAGCACCATCCCTCTCTCACGCATCGCGTCGATCACGCGCTCGAGCAGGGCGCCGGCCACGCCGCGGCGCCTGTGGTCCGGCCGGGTGAACACGCTGCCGATACCGCCCATGGGCAGCGCTTCGCCGCGGACCCGAACCCGTCGCGGGAAGATCTGCACACACGAGACCAGTTCACCGCCCTGCTCGGCCACCCAGACGTTGCGCGGTTCGAACGCGGGATCGAGCTCGATGTAGCGGCGGAAGAAGATGCGCCCGCTCTGACCGTCCGGAAACGGCCAGCCGTCCAGCAGGTCGAGCAGAGCCTCGATCTCACCTGCGCGGAGGACCCGAAGTCGCGTATCGGCCATGGCGGCGACTCTGCCATGCGAGATGCCCTGCCTGCTTGACGGCGGAACGAGACTTAGCCAGACTTAGCCAGGCCGGATTCTGGAGGGGAGAAGCGGATGAAGGTGAACATGCACGAAGCGAAATCACAACTCTCGCGCCTGGGCAGGCTGGCCTGGGAAGGCGAGGAGATCGTCATCGCCAAAGCGGGAGAGCCGTACCTGCGGCTCGAGCCC
>WTGL01000031.1:7925-8903 GCA_011523565.1 Acidobacteriota bacterium
AGGAACTCTTCGAAGAGATCATGAACCCGAAGATCTTCCCGGACGAGACCTGACGGTGGAGCGTCTGCTGCTCGATACGCACGCGTTCCTGTGGTGCCTGTCCGATACCGGCAGACTGAGGGCAGCGTCGCGCGCCGCCATCGAAGATCCTCGCAACCAGATCTTCGTCAGCGCCATTACCGCGTGGGAAGTCACGATCAAGCAGCTGAAGGGGAAGATGGAGGCGCCCGACAACCTGGCCGCGCTGGTCGACGAGAAGGGCTTCACGCACCTGCCGCTGACGTTCCATCACGCGGAGCTGGCAGCGCGCCTGCCGCGACAACACAAGGACCCGTTCGATCGCTTCCTGATCGCCCAGGCTCAGGCCGAGGGGCTCTCTGTCGTGACGCGCGACACGCACTTTCCCCTGTACGGTGTGCGGACCATTCGCGCCTGAGCCGAGCCAACCGCTCCGCAGGGGTGCAGCAACCCACAGGCCGGCGAAGCAACGCTAGGCTTCGCCAAATGAACCTCCGCGCAGCGTCGCTCCTCACCTTTCTTCTGTTGCCGCTCGCCCTGGCGGCCCAGACCGAACTGCCAATCCGCGTCGAGCCGTTCCTGCAGCAGGTCGCGGAGTACGAGCCGCCTGCGGGCGACGCCGGCGTTTCACCCGCGGCCCCATCGCCTACCCACACCATTGACGCTCCCGGCGATGTCCGCGAGGTCATCACGGACGCCGCGATCCGCATCGCCGTCGCATCTTCGGACGGCCTCTACGTTCGGACCGGCTCCGAGACCGCCTGGCGGCGCCTGTTCCCGCGCGACGGCGACCGGAGCTGGGCACCGGTGAACGTACGGGCGGTGGAGTTCGACTACGACGGCAGGCTGTGGTTCGCCTCGCCTCAGGGCCTGGGCTCTCTCGACGAAACCACGGGAGCCTGGAGACTCTACGACCGCACCGACGGCCTGCCCTGGAACGACTTCACCAGCCTCGCCGCG
>WTGL01000097.1:0-2492 GCA_011523565.1 Acidobacteriota bacterium
CCAGTTCGAGTCGCTGCGCGGCTTCTCGCCCTACCAGGCGATCCGCGACGGCGTCGCCTATCCGGCGGTCATGCTGACCCAGGGCGACCTGGACACCCGGGTGCCGCCGCTGCAGGCCCGCAAGGTTGCTGCCCGGCTGCAGGCGGCGTCGTCATCGGGACTGCCGGTGATCATGCGCTATCACCCGTACGCGGGGCACGCGGCGAGTCGTGGGCTGCCGATGTCGGAGCGGATCGAGTTCGTGGCGGCGGAGGCTACGTTCCTGCTGACGCAGACGGGGTTGAGAGCGCCGGAGTGAGCCTCCGTCGCGTCGATTCCGGAGCGCCTCGGCCATCGAAGCCACACTCTTCGGGCGAACCCAGGCAGCTACTTGCCCCGCTCGTCGACCAGGCCTGGCAGGCGTTCGACCGCGCCGGCGATTTGGAATCGCGCGTCACGCCGGCCGTGCCGATCCTGTTCTTTGGTGACCTCGACGCATACCTGGACTCGCCCTTGCGCGTGCTGACGGTGGGCCTGAATCCTTCGCTTCACGAGTTCCCCTCAGATGATGCGTTCAGTCGCTTTCCCATGATCCAGGCCAGTAGCGAGCGGGAGCCGGGCCGCTATCTCGACGCGATGTCGGCCTACTTCCGTACCAGGCCCTACGGAGGCTGGTTCAGCTCCTACGAGGCGGTCCTCAATGGCGCGAGATCGAGCTACTACGCCGGGAAGCGCTCGACGGCCCTCCACACCGATATCTGCACACCCGTCGCAACCGACCCGACCTGGAGCAGACTGGGGCCGGATGGTCGGGCGGAACTCCAAGCCGCCGGCGTCCCGCTCTGGCACGAATTGCTGAAAGTGCTCCGTCCTCAAATCGTGCTGCTCTCCGTGGCGAGGTGGCACCTGGACCACATCCGGTTCCAGGCTCCAGGTCCGTGGCAGGCTCTCAGAGTCTTCGACCGAACGGGCCAGGGCGACCTCAGGAAACGCCCGTACGAGGTGCGGGCACGATGCTACGAAGTCGCCGGCGAACGGTCCCTGTTCGCTTGGGGCCCAGCAGCTCAGAAGCCGTTCGGGCATTTGGCGAACATCCAGAAACGCGAGGCGGGCGCAATCATGGTTGAGGCATACGAAGATGGCCGGTAGCCGTTGCTTCGTTCAGCTCTCGCACCCCGGACGGGAGCACCAACCCGACCGCGGCCTGGAGAAGACCTGGAACACGCAAAAGCACGGCCATGCACGGAAGTTCATGCAGTTGCACGGCCAGTGGATCGACGAGAACCGCAATCGACAGACCGGTGATCTGTACGCCTGGGGCGAGTGGGAGCCGGAGTCCGAGTTGGTCCGTGCCCTCGATCCCCCGGACGGCGACTGGCTGCACCCGCGGTGGCTGTGGCGCCCGTACTACGTCCCGAAGACCAGCTATGAGGGACTGCACAACACCGATCCCTTCATCTTCGGACCTCGATTCCTGTACTCCAATTGCTTCCAACCGAGCAAGCCCGGCCTAAGACAGCTAGACGAAGGGTCCGTCATTGCGTTCGGGAGCAGCAAGAAGGTAAACGGCGAGTGGCAGTGGATGCTCGACACTGTGCTCGTCGTCAGAGACTTCACGGACTACCACGGGTTCGCAGCACACACCACACTCCGGGACTGGACTTCGTGCACGTTCCTCGATGTGACCATCCGGCCCTTGACCGGTGACTCGCCGCAGCCGAAAGCCTGCGCATCGGCCCGCGATCGGCTCCGGCTCTACCGGGGTGCGACCACCGACGATCCCGTCGGAGGGATGTTCAGCTTCTTCCCAGCAAGTCCCGAATGCGGTGATTGGGGCTTCAAGCGACCGGCCATCGATCTGCCGGTCGAGTACATCAACCCGCGCGCCTTTCGAGCTCCGAGGGGGTTCCGACGCGATCGAAAGCCCGACGAGCTCCGGGGAGTGTGGGACCTGCTTGTCGAGCAAGTGCGCGAGGCAGGGCTCGTACTGGGGACGTTCGCCGAGTTGCCGGAGCGGCGCTGATCGTCGCCGCTTCGCGGCGCGGCTTTCCGGCCGCCTCCGGCGGCAGCCGGCGGGGACGCCAGCGCACCCAGTGTGGAAAGGCAGCGGCTACGGCAGCGGGAACTCCTCCAGATACCTCTCGTAGCCGGGCTCGACGTCGATCTCGAGCGACCGGAGCATGCGGACGACGGCGTTGTAGTAGGAGACGATGATCGTCAGTTCGACGAGGAGTTCAGCGTCGAGGTGACGCCCTAGGGCCTCGAAGGTCTCGGTGCTGATACTGAGACCCTCGGTCGCCTCGTCGGCGGCCGTGAGGACGAGCCGTTCGAGTTCCGGGAGCGACTCCGCTTCCGGCCCCGCGATGACGGCGCGGATGTCGTCGTCGGACATCCCGAACTGGCGGCCGAGTTCGATGTGGTGGCTGTACTCGTAGTCGGTGCGCGTCAGCACGCCGATTCGCAGGATGGCCATCTCGCGCAGCCGCGTGTCGAAGCGGGATTTGTGGCGGATC
>WTGL01000097.1:2502-3508 GCA_011523565.1 Acidobacteriota bacterium
CCGGCGGCGCCGGTCAGCGGACGGGAGAGAGTACCGTCACGCCGCCGTCGACGATCAGCGCCTGGCCCGTGATGTAGCGCGCGTGTTCGGAAGCCAGGAACACGACCGCGCGGCCGACGTCCCAGCCGGTGCCTTCGATCCGCAACGCCGAGGCGTTCTTTCGCCGCTCGCGGATCTCGGGCGTCATCGTCGGGCGCTGGACCATCGGCGTCCAGACCGGTCCCGGGAGCACGGCGTTCACCCGAATGCCCTCCCCGGCGTGGTCGACGGCCATCGCCCGGGTCAGCGAGATGACCGCGCCCTTGGACGCCGAGTAGGGGGTGAGGCCCTTGGGGCGGATCGCGGAAATGGAGCTGATGTTGACGATCGAGCCGCCGCCGGCCTCCTCCATCGACGGAATCAGGGCGCGGGACGCCTGGACCATCGACCGCACGTTGACCTTCATCACGTGGTCCCAGAGTTCCGGCTCGGTGTCGAGGACGGTGCCGGGCGCTCCGATGCCGACGTTGTTGATCAGCACGGTGGGCGGCGCGGAGCCTTCCCGCGCGAAGGCCGCCAGGGCCGCGCAGTCCTCGGCGCTCGTCACGTCGCCGACGAAGAGCCGGGCGGCGCCGCCCTCGTTCGCGATCATCTCGACCGTGCCGCGACCTGCTTCCTCGTTGAGGTCCACAACGACGACCTCCGCGCCGGCGCGCGCCAGGAGGATCGCGGCGGCCCTGCCGTTGCCGATCCCGTCGGCTCTCGCTCCGCCGCCCGTCACGACGGCGGTCCGGCCGCTGAAGTCGATTCGGTCCCCGGCAGAGGGGTTCTGCTCCAGACGCGTGTTCATCGACCCAGCGGGAACTCCTCCAGGTAGCGCTCGTAGTCGGGCTCGACGTCGATGTCGAGCGAGTTCAGGATCCGGACCACGCCGTTGTAGTAGGAGAGGGTCATCGTCAACTCGACCATCATCCCCTCGTCGAGGTGACCCTGCAACGCCTTGAAGGTCTCGGCACCGATGCCGACG
>WTGL01000097.1:3518-5875 GCA_011523565.1 Acidobacteriota bacterium
CAGCGACTCGTCCTTCGGCCCGGCAACGACGGCCCGGATGTCGTCGTCGGACAGGCCGAACTGCCGGCCGAGTTCGATGTGGTGGCTGTACTCGTAGTCGGTACCCGTTATCGCGCCGACACGGAGGATCGCCATCTGGCGGAGACGTGGATCGAGCCTGGTCTTGAACCGAATCCAGAGGCCCAGGCGGCCGAACGCACGGGCGCCCTCAGGGCAGTAGGCGAGGACCCTGAAGATGTTGAGCGGTGGATCCAGAAGTCTCTGGTCTTCGGGAGCTAGATCGTCTACGTCGAGGTAAGGGAGTCGGGCCATCGTGATCCTCTTGTTGCTGGCCAGGGTCGGTCAGGGTAGCTCCCGGCACTCGAAGCTCGCCGCGTCCGTCGGGTCGCCGTTGCCGGAGTAGATCGCGGCTTTCGGGTAGCGGCAGATAGGCCGCGATTCCAGAACCTGACCATCGCCGTCCCGACGCGCGGCGCTCAGCGTCTCGGGTGGAACGCCCTCCTCCACCCAGCGGACGACTGCGGCGAAGGGATTCTCGGGGGTGATGCCGGGCATGTCGCGGCAGTGCCTGGCGCCCGGCACCATGAACAGGCGCAGGAAGTCGCCAGTGTCGCCCATGCGGTCTTCGACGCGCTCGAACCAGTCGACCGTGCCCTGTGCGTAGATCAGGGGGTCGGACCAGCCGTGCCAGACGATCGCCTTGCCGCCGCGGTCGCGGAAGCCGGAGAGATCGGTGCGGTCCGTGCCGAACACGCGCCCGAACTCCTCGACCGACTGGTCCCAGTAGTGCTCGTAAGAGGCGTGGGTGAGGCCGGTCCAGTCGAAGTCCGGGTCGCGGGCGAGGAAGTAGCGGAACCAGTCGAGCGTGATCCGCATCGGCCGGCCCGCGGGCGGGTCGCCCGCCGCTCCGTTCAGAGCCAGGAAGTCGGTCCCGGGCGTAAGGCCGTACCAGAGGAAGGAGCCGTCGCGCCTGCGGGGACCTTCGAGGATCTTCCGCAGGACGGCGATGTCGGCCTCGGTGATCGGTCCGCAGCCTTCGGCCTCGGCGCCGAGGAGTTTGGCGGGATCGAACAGGCACTGGCGGGGCTCCGAAATCACGCCGTCGGCCAGACCGTCCTGCATGTCGCAGGCTTCGACGGCGCGCCCCTGGGCGAGCCGGAAGGCGCACGGACGCACGAAGTGGCCTGCCTCCAGCATGACGAGTTGACCCCACATCTGGGCGAGGTGCAGCCGGTCCCAGTTGATGGCCGGCGCGCCGGATAGGACGCCGTCGTAGTCCTCGGCGTAGCGCTGGACCTCCATCAGCCCCTGGCGGCCGCCGGTCGAGCAGCCGCGGAAGTAGGAGTACCCCGGCTGCCGGCCGTAGAAGGCCGCCGTGAGTTCCTTGCCCACCCGGGTCATCGCGTGGATGCCGAGGTAGGCGTTGTCACGGATGAGCATCCACTCGAGGGCGCCGTCCGGGCCGAGCGCGAAGCTGCCGCTGTTCTGTTCGTGCCCGGTGTCGGTGGCGGCCGCCGCGAAGCCTTCCTGCACCGCGGCCGGGAGGGAGCGCGGACTACCGCCGGAGAAGCCGCCGCCGCCGGTGCCGAGGAAGCGGCCGTTCCAGTTCTCGGCAGGCAGGGCGACCCAGATGGTGATGCGGTCGTTGGCTGGCGGGTGGGTGGCGATGGCGGTTACGCGGCAGTAGGGAGGTCCGCCGGGGCCGGCGGTTTCGAGGGCGGCTGAGTCGACGGTGGTGTCGGCCAGGTCGACGGTGGTGAGGCTCTCGCAGGTGCGGGCCGGTTCGGCGGAGCCGTAGACGGGCGGCGGTGGCCACTGTGCGGCTGCGGGGACGGCGGCGGCCAGGGCGAGGGCAGAGATGATCATCGACGTCGCAGTATGGTCGCCGCTTCGCGGCGCGTCCTTCTCGGAAGCCGGCGGGGACGCCGGCCCACCCAGTGTGGATCGACGCAGAGGGTATCGTCCGCGGCACGCTGCATTCCCGCCGCACCCAAGGAGAGTCCCCCATGAAGAGACTGATCCCTCGAACCCTGCCGGCCCTGCCGCTGGCATTGACCTTGGCACTTGCGTTCACCGTCGCCGGGCTGCAGCCCGCAACGGCTCAGGAGGCCGGCTCCTGGACGATCGGCGAGCGGGTCGTGCCGGCGCCCGCCGGTGCGAGCGAGGAGCTTCGGGCGGCCCTCGCGGCGATGCCTGCTCCCAACGTGGATGCCTCTCTGGCGCAGGCTCCTCAGACCGAGGAGCAGTGGCTGGCGATCCAGAACGCGACGGCCAACGCGAATCTCGAGCAGATGGCCGACGCGTACGGCCTCTCGATCGAGAAGGACGAAATCGACGGCGTGACGGTCTACCGGGTG
>WTGL01000097.1:5885-7341 GCA_011523565.1 Acidobacteriota bacterium
CGCGGTCGACGACGTGGTCACGGTCTACCGGCACCTGCTCGAGAGCCGCTCCGCCAAGTCGATCGCCATCGGCGGCACCTCGACGGGCGGCGGGCTGTCGCTGGCGTCCGTTCACAAGTTCCGCGACCTGGGCCTCGAGCTACCCGGCGCCATCTACGCCGGCACACCCTGGGCGGACCTGACGAAGACCGGCGACTCGCTGTTCACCAACGAAGGGCTGGACCGCGTTCTGGTGACCTACGACGGGCTCCTGAAGGGTGCGGCGCTCCTCTACGCGGACGGCCACGACCTCAAGGATCCGCTGATCTCGCCCGTCTACGGCGACTTCGAGGGATTCCCGCCGACGTACCTGATCACCGGCACCCGCGACATGTTCCTGAGCGACACGGCGCGGACGCACCGAAAGCTACGGGCGGCCGGGGTCGTTGCGGACCTACACGTCTACGAGGGGGTTGGGCACGCCGACTACCTGATCCTCGTCGATTCGCCGGAGTCGAAGGACATGTTCCAGGAGGTCGGCGCGTTCTTCAAGAAGCACCTGGAGTAGGGGGATCGTCGCCGGCTCACGGCGCGGTCCCCTAGCCGCCCGCGGCGGCAGCCGGCGGGGACGCCGGCGCACCCAGTGTGTGACGTCTACGAGCTGCGGGTCGCGGTGAAGGCGCGCTCGCCGCGGGGGGTGATCATCTTGCCGGTCATCGTGTCGCCGTCGACCGTCGCCTCGAAGCTGAGGTTGAAGGTCTGGCCGCCCCTTCCGATCTCCCGGCCGAACTTGAGCGTTTCGCCGTCCCAGGACACGTTCGTCAGATCGCCGTTCCGGCGCGGGTTGGTCCAGGTGCCCTTGAGCTCGCCGTCGACCTCCGTGAACTCGTAGACGACCTCGAAGGTGCCCTGGGGCGTCTCGGTCGTCGATGCCCACTTGCCGAGAACGGGGGCGTTGTCTGCGGCCAGCGCCGCAGGGGCGAGCGCCAGGGCGACCGCTGCGGCGATCAGGATGGACTGTCTCATGGGGGCTCCTCAGTTGAGTTCAGAATGCTCGTACACTGCTTTGATGACAAGGACGACCGCCGTTGCCGTTTTGTTCCTGCTCGGCTGGGGTTGCGCCGGGGATAGTGACGAGGTCACGGGTGCGTCCGTAAACCAACCGAATCCGAAACCAGCCGGAGAGCTAGCAATGAAGATCGATCACTTCATGTACGCGGTTGCCGATCTCGACGAGGGGATGGCCTGGGCCGAGGAGGCCTTCGGCGTGGCGCCGGCGTTCGGCGGGTCGCACGAGGGGCTCGGTACGCGCAACGCCCTGCTGAGCCTTGGCGACACGTACCTTGAGATCATCGCGCCGGATCCGGCCCAGTCGGTCGAGAGCCAGATGGTCACGGGCATGGCCGCAATCAGCGCCGGGGGACTCGTGACCTGGGCGGCGCAGGGCCATCTCGTCGTCACCAAGGGGTTGCTGGAG
>WTGL01000097.1:7351-8871 GCA_011523565.1 Acidobacteriota bacterium
GCGGCGAACGGCGGACGGGGGGTTGTTGGTCTGGGATCTGCTGTTCCCGCAGGGGGGCGGCTACGGGATGCCCTTCTTCATCGACTGGCGGGATTCGCCGCATCCGGCCGCGACGACGCCTGTCGGTGGAGAGTTGGTGTCGTTCGGGATCTCGACGCCCGATGCGGGGGAACTCGCTGCGATGCTGGCGGGTCTTGGGCTGAACGTCGAGGTGTCGGAGGGGGCGCCGGAGATGACGGTCGTGATCGAGGGAGCGAAGGGGGCCGTGGAGTTGGTGTCCACGGAGGAGAGCCGGGGGCTGCAGCCGTCTTCGCGGCGATAGGGTTGGCCGTCACAACCCTGAACGGGGAGGAACGATGACTGAAGTCAGCCCGAAGAACCGTACTCGTCCGGCCCGCCTCCACGTCGCCATCGCGGCCCTGAGCCTCGCAGTCGCCATCCCGGCCGCGGCCCAGCTCGACATCGACGCCTGGGCCGAACTGGCGGGCGAACAAACCGTCTGGGAGCGGACCCAGTTGAGCGACACCGTCTATCTCCTCCTGCCCGGGCCTGGACGGGTAGGCAACCTCGCCGTCTCCGCGGGTGAGGACGGCATCCTGATCGTCGACGACGGGATGATCCCGGTGGCGCCCAAGATCAAGGCGGCGGTGGCGGAGATCCAGGAAGGCAAGATCGATTTCGTCGTCAACTCGCACTACCACTTCGACCACGCCGGCGGCAACGCGGCCTTCGGGGCCGACTCGGCGATCGTCGCCCACGCGAATGTGCGCAAACGCCTGCTCGAGAACCGGCACGCGGGCGCCAACTTCTCGGCGACGCCGTTCCCGCCGGAGGCGCTGCCGATCGTGACCTTCAACGAGAGCGTCACGCTGCACTGGAACGACGAGGCGATCGACGTCATCCACTTCGGCAATCCGGCCCACACGGATGGCGACTCGGCGATCTACTTCCGGGACTCGAACGTCCTCCACGCCGGCGACCAGTACATCAACCTAGGGAGCTATCCCTACATCGACCGCGATGTAGGCGGCAGCGCGCTCGGACTGCGCGACAACCTCGCCCAGATGCTGCATGTCGTCGACGACGAAACGAAGATCATCCCCGGTCACGGACCGCTGGCGACGAAGGCCGACCTGCAGAAGTTCCACGATGTGGTCTCCGAGACGATCGACCACGTCGCTGATCAGAAGAAGGCCGGGAAGTCACTCCAGGAAGTCCAGGGCGCCGGCCTGCCGGAGAAGTACGCGTCGTACAGGAGCGGCGGCCTGTCGCCAGAAGCGGTCTGGATCGGCTACGTCTGGGCCAGCCTGGACGACTGAGACCGCAGCCGCGGGACGCCGGCGCTGCCAGCGCCTACTCTCCGCCGGAGCTCTGGGGCTGGTCGTACTCCGATTCGAGCAGGCGGGCTCCACGCAGGACGTTGCCCATCGCGTAGTTGCCTTCGTGGCAGGCGTACTCGTAGACCCGGCTGTCCTTCGCCTGCCACGTGTACTCGCCCGCCCAGGGCGCCGTCCAGGAGT
>WTGL01000309.1:0-22361 GCA_011523565.1 Acidobacteriota bacterium
CGGCGACGCCTTCCCCGAGTGGAAGGGCAACCTGTTCGCCGGCGCGCTGATGACGGGACGGATGCCGAACACCGGCCATCTCGAACGGCTCATCTTCAGCGAGGCCGGCGAGGAACTCGGCCGCGAATGGCTCCTCAAGGAGATCGGCAAGCGCATCCGCGACGTCCGCCAGGGCCCCGACGGGTTCATCTACGTCATCACCGACGAGACCGACGGCGCGCTGCTGAAGCTTGAGCCGGTGGCCACGGCGGAAGAGGAAGAGACGACCGCAGGCTAGGCAGCGGGGCTGCCTACGGCGTGTACCAGATCGGGGAACTCCACGCCCGCTCCTGGTGGGTGGCGTGGAGGTCGGGATTCGGCTCGATGCCGAGGCTGAGCGCGTCCCACGTCGACCAGCGGCAGGTCGGGTTCTCCAGCACCCGGACGTAGTAGAACGAGCGGAGGCCCGGGTCGAAGTCCGGGTCGGTCCAGGTGGTCCGGAGTTCGACCGCGCCCTTGTCCCGGCTGATCGAGCAGTCGTCCAGGTTGACCTGCGCGCCGTTGTCAGAGCAAAGGTGCGTTTCGGGGTCCGGCTCCAGGCCGTCGGAGCAGACGACGTCGTAGACCCGTTCCTTCGTTTCGCCGTTTTCCAGCCAGCCCTTGATCACCTGCGCCCGCTGCAGCCAGGCGTTCTCCGGGTCACGTAGCGCCCAGACGAGGAAGCTGGGGGCGCCGTCGCTGCCACCTTCCAGGTCGCCGCCCATCGGCACGCCGACCTCGTACGCCGCCGCGATCGGGTCCGCGGCCTCCGCCACAGCCTCGTCGAGCCCGAAGCCGCCGAAGAAGCGCACACGGATGCGGGTGCCCGAGGTCGCGAACGACTCCCGGCGCTTCAGCGCGTCGAAGATCGCCGCGCGGGTGTTCTCGCCGGCCCACACCCCGGCCAGGCCGCCCGTGCCGTGGGTCGCCTGGCGCGGGGTCCAGAAGTTCTCCCAGCCGCCGTCCTCCTCGCCATAGGCCGAACCGCGTGCCTGGGGCGTGTTCGTCCTCGACGTGAAGCGGTTGTCCTCCTCGTAGGAACCGGCGGAGACGTGACTGTCGCTCGAGCCGACCGCGCCGAGGGCATAGGGGTTCACGCCCAGGCGCTCCTCCATCTCGAGCCCGGTCAGGAGCGCGTCCCGCCAGTAGCCGCCCTTGAAGACCGAGATCGGGTCCGTGTTGTTCACCCGGTCGAGGTAGTACTGGACGATCTGGAAGTCGGCCCACTCGTCGTTCGGCGACAGCGACGGATGGACCTCCGAGGTGCCCTTCTGCTGGCTGATCTCGGCCACCGGCTCGTTGCGAATCCGCTTGGCCGCGAACTCCGCGTCGATCTCCGCGCCCTTCCAGGTCTCCCGGTCGGGGAAGGCCAGACCGTCGCTCTGGTTCATGTTGTGCGGCATCGCCAGCGCCTCGATCCCCTCCTCACGCAGGCCGTCGAGCCAGGTCCAGAGATCCTCGGGGTCGCCGTCCAGGGAACTGAAGGGAACTTCCGGCGCCTCGCTGGCGCGGAAGATGACGTTCCGGTGCACGTGACGTCCACCCACCCCCATCGTGTACTCGTAGCCGATCAGGGCGGTGAACCGACCGGGATCGTTGTGCCGCTCGGCGGCCTCGATGACCCGCTGCCAGGCGCTCGCCCGCACCTCCGGCCCGTTGATCGGGTCGCCGGCGCGGCCCAGTTCCCGCAACCGGCTCAGCGCTCCCAGCCGCGCCCGGGCGTCGCGGCCCTCGCCGCTGAACAGGTCCTCCGTCAGCGGATGCCCGTAGGTCGGGCTCGACGGGTCGATCAGCGCCGCCAGAGCACCCAGGTACTCCGCGTGGTCCGTCACCGCGAGGAAGTCGAGCGGCGCGCCGGACAGGCGGATCGATTCACCCGACGGATGAGGGATCGCCTCTCCCCTGGCATACCGGTAGGCGTCGTCAGGCGTCGTGCGCACCGTGCCCATGAACGCGTCGTGCGAGTACATCGTGTGAATGTGCATGTCGCCGAACAGGGCGACGCGGTCGGCGGCGGCCACGGGCGAGGCTCCCGCCCTGCCGGGGTACGGAGCGCCACTCGTGTCCTGGGCTGAAGGCGCTGCGCAGGAGACGGAACTCACGGCGAAGGCCAGCAGAGCAAACCGCGCGGGGTTGAACAGCAGCATTAGGTGGCCTCCAAGCTCAGGTGCAGGGCTTCTACGATAGCGGAGCAAACCGACCGATGGGCCGGCGTGCTATTCGGTCTTCTTGATCACGACGAAGCTGACGTCGTCCTCGGGCGGAGCGAAGGCGACCAGGTCATCCCGCAGGTGCTCGCAGATCTCACTCGCGCGCAAGCCGCGCACGGTCTCTAGGAGCGGCTCCGCCCGCTCCGCGATGTACCGCTCCTCGCCGTGCTCGGCGAAGCCGTCGGTGTAGAGGAGGAGCAGGTCCCCCGCCTCGAGCAGGTCGACCTCGCTGACCTCGTAGGGGCGTTTGTAGCCGAGCGGGCCCGGGTCGACGAGTTCGTCCATGTAGGCGTTCGAGGCGAACATCCCTACCGGCGGGAAGCGAACCAACTGATCCTCCCGGAGGTGCTCGATGCGGCCCGGGCGGCCGGCAAACAGCAACGGCGCGGGGTGGCCGGCCGAGAAGAAACGGAACCTGCCCTGCTCCGAGACTTCGCCGTAGAGCATGGTGAGGTACTTGTTCAACGTGGTCGACTTGTAGAAGCGCTGGTTGATGTGCTCGAAGAGGCGGGTCGTGATCTCGCCGAACAGGTCGAGTTCGTAGTACGCCCCGAGCAGGAACGCCTGATGCAGCATCGCCGCCACGAGGGCGTCCGTCGCCTTGTGGCCGGACACGTCCGCGACCAGAACGCCGGCGCGCTGCTGCGATTGGCGCAGCCCCGCTACGATCCGCTCGTTGCCGGCCGCTTCCGCCTCCCGGATGCGGCGCTCAAGGTCGTACCGCTGCTTGAAGTCGAGGTAGATCACGTGGTCGCCCCCGATCGCCTGCCGTAGCGGCATGGAGATGCCGTCGATGTCCACGCCGCGCAGCTCGGGAAGATCGCCGGACGCCGGCTTGGTCGCCAGGGCGATCTCCTCCAGGTTGGCGAACTCCGCCCGGATCTCCGCCTGCCACGAATCGGACGCTTCTTTGTTCACGGCTGCACCTGCTCCGCAAGCGTAGCGCTCCTCGGAGCCGCAGGCGACCCTCATCACGTGCCTTTCCTCGTCAGGACTGGACATGAACTACGATCGTTCTGCGACAAGATGAGCCCGATACGAGAAAACTGAGCGATGCCCCAGTCGAACGAGAGTCCCGCCGAGCTACGCCAACGTGTCACGGTTCTGGAGGACCGCATCTCGGGGCTGTGTTCAGCCGTCCTGCGCGTCAGCGCAAGCCTCGACGTTGAGACCGTGCTTCAGGAGGTCTTGGACAGCGCCCGAATGCTGACCGGCGCGAGCCGCGGCGTCATCGCAACTGAGGACGAAGGACAGGCTGAGCACCTGATCACGTCCGGCTTTAGGCCCGAAGAACACGAGGAGATCGTGGCCTGGCCCCATGGTCGCCAGTTGTTCGCGCACTTCCGGGACCTTCAGAAGCCACTGAGGCTGGCGAACCTGCAGGACTACGTCGAGAAACGCGGCTTCCCTTCCACGCCGATACGGTCGCAGACGCTGCAATGCACGCCGTTGCACCACCGCGACGTGTACGTCGGCAGCTTCTTTCTCGCCGACAAGGACGGCGGACAGGAGTTCACGGACAGCGACGAGGAAGTGCTGGTCCTGTTCGCCTCCCAGGCGGCGACGGCCATCGCCAACGCCCGCACGCACCGCAACGAGAGGCGGGCCAGGGCGGATCTCGAGGCCTTGGTCGAGACTTCGCCGGTAGGCGTCGTCGTGTTCGAAGGAGGAACCGGCAAGCCCGTGTCGTTCAATCGGGAGGCGCGACGGATCGTCGAAGGCCTGAGGCTGCCGGGAGACCCGCTGGAGGAGCTGCTGGACGTCGTTGTCTGCCAGCGCGCCGACGGGAGGGAGGTCACGCTGGCGGAGTTTCCGATGGGGAAGCAACTGACCGGCGCCGAGACCGTGCGGGTCGAAGAAATGACGCTCTCGGTCCCGGACGGCCGGAGCGTCACCGTGCTGGTCAACGCGACGCCGATCCGTTCCGCGAGCGGCGCGGTCGAGTCGATGGTGGCCACCCTTCAGGATCTGGCGCCCCTGGAGGAGCTGGAGCGGCTGCGGGCCGAGTTCCTGAGCATGGTGAGCCACGAACTGAGGATGCCGCTGATCTCGATCAAGGGCTCCACCGCCACCGTCCTCGGTACCTCACCGGCCCCGGACCCTGCCGAGATGCTCCAGTTCTTCCGGGTGATCGACCAGCAAGCCGATCAGATGCGCGGCCTGATCACCGACCTGCTGGACCAGGGGCGCATCGAAGCGGGCAGGTTGTCGATTTCTGCCGAGCCGGCGGATGTGGCCGGCCTGGTCGATCAGGCCAGGCGTACGTTCCTGACCTCGCACAGAAGGCACACCCTGGATATCGACCTGCCGGAGAACCTGCCGTGGGTGATGGCCGACCGGGAGCGCATCGTCCAGGTTCTGAACAATCTCTTCGCGAACGCGGCGCGGCACTCCTCTGAGTCGTCTCCGATATGGGTCGGCGCCAGGCCGGACGGCGTGCACGTCGCGATTTCGGTTTCCGACCAGGGCCCGGGCGTGGCGCCGGAGCGGCTGCCGCACCTGTTCCGCAAGCACGCGGGCGCGGCCGGTGGCGATCGGGAGCGTGGTGTGGAGTACGGCCTCGGTCTCGCTATCTGCAAGGGGTTGGTGGAGGCACACGGCGGTCGTATCCGGGCGGAAAGCGGCGGCGTCGGCCTCGGTACACAGTTCACGTTTACGGTGCCGGTAGCCGAGGAAGGCAGGGATGCCATCCCCGAGGCCGCGTTGAGCCGCACCGGCCCGCCTCGCCAGGGCAAGGCCCGGCAACCGATCCTCGTCGTCGACGACGACCCGCAGACACTGCGGTACGTCCGGGACGCGCTCACGCAGGCAGGCTACGCCCCGTTCCTGACCGGCGACCCCGGCGAGCTGCCCCGCCTCATCAGAACCCATCGGCCTCGGCTGGTCCTGCTCGACCTCCTGCTGCCGGAAACCGATGGCATCGAGCTGATGGAGAAGACTCCTGAACTGGAGGACCTGCCGGTCATCTTCATCTCCGTGTATGGCCGGGACGAGACGATCGTCAGGGCACTGGATGCGGGCGCAGCCGACTACATCGTCAAGCCGTTCTCACCGTCGGAACTGACGGCGCGAGTACGGGCGGCCCTGCGCCGGCGGGCTGAGCCGGCGCCTTTTCGGCTGGGGGAACTCTCCATCCACTACGAGGAACGCCGGGTCCTGGTGGGCGACCGTCCCGTGGCGTTGACGGCCACCGAGTTCGAAGTGCTCCGCGTGCTATCGAGCAGCGCCGGGCGCGTCGTGACCTATGAGTCGCTCCTGCGCCGGGCCTGGGGGAGGCGGGATCGGACCACCGACGACCCGAAGCTCGTGCGTGCCATGGTGAAGAGCCTCCGTCGCAAGCTGGGCGACGAGGCGGCCAATCCGGCCTACGTACTCAACGAGCGCGGCGTCGGCTACCGCATGCCTCGCCCGAACGGCCCGTAGGACCGCCGCGCGCCGGCAGGCCTCAGGCCAGGTGACGGCATCGGCGAGAACCGGGCCGGTGGACACCGGAACAACAAAGGTCGGCTGTTGCTGGCGAGTTGCCAGGCGACGACGTCCCGTAGCCGTCGCTCCGTCCCGTCCACCGGCCCGAACCAGGTAAGGAGGGACGAGTTCCCGTCGATCGTCGGATCGCGGAACCTGTCCCCATCTCGTGCCGCATCACATCCCCTCCAGCCCCTGCAACAACTCGGCGAAGCTGCCGACGGCCACCGAGCACATCCAGACGAACATGGCAGAGCACACCACGAGACACACTGCCAGGACGCCGGTAAACAGGGCAATCCACCGCATCAGTCGCACGACCTGCTCCTCAGGGGTGAGGTATCTCATCGCCGTCGGCGGAGAATCATAGGCACGGCCTATAGCGGAAGCGTGATTTCTCGGACCCGTACTGTGATTTCTTCGCGAAACTCGCCGAGGATCTTGGCGGAGGGGGTGGGATTCGAACCCACGGTGGACTCTCATCCACGCCGATTCGGGAACACGCCAAGACCGGGCACCGGTCGCCCGGCCAGACCGATGGCGGAGGGGGTGGGATTCGAACCCACGGTGGACTCTCATCCACGCCGGTTTTCAAGACCGGTGCTTTCGACCACTCAGCCACCCCTCCGAACGAACCGGCGACCTTCGCGCGCCGAAGCGACGATCCCAGAGGCTATCCGGCCGGGATCTCCTCGACGCCGCCGACGTACGGCCGGAGAGCCTCCGGAATGCGTACAGACCCCAAGGCCGTCTGGTAGTTCTCGAGCAGGGCGATCAGCGTCCGCCCGATTGCCAGGCCGGAACCGTTGAGCGTATGGACGTAGCGCAGGGAGCCGCCGGCCGCGGGCCGGAAGCGTGTATGAACTCGCCGCGCCTGGAACGCCTCGGCGTTGCTGCAGGAGGAGATCTCCCGGTACGCCCGCTGTCCCGGAAGCCAGACTTCGAGGTCGTACGTCTTCGCCATGGCGAACCCCATGTCGCCGGTGCAAAGAGACACCACCCGGTAGGGCAGTTCCAATCGCTGCAGCACCCGCTCGGCGTGGCCCGTGAGCTGCTCCAGCGCATCGTGGCTGGTCTCCGGGTTCGTCACCTGGACCAGTTCGACCTTGTGGAACTGGTGCTGACGGATGAGTCCGCGCACGTCGCGTCCGTAGGATCCGGCCTCGGCCCGAAAGCAGGGCGTGAGCGCGGCGTAGCGCAAGGGCAACTGGTCCTCGTCGAGCACTTCGCCGCCGTGCAGATTGACCAGCGGTACCTCGCCCGTCGGGATCAAGTAGCGCGAATCGGGCTGGACATGGAACAGGTCCTCCTCGAACTTCGGCAACTGGCCGCTCCCGAACAGGCACTCGCGCTTGACCAGATAGGGAGGCAGAACCTCCGTGTAGCCATGCTCCTCGGTGTGCAGGTCGAGCATGAAGGCGCCGAGAGCGCGCTCCAGGCGGGCTCCCCAACCGAGGTAGGTCACGAAGCGGGCTCCGGCCAGCTTGGCGCCGCGCTCGAAGTCTAGAATCCCCAGCTCCGGCCCGAGATCCCAGTGCGCCTTCGGCTCGAAGTCGAACTCCGGGGGATCGCCGATCACCCGCTCGACGCGATTCGCCGATTCGTCGCTGCCGACCGGTACCGTGTCGTGGGCGATGTTCGGGACCCTCAGTTCGGTTTCGCGGAGTCGCTCCTCCGCCTGCGCCACGACATCTTCGAGGCCCTCGATGCGGGCCTTGAGCTCTGTCATCTCTAGAATGCGTGTGGCGGCATCTTCTTCCTTCGCCTTGCCCTGAGCTTTGAGCTTGCCAATCTCGCGACCAGCCAACCGACGACGGTGACGGAGTTCCTCGAGTTCGGTCAGCGCTTCACGGCGGCGCCGGTCGCTGGTCGTCCACTCGTCGACCAGCGCCGCATCGACGCCGCGCGCCTCGATGGCGGCGGCAACTCGCCGAGGCTCGCTTCTGAGCAGTTCCCGGGGCAACATGGCGGTGGCAGTCTTCCAACGTTTGCCCTCGACGGCAAGGACGGCGCGCTGCCGACGATCGGCGCCACGAAATGGCCGCCGCATTCTTCCAACGCTGCCTGTCACAGCGATGATGGCTCACATGACGACTGAATCCGCTTCCACGCCGGCCCGTCCCGAGTCGCCGTCACCGCCCTGGCTTGCCGCCCTGCCGGCTCTGCTGGCCGGGCTGGCCATGCATTCCCTGGCGTCGCTCGAGCGCGATGCGCAGGCGGCGGCCGAGGGACGCTACCTCGCCTTCGCCGCGACCGCGATCCTGCTCGCCGCCGCCGGCACTGCCCGGCGTCCGTTGAGCGCGGCGGCATTGGCGCTGCCCGTGCTGACCGTGGTCGCGTTCGCGGCCGTACCACCAGACGGTCCCGGCCGCGCGACGGCGGTGGGAGCCCTGCTCTGTCTTGGGCCCGCGGCGCTTCTCGTGGACAGTCTGCTCGCCCACCGAGCCGACCTGCTGTCGCCGCCCGGTTCCCTTGAACCGGCACGCCTCATCCGCCTGGGCGGCACGCTGCTATCGGCGCTGATCGGACTCAATCTGCTCCTGCGGCAAGGGGAAATACTGGATGGCGGAACGCTCCGACTGCTGGTCGTGCTCGTCGGCATTCCGGCCGCGGCGGCGGTCGTCCTCACCGCCCTGTTCGCCCGTATGGGTGCTCCGGCCCTGGCGGGAACAGCAGCCCTGATCCTGGCCGCGGGCGGCGTCCGCTCGAACGTCGTCCTGGTGCTCGCCGCAGCGGCGCTCGCCGACGCGGCCGCGCGCGCGCTCAAGGAGCGCTGGTCGGTCGCGGCAGCAACGCTTGGGCTCGGCCTGATGCTGATTCTGGGGCTCGTTCTCGTCCGCGAACCCGCGTTCGGAGCCCTGCTCGCAGCCATGGCGGCCGCTATCGTCTGGCGCCGGTTCGCCTTCGCCATCGTCCTCGTGCTGGCGGGTGGTCTGGCCCTCGCGCTGCCGCCCTCGGCAGCGGAACCCTGGCCACTCGCGCTCGCCGGATTGCCCTTGATCCTCCTCGCGGCGCCCAACCTGGTCGGTCGAGGCGACCTGCACACCGTGGCCGCCGCCGCACTCCTGACGCTCGCCGGCCTGCGCTTCCTGCCACCCCCGCAGTCCCTACTGGCGGCGATCGCGCTATGGACCATGCTGAGCGCGACGCGGCCGAGCGGCGCATCCGCCGACGATCCGCCCCCTACCGGGCCCTGGCAAGTCATCGGCCTGCGCGGCGACGCGGCCGTATTCGGGTTCTGCTGGCAGGGCAGCCTGCTCGTTTTCGCCACACTCTCGGCCACCTATCCGTGGCTCCGGGCGGCGCATCTCGACGACCGACTCAATGCGCTTGGCCTCGATACCGCGTTCGATCGCTGGCTCGGACTGGCCGTTCTGATTCTGATCGGACGCGGCGTCGGTGCGATCGTCAAGAGGGCGCCGACGCCCCGGGCCATCGTGCTGGCGGTAGGCGCCGTGGTGCTGACGTCGGCGGCGCTCGGTTCCTGGGACGCGTTCCTGCCCCGGCAGACGCTGCTTAGTTCGCCGAGGCAGGTGCTGACCGTGGACCAGTCTCGATGGGCGGCGGAGGCGGGCGGCTGCGAGACCCTCGTGCTCGATACGGCGGTTGCCCACGGCGAGGGCGTCGCCGTGGGTCAGACGGTGGCCCGCATCGGCGCCGAACGGACCGAGCACTTCCTCGACCTCAAACACGGCGATCACACGGGCGAGTGGTCGGCCCGTCACAGCGGCACGGCGGCAGGATACGGACCCTGGCTCCATTGGGTCGCGGCCAGTTCCGACGGGCCCTTCTTCGGGACCCGCTACCGTGCAGAGATCGACATCGCTCTACTCTGCGGATTCGGCAACCTGGTCCTCGTCCGCGATCCCGACCTCCCGGCGGAGGTCGAAGTGATCCTCTTCCACGCACTGCACGTCGGCCGGGCCACCGGACCTTGACCGCCGGGTCGCCGGAGACACCGGCACTCTCCTACGTCGTTCCGACGGTGGGCGGGCCGCCCCATCTCGCGGAATGTCTCGAGTCGATCTACCGCGACGCGACGGAAACAGCCGTTCCGGCCGAACTGATCGTCGTCTGGCAGCAGCCCGCAGCGACCGCCCTCGGGCCGCTGAACGACAAGGACCGGCGAGCTGAGGGTCCGGCTGCGTTTCGCGTACTCGCGGAACGCCTCGCCACCGATCACCCCGCCTTCCGCCGCGCGCCGCGGATCGTGCAGTTCCCCCGACCGGCGGGATTCGCCCGGGCGGCCAATGCCGGCATCGCCGCCAGTCAGGGCCTCTGGATCGCACTGGTGAACGACGACGCCGTGCTCGAGACCGGTTGGACGGAAGCGTTGCTGGAGGCACTCGGGGCCTCTGCCCCGGGCGAACCGAAGGCCTCCCCCGACTTTCGGGTCGCCGCGGTCCAGGGGATCAATCTGCTTCCGCCCGACTCCAAGGATGTAGTGCGGACCGACGGCGCCGGCCTGGCCTGGAACAGCCGCTGGCAGGCGGTCCAGGTCGACCGCGGCACGTTGGCGCCGCCACCGGGCGGCGCGCCAAGACCGGTGTACGGCGTGTCCGCGACAGCCGCCATCTACCGCCGGGACGCGCTGGTCGCGGTGAGTCCCGCAAGCGAGTCTCTTAGGCCCTTCAACGAGCAGCTCCACAGCTACTACGAGGACGTCGAACTAGCCGATCGTCTGCGCCGGGCACCGTACGGCGCGGTGCTGGTGCCGGCGGCCCGCACCGAACACGGCGGCGCGCTATCGAGCCGGGGGCGCCGGGACGCCCGGCGGCGCGTCCGCCGCATCTACTGCAATCGGCTGCTGGTGCTGGCCGCGCGACTCGGCCGGAGCTTCTGGCTCCGGCTGCCGCAGTTTCTCTTGCGGGACGCGGTCGATCTGTTCCGGGGCGGGAAGGGCGAGTTGCCGGGCGATCCCCGGAGACCCGGCCCCCTCGACCTCCTGTTCGGCTGGTGCCGCGCGGTCTGCCTCTTGCCCCGCTTCGCCGGTTTCGGCCGCCCGCAGCCGACCTGGGCTCCCACAGTCGACCCGGGCCCGGGAAGTGACGACGGAATCCCGCGATGAGCGGCCCTCCCATCCTGACCGCGGTGGCGCCGCACTGGCACGACGAGGAGAACGTCGCGCTCCTCGCCCGAAGCTGGCCCCGCGACGAGAGCTTCGAGCTGATCGTGATCGACAACGGATCGGCTAGGGACCTGAGCGTTGCTCTGGCTGATCGGACGAACGTCAGAGTCCTCGAGGTTGACCGCAACCTGGGCTTCGCCGCCGCGGTCAACCTCGGTGCGGCCAAGTCCGCCGGACCTCTGGTGCTGATCCTGAACACGGACGCCCGGCCCGAGCCCGGGGCGCTCGAGTCACTGGTTCGGGGAATGGAAGAGCACCGGGAAGCTGCAGGCCTGGCGCCCAGGCTGGTGGACGAGGACGGCGCTTCGCAGGCCGGCTGGCAGTTGCGCAGGCTGCCCGACCTGCGCACGCTGGTCGGCTATTGCTGCTTCGTAGAGCCCGGGGCGTTGCGCGAGCCTCCAGCCGGATCGCCCGTCGAGCAGCCCGCGGCCTGCGCCCTCCTGCTTCGACGCGACGCCTTCGATGCCGCCGGGCGGATGGATGAGGCATTCTGGCCGGCCTGGTTCGAGGACGTCGACCTCGCACGGCGCCTCCGCCAACGGGGCGTGACGATCCGCTACTGGCCCGACGCCATCTTCCGGCATGGCCTCGGTGCGTCCGTGTCGCGCCTCGGCTACGGCCCCTTCCTGCTCGCCTACTACGGCAACCTGGACCGGTACGCCCGCAAGCACCACGGCCCGGGCGCCGCTCTGCTGCTGCGTGCCGTGCTGGCCGGCGCGGCGCTGCTCCGCGTTCTGCTGCTGCCGATTCGCTGTCCGCAACGAGCCCGCGACCGCAGCGACGCCTGCGCCGGACTGGGTCGCCTCGCGGTCGCGGCCATCGCCGGCTGGAGAACCCGGTGAGCGGCAGAGAGACTCACACCCAGGCGGTCCTCGCGATCTGCACCGTCACCTGGAACGACGCGGTCAACCTGCCGCGGTTCTTCGAGGCGCTTGCGGGGCTCCAGGGACCCCCGTTCCGGCTGATCGTGGTCGACAACGCAAGCACCGACGGCACGGTGGAGTCGCTGCGCGAGCACGCCGGGGCCGCCAGCTTCCCGCTAAGGGTGATCGTTCTCCACGAGAACAGGGGCTTCGCCGGCGGCCTGAACCGGGCGCTCGACAGCGCGTTCGCGAGCGACCCCCGCCCCGACTGGGTGCTCAGCCTGAACGCGGACGCCTGGCCCACGCCCGACTACGCGATGCGCCTGATCGAGAGCCTCGAACGCTTCACGAGCAGCGAACGACCCGTGGGCGCGGTCACCGGTCGCCTGCTGAGGGCAAACGACGACCGAGGGCCCGGTGGCCCGTGCCCCGGCGGGCGCAGCGAGAAGCGGCTGATCGACGCGTGCGGCATGGCGCTCACGCGAAGCTGGCGCCACGTCGATCGCGGCTCGGGCCAGATCGACCGCGGCCAGTATCCGGCGACGGAGCGGGTGTTCGGGGGCAGCGGAGCCGCCACCCTCTTCCTGGGCGCCGCGCTGCGCGACGCCGCCGTCGCGGGCCGGGTCCTCGACGACGACTTCCACTCCTATCGCGAGGACGCGGAACTGTGCTTTCGACTGCGCGAACGCGGCTGGGAAGTGCTCTACGAACCGCGGGCCCGCGCTGTCCACGGCCGCGTCAACCTCCCCCGCCGGCGGCGCCAGATGTCCAGAGAGGTCAACTTCCACTCGCTAAAGAACCGCTATCTGCTGCAGCTCTACCATCGCGGCCTGGCCGACCTCCCGCGCACGCTTCTCGGGACCTCGGTCCGGGAGCTCGGCATCGTCGCCTACGTGCTGCTGCGCGAGCCCTCGTCCCTGGCCGCCTACGCCTGGCTCTGGCGCAACCGTCGTCGCCTCCTCGAGCGCCGCCGCATGATCCGCTCCCGCCGCCGCGTGCCGCCGCGCATGACGGCCCGCTGGTTCGGACGGACTTCCCTTCCGATCGACCCAGAGCGCCCACGAATCCTGATCATCGGAAGCCGCGGCATTCCCGCCGCCTACAGCGGCTACGAGACGATGATCGAAGCGTTGGCGCCCCGTCTGGCGGAGCGCGGTTGGCCGGTCACCGTCTACTGTCGGTCCCACTACGTCGACCGCCGGCTCCGCTCGCATCGCGGCGTCGATCTCGTCGTGCTGCCGACGCTCCGCACCAAGTACGGCGACACTCCGGTTCACACGCTGCTCTCGTGCCTCCACGTGGCCCTCTTCGCCCGCGGCGCCCGCGCCGCGCTGGTCGTCAACGGCGCGAACGCGATCTTCCTGCCCCTGCTCTGGCCCCGTCGCATTCGCACCGGCCTTCACGTCGACGGAATCGAGAAGCGCCGCGCGAAGTGGGGCTGGCCGGGCCGCTTCGTTTACTCGGTCTCCGAGCGCCTGGCCTGCCTGCTGCCCGGCGTGACGGTCAGCGACGCCGAAGTCATTGCCGACCACTACCGCGCCCTCTACCGCCGCGAGACGACGATGATCCGCTACGGCGTCGAACCGCGCCCCATCGCCTCTCACCCTATCCTGGAGGAGCTGGGACTCGAACGCCGGCGCTACTTTCTCTACGTCAGCCGCTTCGAACCGGAGAACAACCCGCATCGCGTCGTCGCGGCCTACTCCCGGGCAGGTGGCGACCTGCCCCTCGTCATGGTAGGCGACGCGCCCTACGCTTCGGCCTTCATCGCGGAGATGAAGAGGACCGCCGATCCGCGGGTGCGCTTCCCCGGCGCGGTGTACGGCGACCGCTACCGGGGGCTCCTTTCCTCCGCGCTCGCGACCGTGCACGCCACCGAAGTCGGTGGCACCCATCCCGCCCTGGTCGAGGCGATGGGCTACGGCAACTGCGTGCTGGTCAACGACGAGCCGGCCAACCGGGAGACCGCCGGCGAAGCCGCCATCTACTTCGAGGTCCGGGATCGGGCCTCGCTCACGGCTGCCTTCGAGCAGGCCGCCGGCGACCCGGCTCGGGCCCGCCGGCTGGGCGACCGAGCGGCTCGCCGCGCGGCGTCGGAGTTCAACTGGGAGCAGGTCACGGACCAGTATGAGCAACTGTTCCGGCGGCTCTGCCAAGGACGCTGATCGGGGGCGCGGCCGCGACGCGACGAGCTTCTTCGCAGCAAACTGCGGGTTAGACGGTTAGACTCCCGAACCGGGAGTGCTCCCGGCTCCGAACCCATGCTGAAACAGCGTATTCGGCTGCAAGCCGCCCTGGTCCTCGCGCTCGACCTGTCCCTGGTCGCGGCCGCGTTCTTTCTCGCCTACGCGATCCGAAGCTGGCTGTTTCCGCAGGTGTTGCCAGGCCTCTTTCCCCGTCCGCTCTATCCGCTGAGCGACCATCTACCTCTCCTGCCGCTGGCACTACTGACCTGGATGGCGCCCCTGATCGCCACCCGGCGGTACCGATCTCATCGCACCTCGGACCTGAGGACCGAGGCGACCGCGATTCTCAAGGTGACGGCGGTGGCGACCCTCCTGATCCTGTTCGCCGTCTTCGTCCTTCAACTGGACCAGATCCTGCTGCAGGACCGCCTCAGCCGCACGTGGCTGATTCTCTTCTCGGGCCTCTCCTGCATGCTGCTACTGGCCGAGAAGATCGCTCTGCGCATTCTCGTCCGCGACTTGCGCCAGCACGGTCTCAACCAGAGGGCCGTGCTCATCGCGGGCACCCCGGAGGCGGCCCGGCAACTCGCCGACTCCATCGAAGATCACTCCTACTGGGGCCTCAGGATCGTCGGCCTGATCCACACCGACGGGAGCAGACCCGCCAACACCGCGCAACCCGTGTGGGGAGGCGTAGACGACATCCTGCGCATCGTCTCCGAGCACGTGGTCGACGACGTTTTCTTCGCCGTCACTCCCAACGAGCTGCCCGCCCTTCAGCAGATCTTCGACGCGCTGCAGGAGCAGGGCATCCAGACCCGCATCGCCCTCGACCTGCTCCCGCCCGCCCACAGCCAGGTCCAACTCGACTCCGTTGCCGGACGACCCGTGGTCACCCTGTCGCCGGCGCCGTCCAGCCTTCCACTGCTGGCGTTCAAGCGCTCCTACGACATCTGCCTCGGTGTCGTCCTGCTGGCGATCAGCCTGCCCGCGATGCTCGTGCTGGCACTGCTGATCAAGATCACTTCGTCCGGCTCGGTGCTCTACCGGCAAACGCGCTGCGGGCTGAACGGCCGCCGGTTCACCATGTACAAGCTCCGCACCATGGTCGCTGACGCCGATGCCAGGCGGGGCGAGCTGAAGCACCTGAACACGATGGGCGGCCCGGCGTTCAAGATGGACCGCGATCCGCGGATCACGCCCCTGGGGCATTACCTGCGCAAGTTCAGCCTGGACGAACTCCCGCAGTTCTGGAACGTCGTGCGCGGCGACATGAGCATTGTCGGCCCGAGGCCTCTCGAGGAGAAGGAGCCGTACACGAGGCGGCAGCGGCGTCGACTGTCGATGAAGCCGGGGATCACCTGTCTCTGGCAGGTCAGCGGCCGCAGCGATCTGGACTTCGACCGCTGGATGGAACTCGACCTGGAATACATCGATACCTGGTCGCCGACGCTCGACTTCAAGATCATGCTGAAGACGATCCCGGCGGTACTCAGCCGCCGCGGCGCTTCCTAGCAAGTCAGCTCAGAACGGGCAGCGCGTTGCCGCCGCGGCCCGACCAGGACTCTCCGCGGCTCGGCCGGCGGCGGCGATATTCGTCATCCTCGTACGCCAGACAGCACAGGAGCCTGCCGCACTGCCCGGAGATCTTGGACGGGTTCAGGCTCAGACCCTGGCGTTTCGCCATCTGGATCGAGATCGGCCTGAAGTCGTCGATCCAGGTGGAACAGCACAGCGTCCTGCCACAGACGCCGACGCCGCCCAGTAGCCGCGCCTCGTCCCGCGGGCCGACATGAACGAGCCGCACCCGCGTCTTGAAGCGGGCCTTCAGATCGCGCAGCAACTGCCGGAAGTCGACCCGCCGGTCGGCGGTGAAGTAGAACGTAGCGTGGCGTCCATCCAGGCTGAAGTCGACTCGCGACACCTTCATCTCCAGGCCGAGCGCCCGCGCCCGCTCACGGCAGAACGCCTTGCCGCGCACCTCGTTGGACAGTTGCCGCTCTCTCGCCGCCCGATCGGCATCGTCGGCCCGTCGAAGCAGCGGCCGGGCGCTCGACTTCTGGCAAGGCTTGAACACCGGCATCGGCGACTTCTCCACCCGGCCGTACGCCGGACCCGGCTTCATCGACACGATCACATCGTCGCCACGGGCCAGCAGTTCGCCTCCCGTGCGGCACAGGGTGAGGTTCGTCTCTTCGCCGAACCGCACGCCGACGAACGTGTCCTCCACTGCCGTCGACTGACCGGCGAAGCTGCAGCCGCCGCAACTCAAGACAGGTCAGCTCCCGTCGCGAGCACCCGCCGGCCGATATCCAATCGCATCGCCTTGGCCGGCCAGCTGATCCGGTCCGCGCCTTCGTAGGCGCGGGAAAGCGCCTGACCGAGGTCCTCGCCCACCGCGCAGACGTTCAGGACCCGCCCGCCGGTGGCGACGACCTCGCCGTTCCGGCGGTCGGTGCCGGCGTGGAAGACGACCACGCCTTCCTGGGACCGGGCGGCTTCGATCCCTTCGATCACGTCTCCAGAGGCCGCCTTCCCCGGGTAACCCTGGTTGGCCAGCACCAGACAGACCGAAGCGCCGGCACGGAAGGCGAGTGCGGAGCGTCCGAAGTCGCCTTCGGCACCCGCGGCGAACAGGTCGACCGGATCCTCCTCCAACCGCAGCAGCAGCGCCTGTGCCTCCGGGTCGCCGAGCCGGACGTTGAACTCAAGCACCTGGGGACCGTCCGGACTCATCATCAGGCCCGCGTAGAGCACTCCCGAAAACGGCGTACCGTCGGCGGCCATGCCGGCTACCGTGCGTTCCATCACGTCGTTCATGATGTCCGCGACCTGCGCTTCGGAGACGATTCCCGCCGGGCTGTGGGCGCCCATGCCGCCGGTGTTCGGGCCGGCGTCGTCGTCGCCGATCCGCTTGTAGTCCTTTGACGTCGCCAGCGGCAACACCCGCCGGCCATCGCAGAACCCGATGAAGGACACTTCCTCACCGGGCACGAAGGGTTCGACCAGGACGCGGGCGCCGGCCGAACCGAAGCGCCGGTCGACGAAGAACACGTCCAGGGCGGCCTCCAGCTCCTCCGGCGAAGACACGATCAGCACGCCCTTGCCGGCCGCGAGCCCGTCGGCCTTGAGCACCGCCGGCAGTCCGAAGCGCCTCGCGGCCCGCCCCGCGGTCTCCCGGTCGTCCGCGACCACGAAGTCGGATGTCGGCACGCCGTGACGGTGCATGAACTCCTTGGCGAACACCTTCGAACTCTCCAGCCGCGCGGCGGCGCGGGAGGGGCCGAAGATGCGCAGGCCGCGCTGCCGAAAAGCGTCCACGACGCCCAGGGACAGCGGCAGTTCGGGGCCGACGATGGTGAGGTCGATACCGCGTTCGGCCGCGAATCCGGCCAGACCAAGGGTGTCCGCGACATCGATGGCGACGCTCTCGCCGCATTCCTCGGTACCGGGGCTGCCCGGCGCACAGTAGAGGTCGGTCCCCGGCGCCCGCTCCCGGATGAGCCAGCAGAGGGCATGTTCCCGGCCGCCGTTGCCGATCACCAGAACCCTCAAGGCACGGCCTCCGGGGCCGGGAGCTGCCCGGACGGAGCCAGCGACCGGATCGCGCCCTCGACTTCCTCGATCATCGCGTCCGGTGTCGAGGCGCCCGCCGTGACTCCCACGGCCCGACAGTCCGTGAACCAGTCCGCCCGCAGATCGTCCGACCCGTGTACGAGATAGCTTCGCGGCTTGGTGTCCCTGCAGATTTCCCACAGGTGTTTCGTGTTCGCGCTGTGCCGCCCACCGACGACGACGATGCAGTCGATCACCGGATCGGCCGCCAGGGCGCGCGCCGCATCCTGGTTCTCCTTCGTCGCATAGCAGATCGTGTCCGCCCGCTCGGCGTGTTGCGCCGCGCTCTCGATCGCCCGGGCCACGTCTTCGTACTCCTCGCTGTTCAGCGTCGTCTGGTAGAAGATCTTCACCCTCGGATGGCGGTCGAAGTCGATCCGCCCGACATCTTCCGTCGTCAGCGCGACGTCGTAGTCGTCGGGATCGAGATCCCGGGTGTAGCCGATCACCTCGCGATGGGCGGAATCGCCGATGAAGACCGCGTGAAGCCCCGCCTCGAGCGCCTGCCGAGCTTCTTCGTGGACGTCGTAGACGAACGGACAGGTCGTGTCGACCACCAGCAGGCCCCGCTCCAGCGCCCGGCGATGAAACGACGGCGGTACGCCGTGCGCCGAGAAGACGATCGTGCCCGTCCCCACCTCGTCGAGCGACGAGGCAGTGGCAAAGCCGAGCTGCACGAGATCCGAAACGACCCGCTCGTTGTGCACCAACTGACCCAGGATCTGCCCGCTCCGCCCTTCCGCGGCCAGTCTTCGCACCGTCCGGTCCGCGATCCGCACGCCGGCGCAGAAGCCGTACTTCTCCGCGCGCTTGAGCGTCAACGGGCCCGCCGTGTCGGTCACCTGAACTGCATCCCGTGCCATCCGACCGCCCGGTAGGCGGCGCCCGATGCTAGGACCTTGCGCCGCAGAACGCAACGGCGTGAGTTCTGCGGAGCAAGGTCCTAGTGAGGTGGGGGCTGGGGCCAAACACGGAGTCTGCGACGGGTTTGGCGGCTCTAGCAGCGGCCCGCGGCTACGGCTTCGGGTACTCGAAGCGGGCGGCCGCATTACTGGCGGTGCGGCCCGGTTCGATCGTGATCCGCACCCACGCGTCGTCGCGCCGGAAGGTCATGGTGTCTCCGAGTTCCGCACGCCAACCCACCGCCTGCGCCTCCCGCAGGAGCCATTCCCGCGCGGCCGGAGCACCCAGCGGCAACCGCAGGTTGACGAACTCCACCGCCGGCCGTTCCTCGCCTTCACCCTCCTGCTCGACTTCGCCGAAGTCGAACACCGTCGATCCGTCCGGAAGTCGAAAGCCCTCCGGGAAAGCACCCGGCAGCCGACCGCCGAGCTCAGTCTCCGGTGCCCGAAGCTCCTTCTGATCCTCGTCCGGCCGGAACACCGAGTCGCGCGGCGGCTCCACCGCAACGCTCTCCAGGTCGCCGTCCTGAAGCGGTGCCGGATCCGCCGGCACGATGCACGACCCGACGAGGACCGCAGTCGGGACCAGAAGCAGCGCGACAATCCGCCCGCCGCGCCGACGGTGCCATCGGCGCGGTGTCCCGGCCCCGCCCGTCAGTCGCTCACCACGTGCAACGGCCGCCCCGGACCGTGAAGGCGCTCCGGCGGCAGGTCGTGCGGGATCTCGATCTTGCACTCGCAGACTTCCTGCTGGCGTTTGGCCAGATCGGCGAGACTCAAGTTACAGAGGATGTTCTCGACCGCTTCCTTCACATCGAGGAAGACCTCGCGGATGGCGCAGTGCTTGGGCCCCACGCCGATCGTGCAGGGCTGAGCCAGGATGTGGTCGATCGACGTGGTGTGTCCCTCCAGCGCGACCAGGATGTCGTGCATCGAGATGTCCCGGGCCGGCCGCCCGAGCAGGTGCCCTCCCTGGGGGCCCCGGTTCGAGCGGATCAACTGGAAGCGGGCCAGGGCGGCCAGGATCTGGCGCAGATACGGCTCCGGAATGCCCTGGTTGACCGCGATCTCGTGGCTCGGCACCGGCTCCCCCTCCGAGTGCATCGCCACGTACAGCATGGCGCGGATACCGTACTCGCCCTTGGTCGAGATCTTCATTGCGCACTCTCCGCCACCAACCAGTGTAGCAGCGAAGCCGTCAGCCGGGCACGTAGTCCAGCACCTCTTCGAGCGCCCCGATGTCGCCTTCCGCCGCGTTCAGCCACAACGCGCTCAGGCCCGCCGCCACCGCGCCCTCGCGATCCTCGATCTTGCCGTCGCCGACGTGGAGAACGGAGGCCGGCTCCAGCTCCAGCGCGCGGCAGGCGGCAAGGAAGATCGTCTCCGCCGGCTTTGCCGAACCCACGTCCTCGGAACAGATCACGGCATCGATGTCGGCGCCCAGGCCGAGGTTGGCCAGCACCCTCGGCAGCCGGCGGTCCCAGTTGCTTGTCACCGCCACGCGCAGACCCCGTCGCCGCAGTTCAGCCAGCACATCGCGGGCGCCGGGGCCAAGCTCCCAGGCATCGGCGCGTTCGAAGCGTGCGAACAGCTCGGCGGCGGCGAAGGGTCCTGGGGCTTGCCTTCCGAGTAGCGCGCAGGATCGCTCGAGCAGCTCTCGCCAGAAGCCGCGGGCTCCGTCCGGATGGCTGCTGTAGCGGTCCTCGCCGCGGCCGAGCCGGCAGTCGAGTTCGCTCCAGGCGGTCGCAAAGACGGTCTCGATGTCGCCGGGGGCCAGTTCAAGACCGTGCCGGGCAAGGACTTCGGCGTAAATCTCTCCGCGGCGCGGACAGGCGAAGAGCGTCCCCGTGGCGTCGAAGGAAATGCCCCGAAGCGGCGTGGCGCCCGGGCGCGTGGTGACCCGGACGGGCCGCTCCTGACGTTCGCTCAAGAGAACCCGTAGCGCCGGGCGAAGAAGTAGAAGGCGGTGACGACGAGCGAGTGACGGATCTCGCCGCTCGCGATCCGATCGGGGACCTCGCACAGAGGCACCAGCACGACCTCCAGCTCCTCGCTGCCGTCGCCGACGGGGTCGCCTGTCAGGATCAGATCGCGGGCCAGCCACAACGAGCACACGTTGTCGAAGATGGCCGGATTGGGCTCGACCACGCCCAGGCGCTCGATCCTGCCGGCCCGGTATCCGGTCTCTTCGTGCAGCTCCCGTCCCGCCGCAACGCCCGCGTCTTCGCCCGCTTCGACGATGCCGCCGGGAATCTCCAATGACACCTCCGCGCGCCCGAAGCGCCACTGGCGGATGAACACGACCGTCGGCGCCTGCTCTCGCGACTCCGACTCGAGCAGGGGGATCACGTTGACCCAGTCCGCCGACCGCAGGACCAGCGCCTCGCGTCGGTCGGCGCCGGCGCTGAGTTCCTGCATCTCGACGTTGAGCAGCGGGTGGTCGAAGACGGAGCGGTCGGCCTCGACGCGCCAGGGACGGACCCTCTTCATTGCCCCGAAGCCCCTCCTACTCCTCGCGCTCGAAGGGCGGCCGGCGCCACTCGAAGTTCAGAACCCGCACGGCGCGGCCGCTGAAGAAGATCAGGAGGGCGATGCCGGCGGCGCTGGATAGCGCCATCAACCAACTGAAGTCTCGCCAGAGCATGACGATCGGCACCGTCAGCACGCCGGCGACCAGCGCCGTCACGAGCAGGCGGACGGCAATCCGGTCGAACACCGGCGGGCGAACCAGCGGCGAATCGACGTCCGGTTCGTCGTGCATCGGTCGAAGTATGCCAAGCGGCGGCGAGCGCGAGGAATCCACGTCCCGGCGCCGGCATCTACCGCGCGTCGAGTCTGGCCAGGCACTCCTCCACCACAGGGCCGGGCTCCAACCGCTCCATGCACGCGAAGTCGCCGCGGCTGCAGGTGCGGCGCCAGCACGGCTGACACTCCAGCCGCTGATCGAGTTGCACGGAAGCCGACCCAAGTCCGTAGGGACCGTTCCGGTGAGGATCCGTCGGCCCGAACACGGAGACGCACGGCACGTCGAGCGCCGCCGCCAGGTGAGCCGGACCCGAATCGCAGCCCAGAAACAGAGCCGCGTGTCGCAACAGGGTTGCCAGGTCGCGCAGATCGGTCGGCGGTGCGAGCAGGACGGGCAAGCCGTTCCCGGCGTTGGCCACGATCGTTTCCGCCGACCGCCGTTCACCCTCGTCCGCCCAGACGACGACGACCGGCAAGCCGCGGTCGCGCGCCAGACGCCGCACCGCGACCGCAAAGTGCGTCGCCGGCCAACGCTTTGTGCGCCAGATCGTTCCCGGCGAGACGACCGCATAGCCGCCCGCTTCCAGGCCACGGCGCTCGAGGAAGCCCAGGGCCCCGGGCGTCGCATAGTCGGGTAGCCGCCACTCCGCGATCGGACCTTGCGCGCCGACCCATCCCGAGGCGCGCACCAGCGCCAGGTTGCGATCAACGACATGGGTCACTGCGGGGTCAACGGCGAAACGCCGGTTCAGGAACAGGGCGTTCAGTTCGCGGCTGCCCAGCGCCGGTCCACCGCGGAAGCCCACTCGCCTCGGGGCGCCGCTCAGCCAGGCGACAAGTCCACTCTTCGTGAGCCCCTGGACATCGATTGCCACGTCGTACCGGCAGTTCCGGAGTTCGCGGCGAAAACGGCTGAACGCCCCGAGCTGCGCCGTCATGCCGCGAGCCCGGCGAGGGTAGACATGAAAACGGTCGACATCGGGGCAGCCCCGCAGGAGAGTTGCGGAGGGTTCCTGAATCGCCCAGCCGATGAAGGCGTCCGGGTGCGCGCGGCGAAGGGCCGCCGCCACCGGGACCGCGTGAAGGCAGTCGCCGATTGCCGACAGCCGCACCAGGAGGACACGAAGCTGTCGGTCGGTTTTCTCCGTGGTTGTCATTGCCGCCGTGGCGGGAATGTGGTGCGCCCGAAGGGATTCGAACCCCTGACCTACGGCTCCGGAGGCCGTCGC
>WTGL01000309.1:22371-43368 GCA_011523565.1 Acidobacteriota bacterium
CCCCCTGCGCCCAAGGCAGGTGCGCTACCAGACTGCGCCACGCCCCGACAGGCAGGCGCCGGAGTGTAGCAGTACGGCGATGCTCAGAGAACCTCCAGCGGGGCATAGCGGCGGACCAGCTTCCGCTTGCCGGCCTTGTCGAAGAAGACCGTCAGCTTGGCATTCTCGCCCTGGCCGTCGAGATGCAGAACGACGCCCTTTCCCAGCGTGGCGTGACGGACGTAGGCGCCCGGCCGCAGGGCGCCCGCTACCGGCTTGAACGGCCCGCCCGCCGGCGGACGCCTTCCACTCGGGGGCGCCGGCGGGCGGTACCGGCCGCCGGCCGTGCGATCGGCGCCGAAGAAGCTGCGTACGCCGGCGGTGCGCGGTCCGGCGTAGATCTCCGGGCTCTGGGCGGTTTCCATGAGTTCTTCCGGCACGTCGATGAGGAAGGGGGAGGGCTGCTGATCCTGGAACGTGCCGGCGACCATCCGGCGGCGGCAGCCGCTCAGGAAGAGTCGCCGTTCGGCGCGGGTCATGCCGACGTAGAAGAGCCGTCTCTCCTCCTCGATGTCCCGCGCGCCGCCGCCGGCGTGAAAGTGGGGCAGCAGACCGTCCTCGAGCCCGGTCACGAAAACGGCCTCGTACTCCAGGCCCTTGGCGCTGTGGAGAGTCATGACCGCAACGCCGAGTTCCGCGTTCAGCCCGTCCGTGTCGCTGACCAGCGAGACGTAGTCCAGGAAGTTCACGAGCGGACTGGTCGGCGGCTCCACCGCGGTCTCGTCGGTGCCCGGGCCCAGCGGATCGTCGAGGGTCGGAACCGCCGCGGTCGGGATTCGCGCGGGCAGGTCGCTGTAGCCGTGCAAGGTCTGGAAGTCCCGCGCCGACGAAACCAGTTCGCCGAGGTTGTCCAACCGCTCCCGCCCCTCCTCGTCGCCCTTGCCGTACAGGTTCTCGAACCCGGCCGCGACGATCGTCCCCCGCACGAGTTCCGCCAGCGGCTGGCGCTCTGCCTCCGACCGCAGCGCCTCGATCAGGCCCCGGAAGTCCTCGACCGCGCGCCGGTTCCGCGCCGGCAGCTCCTGCAGCGGATCGAGCCGGATCGCGTCCCACAGGGAATGGCCCATCTTCGCCGCGCGGGCCAGCAGGAGCTCCTCGGTCCTGCGGCCGATTCCCCGCCGCGGTTGGTTCAGGATCCGGCGCAGGGACAGGTTGTCCCGCGGGTTGTTGACCACGCGAAGATACGCCGCCAGGTCCTTGACCTCGGCGCGCTCGTAGAAGCGGATGCCTGCGACCAGGCAGTACGGAACCTCGCTACGCAGCATCTGGTCTTCGATCGCCCGGGTCTGGGCGTTGGTGCGCACCAGAACCGCCATGTCGCCGAACTCGTAGCCGTCGGCGCGAAGCGCCTCGACCTGCCGGACCACCCAACGCGCCTCGTCCTCGTGGTCGGCGGCGAAGAAGAGCTGCAGCGGGTCGCCCGAGCCCCTGTCCGTCCACAGCGTCTTGCCGCGCCGCTCCTGGTTGCGGGCAATGACGGCGCCCGAGGCATCAAGAATGTTCTGTGTCGAGCGATAGTTGCGCTCCAGCTTTCGGACACGGGAGCCCGGGAAGTGGCGTTCGAAGCGCAGCAGGTTGTCGATCTCGGCGCCCCGCCAGCCGTAGATGCTCTGGTCCTCGTCGCCGACCGCCGTCAGCCCGGAGACCGAGCCGTCGGGGTGAAGGACGAGGTGCCGGATCAACTCGAGCTGGGCCGCATTCGTATCCTGGAACTCGTCGACGAGCAGGTGACGAAAGCGTCCCCGAACGCGCGCACCGACGTCTTCCTCCTCGCGCAGCACCCGCACCGCGAGTGCGATCAGGTCGTCGAAGTCGACGCCGCCCGCCCGACGCAACTCGGCCTGGTAGCGGCGGTAGACGGCGGCGACATGGCGGTCGAAGAAGTCCTCGGCCTCGCGCTCGAACGCGGCGGGAGTGAGCAACCGGTTCTTGGCCGCACTGATCCGGCCCTGGACCGCGCGCGGCTGAAACGTCTGCTCATCCAGGTCTTCCGCCTGAAGAGCCGCCTTGATCAGCCGCAACTGGTCCGGAGCGTCCACGATCGCGAAGTCGGACTGGAGCCCGACGCGGTCCCCGTAGCGGCGCAGCAGGCGCACGCAGAACCGGTGGAAGGTGCCGACGAAGACACTCGCGTTGCCGCCGACCAGGTCGAGGACGCGTTCGCGCATCTCGTCCGCGGCCTTGTTGGTGAAGGTCACCGCCGCGATGCGCCAGGGCTCGACTTCCCGCTCGGCGATCAGCCAGGCGATCCGGTAGGTGATGACGCGGGTCTTTCCCGACCCGGCGCCAGCGATCACGAGCTGCGGTCCACCGTCGTGGGTGACCGCCGCCAGTTGCTCCTCGTTCAGCCGGGAACGGAAGTCGACCTGCTCGACGCAGTCACCGTCGCGGGTCGCCATGCCGGTTCAGCTCTTGGTGCCAGCGTGCGTCATCGCGGCCGGCGCTTGATGTTCTTCTGGCGCGCTCGGCCGACGGCGAGGTTCTCCTCCGGCACATCCCGGGTGATCACCGAACCGGCGCCGGTGTAGCCCCCGGCGCCGACCTCGACGGGTGCTATCAGGATCGTGTCGCTGCCCACGAACGCTCCTTCGCCGATCACCGTGCGGTTCTTCGTCTTGCCGTCGTAGTTGCAGGTGATGACCCCGGCGCCGATGTTGGCTCCCGCCCCCACCGACGTATCCCCCAGGTAGGCGAGATGGGATGCCTTGACGCCCGGTCCGAGCGTCGATTTCTTGACTTCCACGAAGTTGCCGACCCGCGCGCCCTCGTCCAGGATCGCCTCCGGCCGGAGGCGGGCGAAGGGGCCGACGCTGCAGCGCGAGGCGACGCGGGCACCGTCCAGGACCGAATAGGGCAGCACGTCCACCTCGTCGGCGAGAAGGGTGTCGCGGAGCCAGACGCCCGTGTGGACGGTGCAACCACGCCCCACGCGGCTGGCGCCCAGCAGGGTGACGCCCGGGTGGAGCACCGAGTCCTGCCCGACGGTCACCCCGGCATCCACCCACGCGCTCTCGGGATCGAGGACCGTGACGCCGGCTTCGAGCAGAGCTTCGACGTTGCGCCGGTAGAGAACGCGCTGGACGGCGGCAAGTTCGGCCCGCGAGTTGACACCGAGCACTTCGGAGGCGTCCTCGACCCTGACGCAGGCGACGGGGTTTTCGCGCGCCGCCGCAGTGACCGCATCCGTCAGGTAGAGCTCGCCCTGGTTGTTGCCGGTGTCGAGCTTCTCCAACCAGTCGAAGATCTCGGGGGCGGGCAGCGCGTAGTGGCCGGCGTTGACGGTTCGAATCTCGAGCTCCCGCCCGCTGGCGTCCGCCGCCTCCACGATCCGCTCCAGCCGCCCCCCTCCATGGACCACCCGGCCGAGGCTGCCCGGATCGGCCAGATCGGCCACCGCGAGGCTGCCCCAGCCCCGGCGAGCCTCGTCGAGGAGCGCCCGTAGAGTCGCCGGCCGCACCAGGGGCGCGTCGCCGGACAGCACCAGAACGGCTCCGCCGGCACGCAGAGACTCGCGGACCGAGAGCAGCGCGTGGCCCGTGCCCTTCGGCTGCCGCTGCTTGACCCAGACGATGTCCCGGCCGCCCAGCCCCTCTTCCTCGAGAAGCGAGCGGATCTCCTCCGCGCCGCTTCCCACGACCACGTGGATGGGCGAGCAGCCGACGTCGCGCGCGGCCGCGACCACCCATGCCACGAGGGCTCGACCACCGACAGGATGCAGGACCTTCGGCCGTTCGGAGCGCAACCGCTCGCCGCCGCCGGCAGCGAGAACAACGGCCGCGCCGGCCTCGTCCGCCACGTCAGTCGCTAAGGTCATGGACGAGCTTCACGAAACGCTCGTCTTCGTCCATTGAAGAGAAGTCGCCGTCGTGGAAGGCCCGAACCCGGTTCTTCGGATCGAGTTCCACTGCCTTCGTCAAGAGGTCGAGGGCGGCCTCCTGGTCTCCCATCAATGCGCGAACACAGGCGGCCAGATAGACGAAGCGGTCATCCCGGTCTCGCCCCTTGCCTGCGCACAACTCGAGCGCCCGTTCGTGTTCGCCGTCGTTTCGGGCCATCACGGCCTCGAGGAAGGGGTCGTCCGGGCCGCCGTCCGCCGACCGTTCGGCCCGCTCGCACGCCGCCAGAAAGTCCTTCGCGCGAACGACGAACCGGCTTTCTCCGCCGCCCGCAACCACGTCTTCGAACCTGGCTCTGGCTTCCGCGAGCCGGTCCTCGTAGAACAATGCGATTCCAGCTTCCAGGTCCTCGAGCGCGGAGTCGGCCGTCCCCGGCCGCGCGTCCTGCCCCGTTCCAGCACTCACCATCCGCACCTCCACCCAACTGACGATTCAGGGTTGGCAACTGTAGCGCGTGCGGGCCGCGAGGGGCTAGCGGGTGGGAATGTAATCCTCTCGCAGGAGGGCGTACAGGTGGTGGTCGGTACGGCGACCCTGGAGGACGAAGTATGAGCGGAGCAGCCCCTCCTGGACGAACCCCAGCTTCTCCAGGACCTTCCGCGAGGCTTCGTTGTCGACCGCGCACCTCGCCTCGATACGTTCCAGCGGCGTGCGGAGCAGCAGCTCGGGCAGCAACTGGCCCAGGGCCGCGGTCATCGTGCCCCGGCCCTGTTGGCGTGTCGCCAGGGCGTACCCCAGTTCGCTCAACCCGTGCTCCCAGTTCACGATCGCGAGCGTGATCCAACCGGCACGCTCACCATCGGCCTCGACCAGCCAGGTGTAGCGGTCGCCGCGGCCTCGGTAGAGGTCCCGGGGCCGCTGCGACGCCAGATCCGCTCTCAACCGGGACACGGAGACGTTGTGGAGCGGTTGGAAGCGCCGCACGGCCGGCTCGGACCGCCAGCGCCGGAGAAAGGGGGCGTCGGCCGGTGACGCCGGCCGCACGACCACGTCCACCTGCCTCGAGGCGGCGGGGTCTGTGCGTCTTCCAAGGGGGCGGATCATCGACGGCAGGTTACGAAGTATGCCTCCGCACGTCGTTACGGCAACCGCTTGCCATGTCCGAACCTTGGCAGGGTGCCGCCAAGGACCATCAGGCTGTATCCCTGCGCGAACAGGTACAGGAAGGGCAGGGACCACCAGCGGCCGCTCCAGCCGGCGGCCGCGATGCAGACCCAGAAGTAGAGCGCGAGCGTGGCTTCGCCCCAGAGACTCCAGACGGCGCTCGAGCGGTACTGCGCGGGCGGGTTGCGCGCGCCGGCCGGAATCTTCGGCGTGCGGGCGAACACGCCGCCACGGCGGAACAGACCGGTGATCACCGCGGCCGAGTTGTGTAGCGACAGGCCGATGCCGACGGACATGGCGAGCGGCACTTCCAGCCACATCCGGGAACCCGGCCGGCCGGCCCGCCGTTGGCCGGCGGCGTAGGAGCCCGCCACCGCCGCCGTGCCGAGCAGGAACAGGGGCGCGTCGATGAGCAGCAGCAGGTGGGGAGACTGCTGCCGCAGCAGGATGGCAGGCAGGAGCAGCAGCCCCAGCAGGACGAGCAGCGGATAGCAGAAACCCGAAGTCAGGTGCGCCGTCGCCGCCAGCTTGACCCGCATCCCCGCCGCGCTCCGGAGGATCGGCCGCAGCAGCTTGCGCAGGGTCTGGGCGGTTCCGCGAGCCCAGCGGTACTGTTGACTCTTGAAGTCATTGACGCGGCCCGGCAGATCAGCCGGCACCGCGAGGTCCGTCATCAGCAGAAAGCGCCAGCCGGCGAGCTGCGCGCGGTAGGAGAGGTCGAGATCCTCCGTCAGCGTGTCGAACTGCCAGCCGCCGGCCTCTTCGATCGCCCGGCGCCTCCAGACGCCCGCCGTGCCGTTGAAGTTGAAGAAGCAGCCCGAACGGAAGCGCGCCTCCTGTTCGACCAGGAAGTGCCCGTCGAGCAGTACGGCCTGGGCGCGCGTGAGCAGGGAGTTCTCGCGGTTCATGTGGTCCCAGCGCGCCTGGACCATGCCGAGAGTCGGATCGGCGAAGGCCGGCACCGTACGGCTGAGAAAGTCGGGACCGGGAACGAAGTCGGCGTCGAAGACAGCGATCAGCTCGCCGCGCGCCTCGCTCAGACCGGCCGCCAGGGCCCCCGCCTTGAAGCCCTCGCGATCCCGCCGGCGGAGGTGGCGCACGGCTGGCAGGGGGCGCCCCTGCCCTGATGCCTCCTCGACCACGGCCACGACTCTCTCGCTCGTGTCGTCGGTCGAGTCGTCGAGGATCTGGATCTCCAGCCGGTCCGCGGGGTAGTCGAAGTCGAGCACGGCCGCGACCAGCCGCGGAGCCACGTAACGCTCGTTGTAGATTGGCAACTGGACGGTGACCCGGGGCGGGGCTTGATCCTCAGCGTCGGCTGCGGCTTGGCCCCCCGTTTCGGCGGGTGACCGGACCACGCGCAGCACCAGCAACAGAACCAGCCGGTGAAGTCCGAAGAGTGCGAGCGTGCCGAGAACGGCGTAGTACACGGGAAGAAGCACGGACGCCGACGATATGGCAAGGGCACTCCCACTGGCAGCCGCCGCCTGGCCTCTGCTCGCGTGCTTCGGCGGGCTGCTGGCGCTTGACCGGACCGGCCTGCGTCCGGCGGCCGACGCACCATGGGCGACCGCGCTCTTCCTCGCGGTGCTCCTGCTGGCCTTCGCCGCCCTCTTCCGGGCATTGAAGCGGCTGGAGCCGTCACCGCCCCAAGCGGCCGGCGAGCTACCGGTCGCCGGCCTGCTGGTCGTCGCGGCGCTGCTGCGCCTGCTCGCCGCGCCCCTCTCACCGAGCCTGTCGGACGATGTCCATCGCTACCTCTGGGACGGCCGTGTCGCCGCATCCGGCGCCAATCCCTACCTCCTCGAACCGGATCATCCCGACCTGGCCGGGCTGCGCGACGACCTGTGGCAACGGACCGCCCACCGTGATGTCGCCACGGTCTACCCGCCCCTCTCCCTGAGCCTCTTCGCGGCCGCCAGCCTCCTGCCGGAGCCCCTTCTGAGCTACAAGCTGCCGCTGGTCGCGGCCGACCTGGTCGCCTGCGGCTTCCTGCTCGCGCTCGCCCGGCGGCGGAGGTCGGTCGTGGCCGCCCTGGCCTACGTCTGGAACCCATTGGTCGTGATCGAAGGTGCCGGCATGGGCCACGTCGACGTACTGGGCGCTTCACTCGTCATCGCCTGTGTCTGGCTGCTGGGGGGTGGCGGGCGGGGACGCCGGCACACCCGGTATCTGACGGCAGGGATGGTGGCTGCGCTTGGGGTACTGGTCAAGCTGGTCCCCCTGGCCGCGATCCCCCTGTGGTGGCGAAGGATGAAGGGCCACCGGCAGCGAGGACGCCTGTTCGCTCTCGGCGGCGCCTGCCTGCTTCTCCCGGCGGCGGCGGGCGTTCTCGTCTGGACCGGCGGCTTCCCTCCGGGCCTCGCTATCTACGCGCTGCGCTGGGAGTACAACGGCCCGCTCTACGAACCGGTCTGGCGTCTCCTCGGCCTGCTTCAACTCGACCGGGCGGCCGCGGGGCTCGTTCACGCGGTCCGACTGGTCTTCGGCGGCGAGATCGAGGCGCCGCCTTGGGACACCCTCTACGCCCACACCTATCCCCAGTTTCTCGCCCGCCCCCTGCTCCTGCTCGGCGCGATTGCCGCCTGGCTCCGCCTCCGGCGGCAGCGCCCCGGACCGGTCGGCGCGGCGTTCGGCGCCTTCGGCATCGTCCTGCTCGCGAGTCCGACGCTCTATCCGTGGTATCTGATCTGGATCCTGCCCTGGGCGGCGCTGATCGGCGCGCGCTGTGTCCTGCTGTTGTCGGCGACCCTGCCGCTGGCGTACCTGCCGGCTTTCGCGGAAGTCGACTACTTCCCCTGGGTCTACGGCGCGGTCTGGCTACCTCCGTTCCTGTTGCTCCTGGTCGACCGCCGGCGACAGAGGCACGCCGGGAAGATGTCAGGCTCGGAAACGGAAAGACGATGAAGTACCGCCTGCGGATCGCGTACATCGGCACGGACTACGCCGGCTGGCAACGCCAGGACAACGCACTCGCCGTCCAGCAGGTCGTCGAGGAAGCGCTGGCCCGGATCCTCGGGCGAAGCGTGACCGTGCACGGGGCCGGCCGCACGGATGCCGGCGTACACGCCCGCGGCCAGGTGGCTCACCTGACCGTGGCCAACGCGTCGGCACCTAAGGAAACAAGGCGGGCGCTCGTACACGGCGCGAACCGTCACCTGCCGGCGGCGATCCGCGTCCTGGCTGCGGAGACCGTGGACGACGCCTTTCATGCGCGAAAGAGCGCCACCTCCAAGACCTATCGCTACCGACTCGGCCGCGCCCGCGTGATCGACCCGTTCCGGGCGCCCTTCGTCGTTCCCGCGCCGGTCGGACTCGATCTTGAGGCCATGAAGAGAGCCGCCAGCATGCTCCTGGGACGGCACGACTTCTCGGCCTTCGCCAAGTCGGGGGGCAGCCACGGACAGCCCGAGAGGACGATTCAGCGGGCCACGTGGACCGAAGCCGGCGATGAACTGACGTTCGTGGTCGCCGGCGACGGGTTTCTTCGCGGCATGGTGCGCGCACTCGTCGGCACCGCGCTCGAGGTCGGCCGCGGCCGCAGGTCGCCGGACGACTTCGCCAGGCTCCTGCAAGGGGGGCCACGCTCGTCAGCGGGCCCCAACGCGCCGGCGAGCGGGCTGTGTCTGGAGCGGGTGGAATACAGTCGGCGGCAATGAAACGCGTCGTCACGGGGATCGTGACCGCGGCGCTGGCGACCGCCATCGTCCTCTACCTGCCGCCCCGGTTCTTCGTGGCGGTCGTCACCGGGGTCGTCCTGCTGGCGGCCGCGGAGTACACGGCCCTGGTGCAGCGAATCGCCGTCGCGCCGAGGTTTCGCCTGGCGCTGTGGCTGGCGCTCGTCTTCGTGGCCTTCGCCAGCAGCATCCACAGCAGCACCCAGGCCCAGATCGTCCCGCTGACCCGCCTGGTCATCCTCGACCTCCGGTTCGCAGCGGCAACCGTTGTACTCGCCACGGCGATTGCGGTCGGGTTGAGCAGCCGCACCGAGGTGCGCGACCGACTCGCAATCTCGGCCATGTTCGCCTTTGGCGCGCTGTGGCTGGGGCTGTTCCTCTCCGCCGCGGTCCACCTCCACGAGCGCCATCCCGCGCTCCTGCTCTGGGTTCTTGCGGTAGCCGCGGCGGGGGACATCGGCGCCTACTACGGCGGGCGGGCATTCGGTCGTCGGCCTCTGGCCCCCAAGATCAGTCCCAAGAAGACGGTCGCGGGCGCTGTCAGTGGTCTGGCGGCGAGCCTCGGCGTCGGTCTCGCCGGGTTCCTGCCCT
The DNA here is from genome assembly GCA_011523565.1 of Acidobacteriota bacterium. GTDB lineage: Bacteria > Acidobacteriota > Thermoanaerobaculia > Multivoradales > Multivoraceae > Multivorans. Next base: position 31,679 of record WTGL01000309.1, read on the forward strand.
GGTTCGGCCTGGAACTTTTCCTGCCGAGCGTTGCGCTGGCGGCGCTCCTCTGCGGCGCCGCGGGCCAGGCGGGAGACCTGGTGGCATCTCTGCTCAAGCGCGCCGCGAAGGTGAAGGACGCCAGCCGACTCCTACCGGGCCACGGAGGCCTCCTCGACCGGCTGGACAGCGTGATGCTGGCGACGCCTCTGATGTACGTGCTCGTCGACATCGGGCCCCTCGGAGCGACGGTCTCCGTCCTCTACGGGACCGGCACGGCCGGAGCCCTGCCTTGAGCCGGCGCAACGTCGCCGTACTGGGGGCCACCGGTTCGGTCGGCGAGGCCACCCTGGCGGTGGCCCGCAACCACCCGGACCGGTTGCGAGTCTCGGTGCTCGCGGCGCAGGGAACGCGACCCGCCCGCCTGGCCGAACTTGCGCGGGAATTCCGGCCCGACCGCGTCGTCGTGGAGAGCGACGACACGGCAGCCGCGCTGCGAAGCGAACTGCCGAACGGCACCCGCCTGACGTGCGGTGGTCAGGCGTTACTGAACGGGGTCGGGACCGGCGATATCGATCTCGTCGTGACCGCAATCGTCGGCGCGGCCGGGCTTCAACCGGCAGCCGCGGCGCTTGAGGCCGGCGCCGATCTGGCGCTCGCCAACAAGGAGGCGATGGTCGCGGCCGGGCCCGTGCTGCGCCGTCTGGCGGCCGCTTCGGGTGCGTCCATCCTGCCGATCGACAGCGAGCACGCCGCGATCCACCAGGCCCTCCGGGCCGGTCGCCCCCGGGAGGTCCGCCGGCTCGTGCTGACCGCTTCGGGCGGTCCCTTTCTCGAACGCGATCCCGCCACCCTGGAAGCCGCGACGCCCGCCGAGGCCACCGCGCATCCGACCTGGGACATGGGGGCGAAGATCAGCGTCGATTCGGCGACCCTGATGAACAAGGGCCTGGAGTTGATCGAAGCGAGCTATCTGTTCGACGTGGACGGCTCCCGGATCGACATCCTGATCCACCCTCAGTCCCTCGTGCACTCGATCGTCGAGTTCCGCTGCGGCAACGGCGTCGCCCAGATCTCCGCCAACGACATGCGCTACCCGATCCAGTACGCGCTCTCGTATCCCGAGCGCTGGGCCCGCCCCGCCGACGAGCGGTCGGTCGATCTGAGCGACCTGCTGCTTCAGACCTCGAAGCTGGAATTCAGACGCGTCGACCCGACACTCTTCCCCGCCCCGTCGCTCGCCCGCGATGCCCTGGCGCGGGGCGGCGGCGCGCCGGCCGTGATGAACGCTGCGAACGAGATAGCGGTCGACGCGTTTCTGGGCGGCAGGACTCCTTTCACCGCCATCGTCCCCGTGGTGGCCGATGTGCTCGAACGCCACGCCAGACAGTCAAACGGCGGCGAGCCTCAGAGCATCACGGAGGCCCTCGCCTGGGATTCGTGGGGCCGTCACCAGGCCCGGGAACTTCTGGCGGCTTCTGGCGGTTAGCATCGACGGACGCGTGCGTCCGCGTTCCTCGTGCGATGAACATCCTGAGCAACATCCTGGCTCTGCTGGTCGTGATCGGCGTGATCATCTTCGTTCACGAACTGGGGCACTTCGTGGCCGCGCGGCTGTTCCGGATCAGGGTCCGCGTGTTCTCGATCGGCTTCGGCGCGCGGCTCTGGGGTTTCGAACGTGGCGGAACGGAGTACCGCGTGGCGATGGTGCCGCTCGGCGGCTACGTGGCCTTCTCCGGCATCGATCCCTCGAATCCGACGGGCGATGCCGGCGACTTCCTCACCAGGCCACGGTGGCAGCGAATGGTCGTTCTCCTGGCCGGTCCCGCGGCCAACGTCGTGCTTTCGATCGTTCTGATCGCCGCCGTCCTGGTGGCCGGAACCGAGCTGGCGGGGCCGCGCAACCTGAGCACCGAGATCGGCGCCGTGGCGGCCGACTCCGCCGCCGCCGAGGCCGGCCTGCAACCCGGCGACACGATCGTGCGACTGGACGGTGAGGACGTATCCGAGTGGCGCGAGGTCGCGAACATCGTGCTCACCTCACCGGAACGGCGTCTTGCGGTCGACTTCGAACGCGCCGGCAGCACGCTGAGCACGGTGCTCGTGCCACGCCGGATTCCCCGCCACGAACTCGGAGACGGCGGGCTCTACGCCAGCCTGCTGCCGCGCGTGCGCGAGGTGTTCGAAGGCACGCCTGCCGAGCAGGCGGGCATCCGGTACGGAGACACGCTCTACTCGGTCAACGGCCACCCGATCGCCGACGCGGACGACTTCCGCCGCCTGGTGGAACCCAGCGCGGGCGAGGAGGTCAGCATCGAGATCGGCCGTGGCGACGAGCGCCTCGTCTTCCGCCTGGTGCCGGCGGCCGAAGGCGGGGTCGGCCGCGCGGGCATCCTGATCAGCCACTTCTCGTACCAGCGCACCGGTCCGGCCCGCGCCCTCGTCGAGAGCGCACGGATCAACTGGGAGACGACCAACGAGATCTTCGGCTTTCTGGGCAGGCTGGTGGAACGTCGCGTTTCGCCCCAGAGCGCACTTTCCGGCCCGATCGAGATTGCCAGGATCAGCGGTCAGGCGGCGAGGCGGAGCTTCAACGATCTCATGTTCCTCACCGCGCTGATCAGCCTCAACATCTGCATACTGAACCTGCTGCCGATCCCGCTCCTCGATGGCGGCCAACTCGTCATCCTGCTGTTCGAGAGCGTTCTGCGGCGCGATCTCTCCGTACGGGTCAAGAACCTCGTCACCCAGTTCGGCCTCGTCGTGATCGTCGGCATCATGATGTTCGCGCTCTACTCCGACCTGGTGAAGAACCTGCCCGGCCTGGGGCGCTGAAGCCACGAGACCGATGGAACCGCCGACTCTCCCTCGCTGGCTCGAAGGCGCGTTGCGCCGGCGTCGGCTTGTGAGCCTGCTGGACCCGCGTCGGTTGAAGAGCGTGCTGCGCCGGCCCTGGCTGAAGCGCGTCGTCGTGGGCGGGGCCTACGCCGGTCTGCTCACGGCGCTGCTCGGCATCTCGTCCTATCTGGCGCTCTCCAACTTCGTCCGCAGCGGAGTGATCGCGGTACCCGATCTCGTCGGCCTGGACGTGGATCACGCCGAGGCCACTCTCACCTCCGCCGGCTTGACGGTGCGGCGGATCGAAGACGACCGCTACGACGAGGCCGTCCCCGCCGGACATGTGCTCCGGCACGATCCCCCGGCCGGCAGCGCGGTCAAGCAGGCCAGCAGCGTCGTCATCCACCTGTCACGCGGGCGTCAACTCGTCGAGACCCCGGATCTGACCGGTCAGGTCCTGCAGACGGTTCAGGTCAGTCTCATGGCCTCCGGCCTGCAGTTGGGAAGGAGCCGCAGCGTGTATGCGGAGTTCGGCGCTCCGGGAACGGTCATCCGCCAGAGTCCGCCGCCCGGCAGCCGGGTCGAACCGTCTTCCCAGGTCGACGTCATGGTGAGCCTGGCCAACCCGGGCGCGGCCTTCGTCATGCCGGACCTGATCGATCTGCCGGAAGCGCCCGTTCGCACGTACTTCGAGGCGCACGGATTCCGGCTCGGAAGGGTAAAGTACGAGCCCTACGAAGGCGTCGAAGCCGGGATCATCCTGCGTCAGTATCCGCTGCCGGGTCATCCCCTGCGACAAAGCGATTCGATTGCTCTGGTCGTCGCCGCGCAGGACAGTCATTGATACCGCCCAGTTCGCCCAGAGAACCCGAACGATGAAGATCGCGCCTTCGATTCTGGCGGCGGACCTCGCCGACCTGGCCTCCGCGGTGAGGCACTGCGAAGACGGCGGCGCGCAGTTGATCCACGTCGACGTGATGGACGGCCACTTCGTGCCCAACCTCACATTCGGTCCGCCGGTGATCGCCGATCTCGCGAAGCGCAGCCGGGTGGGCTTCGACATTCATCTCATGGTCTCGAATCCGGAGGCACTCATCGACCGATACCTCGACAGCGAGCCGGTCTGGGTGTCCTTCCATCATGAGGCGACACCGGAACCGGCTCATCTGGCGGCGCGCATTCGCGACCGGGGCGTTGGAGCCGGAGTCGCGATCAACCCCGGCACGGCGGTGGACGAACTCCTGCCCTACCTGGAGCACCTGGACTTCGCGGTCCTGATGTCCGTCCAACCTGGATTCGCCGGTCAGGCGTTCCAGGCCGAGGTACTCGAGAAGGCTCGCGAACTACGCGCCACGATCAAGGCCCGTGGTCTTTCGACCAGCATCGAGATGGACGGCGGCATCAAGCCGGGGAACCTCCATGAGGTCGCGGCGGCCGGCGTCGATGTGGCAGTCGTGGGCTCCGGCGTCTTCGCTGCCGAGCGTCCGGTCGAGGCCCTGACGGCGCTGCGGCGGCAGGCGAACGAATGAAACGACTGACGGGCAGAACCCTTCTCGCCGGAGCGGTGCTCGCCGCAGCGGTCGCCTGCGGAGGCGTGAAGGACGATCCGATCCTCCGGCTGTCGTCATCCGAGGCGCTCGATATCGGCAAGCAGCTCATGGAGGAGGAGAAGTTCTCCCAGGCGCTGCAGCACCTCGTGCACGCCTTCGAGGTCGAACCGAACTCGGAGACCGGCCGGGAGGGTCTGCTGCTGGCCGCGGATGCACTGTTCCTGCGCGGCGGTTACCAGTCCTACGTGGAAGCGGAGCAGCGCTACCGCGATTTCCTCAACCGGTTCCCCACCTCGGACCGCGCGGCATACGCGCAGTTCCGCCTGGCTGCCGCCCTCGCCGAGCGGATCGAGAAGCCGGACCGCGACCAGCAGACCGCCCGCCAGGCGCTGACCGAGTTCGAGAACGTACGACGACTCTACCCGACCAGCCAGTACGCCGGCCAGGCCGCCCAGAGGATCGTCGAGGTCCGCAACCAGCTCGCGGAACACGAGTTCGTCGTCGGTGCGTTCTACTACCGCTTCGGCGCTCCCGGCGCCGCTGGCAACCGCTTCAAGGACATGCTCGAGGCCTATCCGGCATACCCGGAGCCGGACAAGATCTTCGCCCACATGTGCCTGAGCTACGTCGACGTGCTGAAGCAGATAGGCAGCAGCCGAGGCCTCGACCGCTACGACTATCTGCGCGATGCCTGCGACCGGCTGCGCAGCGAGCACCCGGAGAGCAAGTGGCTCAAGAAAGTGCCCTCCGAGGAGAAGATCCGTTCCCTCCGAAGCAAGGTGCCGGCCGGGCCTCCGCGGCCGCCGCGCCCTGGCGACGATGATCCGCCCGGCGAAGAGAGCGACGACGGCTAGGAACGGAACCGAATCCGCAAGCGCCGCAAGAGGCGTCCGAGCTGTGCTAAAATCGCCGTTTCGGCACGCGACTCGCCTTGAAGCAACTCAGCGCAGACGACCGCGATCCCGAGAACGCAACGGAGGCTCTCAGCGACCGGCTCGACTCCCTCGTCAACCAACTGGTCGGCAGGGGCGTCACCCTCACACAGGCTCGTCAGATCTTCGAACGGCAGTTCATCGTCGCGTCTCTACGACTCAACCAAGGCAACTTCAACCGCTCCGCAAACCACCTGGGTATTCACCGGAACACACTGCGCAACAAGGTCGCCGCCCTTCGTATCCGGACGGCCGAGTATCGCGACTCCGGCAGGAGGAACCGATCGGGATAGGCCCCAGGTGGTCGGCTGGGAAACAGAGAAATCTGATCTGGCACACAGCTTGCTGCCAAGCGCAGCCAGGTCGTCGCCGCCAACCGGATCGCGCGACACCGGCGAACACCGGCCCCCCAGTGGGCACCTGGGTTATCCGCCAAGCCACTTCAATCCACTACCGTCATGTACATCTCGAGCACCAATGGTCGCACGAAGGCTGTGGCCGTCGTTGTGGCCGCCACGGCCATTTTGGCCGTCTCCGCGCGGGACACGGCGCCCGGGCGGCAGCCCGACTCGCTGCCGGCGCCACCCCATCTCGACGATGTCGCCCTGTTCGAGGAGATACAGGCCTGGCTGGACCCCGCAGCCGGCACGATGAGAGCCCTCGCATCCCTGGATGACCGCCCCCTGTTCGAGACGATTCGTTCGCACGGGGAGAGTTTCGCGCTCTTCATCGGCGCCGCCGACTCCGATGCGGTCCGGGACCGGATGCAGCGAGTCCCCTTCAGTGCCCAGATCGTCGCCGTCGCGGAGCGACACGGGCTTGATCCGCTTCTCGTAGCGGCTGTGGTGCAGACCGAGTCCGCTTTCGACAGGCTGGCGGTCTCACCCCGGGGTGCTCTGGGCCTGATGCAGATGATGCCGGAAACCGCCGAGGAGTTCGGCGTGGCCAACGTCTACGATCCCAGCCAGAACCTCGATGCCGGCGCGAGCTATCTGGCCTCTCTGTTACGGCGTTTCGACGGCGATCTGGTCCTGACGCTCGCCGCGTACAACGCAGGACCGGGCAAGGTCAAGCGCATGGGCGGCATGCCGCCATTCCGCGAGACCCGGAAGTTCACGGAGAATGTGCTCCGCCTGTACGTCGAGCACCACCGGGCGGCATGGGCGGCCGTCAACCCGCACGGCCTCGACTTCGCCGTCCTCGCCGGCGGCTAGGAGGCCTAGCCAGCTCCTAGGACTGCTTCTCTTCCAGTTCGGAGGAGTCGTCGCCGCGCAGGCCCCGCTTGAAGTTCCGGATGCCCTCACCCATCCCACGGCCGAGGAGAGGCAGCTTGCTGCCACCGAAGATGACCAGGAGGATGACGAAGACGATGAGTAGCTCTTGGATGCCAAAGGAGGGCATGGCGTTTCTCCCGTGGAAGTCGGGCACGGATACTAGCACCCCGTCACCGACGCCCACGCCCGGCGCAGCCGCGGAGCCAGATCCCGACCTTCGGGAAGAGCGGCCAGGGCATCCAGGAACCTCAGCAGGGCCGGTGGAATCAACCGCAGATAGCGGTCGCTGCCGACCGTGGCGAAGTGCGCAAAGGTACCCGCGATCTTGAGTGTGCGCTGCGCCGCCGCCGCGTGGTACTGGCCCATCAGGCCGGCATCCTCGCGGATCGCCGAAAGGTGCTCCTGCCGCTCCCCCACCGACAGCTTCAGGGTGTCGTTGAGGAGCGAGGCCAGGTCGTAGCACGGGGGCCCCAGGCGCAGATCCTGGTGGTCGATCAGCACAAGCTCCTCGCTGTCCCCCACCGAGTCCGTAGCCTGCGCTCTCAGCATCAGGTTGCGGGCCATGAAATCGCGGTGACACGGCACGGGCGTTGCCGAATCCAGCCGCTCGCAGAGGGCCGCGCATACGGCTCGCACTTCTTCGGCCAACCGCGCGTCCGAAACCAGACCGCGCGGTTCGAGGAAGCGAACCCACGTCTGCTCGAGTTCCGCCATCAAGAGGGCCCGGTCGAGCGGCGGTGAGCCGAGAGCCCGAACCTCCTCGGGCGGCAGGAGTTGAATCCGCCGGATGAGCTCCCTTGCCTCCACCAGCCGCCGGCTCACTCTCGCGTAGGAACCCTCGCCGAACGCTGTCCAGCGCTCGAACAGGGTATGGGGACCCAGGTCCTCCAGGAGTATCCAGACCGGGTACTCGAGGGAGTACCCGTCCACCCTCGGTGTCGGCACATCGACCGCGGCCAGCAGGTCGCCGGCACCAAGGAACCGCTCAGCTACGTCCTTCATGTCGTCGGGATAGCTGCAGACGACCCGCCGCTCGCCGGAGACAAGGCCCAGCCGCCCGTACCGCCGGGCCGAGACATCGCCGGCCAGTGGCTCGAAGAAGACCGGCTCCCAACCCGCTTCGGCCAGCGCCTCGAGCACCGGCCGCCATTCTTCCGAACCGCCTGGCGAATCCGAGACAGTCTGGGATAATGGTCGTCGGCCCATGGAACCCCGGCTCAAGCAACTACTCGAAGAACTCACCCGGTCTCTCTGCGAGGCGATGGCCGAGTCGCCCGAGGTCCACGATCGGCTCGAGTCGATTCGGCGTGAAGGCTACACGCTCAATCTCTTCCTCGACTGCAAGAGGAGCGGCGAGGACGAGAGCGGCGCCGACAAGAGTTCTTCGGCGCGACGGCCTGTCCCGCCGCCGACGTTCCGCATCAACGGACGCGACCTGGCTTTCCTGCGCTCAGTCGGAATCGATCCCACGCGCAGGACCCGCAGCCGCAGTTCCCGCCGGGCCGCTTCCGAGGGGGACTGATGCCCGGCCGCCTTCCCGAGTGCGCCAGATGAAGGCGTAGTTGCAACCGGCGCGCGCTCCGTCGCGGCGGTAGCTCCACCAGTTCGAATCGCAACGAACGCAAGAACCGCTACGCGAAACGCGGTCCACGCCCAAGCCGGCGAGTTGGATCGAAGCCGCCAGAGGCAGGTCGAGGTGGGGTCTACGGCCCGGCCGGCGGATGACGATTTCGGGGTCGCTCGCGGATTCGACCCGGCCGGCCACGTCTTCGTCCACCTCGTAACAACAGGGCCCGATCGCGGGACCGATCCAGGCCTCGGTCCGCGCCGTATCCGTAACGCCGGCCCGCCTCAACTCCCGTATTGCCGACGCGAGAACGCCGCTTGCCAGCCCGCGCCAGCCCGCGTGAACCGCGGCCACGTTCTCACCCGCCCCGATCAGCACGGGTACGCAATCGGCGACGAAGATGGTTGCCGCGACGCCGGTGCGAGAGACGATCAAGGCGTCTCCGTCTCCCCCGAAGCCAGGGTCCTCAACCCGTACCGCTTCGGTGCCGTGCCGTTGCTTCAACCAGGCGGGCGCGGCGGTTTCCGCAGCTCGCACGTGGCGGGCCAGGAACCGGAAGGCATCCTCCGGACCAGGGGCCTCCCCACCAGGCAAGACTCCCAGGAACGCGGCCCGGACAGGACCGCGCCTTTGGACCATGACGGCCGGGGTCCGGCGCCGTTTCGTCAACGCCGCGCGACTCTCACAACGGACTGCCGGGGTAGCTGCTGTAGGATGCCGCGGCCATCGAGACGGTCATGAGCGTAGCGCAGAGCACGGCTAGTCCGGGAGGTTCTCCCGCAGCCATCGATGCCGCCTGGGAGACGGTCATCGGGCTGGAAGTCCACGTCCAGTTGCGCACCAGAACCAAGATGTTCTGCCGTTGCGAGAACCGTTTCGGCGCCGAGCCGAACGAACTCGTCTGCCCGGTCTGCCTCGGCTACCCAGGCACCCTCCCGGTGACCAACCAGCACGCCGTCGACCTCGCCATCCGGCTGGCGCTTGCGCTCGGCTGCGACGTCAGGCGGCGGTCCATCTTCGCGCGCAAGAACTACTTCTACCCCGACCTGCCGAAGGGCTACCAGATCAGTCAATACGACCAGCCCCTAGCCGAAGGTGGGTCCGTACCGCTCCCCTCCGGCCGCAAGGTCCGGCTCCATCGGATCCACCTCGAGGAGGATGCCGGCAAGCTCCTGCACGAGGTGCCGGGGGGCGGCCCTCTCCCGGGTCGGAGTCTCGTCGATTTCAACCGCTGCGGCGTACCCCTGGTGGAGATCGTGACCGAGCCCGAGATTCGATCGCCCCAGGATGCCCAAGCCTACCTGCAGACGCTCCACCAGGTCCTTCTCTACACCGGTGCAAGTGACGGCAACATGGAAGAGGGCAGTCTCCGCTGCGACGCCAACCTCTCGCTGCGACCGACCGGCTCCTGCACGCTCGGCACGAAGACGGAGGTCAAGAACCTGAACTCCTTCCGCCACGTCGCCAAGGCGCTCGAGTACGAGCGGGAGCGGCAACTGCACATCCTGACCGCCGGCGGCCGGGTCGAACAGGAGACGCGGAGCTTCGAACCCGCCAGCGGCGCCACGCGCTCGCTCAGGTCCAAGGAGGAGGCGCACGACTACCGTTACTTTCCGGAGCCCGATCTCGCCACCCTGGTGCTGACAAAGCGACGCGTCGACCGTCAGGCCGAACTGCTGCCGGAGTTGCCGTGGGTCAAGAGCGCGCGGTTCCGCGACGTCTACGGCCTCCGGGACAAGGAAGCCGCGCTGCTGGCCGGCAGCGTTCCCCTGGCTACGTACTACGAACGAGCCGTGGCCGCGCATCCGTCCGGCGCCCGCTCGATCGCCAACTGGGTGATGACCGAGATCCTGCGCGAGTTGAAGCAGCGAAACGTCCAGTTGCAGGATCCCGGCTCCCAGGAACCGGGTCACGCCGAAGACGTGATCGCGCCGGAGCGGCTAGCGGCCATCGTGGCCCTGGTGGATTCCGGCGAGTTGTCGGCCACGGCCGCCAAGGATGTGCTCGCCGAAGCCTGGAACACGACCGAAACACCCGACGAGATCGTCGATCGTCTCGGGCTACGGCAGGTGCGGGACGACGATCAACTCGAAGCCTGGGCAGACAACGCCATCGCGGCCAACACCAAGGCGGTCACCCAGTACCGCGGCGGTCGCAAACAGGCCCTCGGCTACCTGGTCGGCCAGGTGATGAAGGCATCTCGCGGCAGCGCCGAGCCCCGGGCGGCGCAGGAGATCCTGCGCCGGAAACTGACTGGAACTGGAGTTACGCCGAATCCCTAGCGAGGCGGCGGCTCGTTCGCTGCTCCGGGAAGCTCCTCCAATTGCCGGCGGAGTTCCTCCCGCGTTCGCTGCAGCTCCTCGATGTTCCGGTTGTGCTCGTCGGCTTCCAGGTTCTCCTGGGCGATCTGCTGGTTCTCACGTACCCGCGCAGCGCCAGCCGAGTTGCCCGCCCGTTCGTAGGCCGAAATCGCCAGACCGTACTTGTTCTGCTTCGAGAGCACGAAGCCGAGATAGTCCTGGATCTGCCTCTCGGCATCACCGGAAGCCAACGTCAGTGCGGTGTTGAGCGGCGCCTCGGCGTCGCTGAACCGCTCCAGCGAGCCGTAGGCCTGCCCCAGGTAGAAGTGCGCGTGCCAGTCGTTGGCCCTCTTCGAGATCGCCTGCTGGAAGGTCGACGCGGCGGAGTCGTAGTTCTTGCCGCCCAACTGGACCTCGCCCAGCAGAAGCAGGTTGTCGTAGGAGGCATTGCTCGCGACGAGGCTCCGGGCGACGTTCTCGGCCTTGGCGTAGACGCCGGCCTTGGCCGACCCCTGCGTGCTCCGGCCCTTGATCTTCAGGGCATTGACCAGCGTCTTCTTCCACTCCGCGTTGCTGCCGTCCATGGAGATCGCCCGCTCATAGGCCCTGATCGCCGCGTCGAGCTGCGCGTCATTGTGCAGCATCCTGCCGTACTCGAAACGCGTCTTCGCGTCGTCGGACTTCAGGTCCGCGACCTTTCCCAGATCCGCGGCCGCGGCGCGAGTGTTCCCGAGCCGCGCGTAGCTCGCGCTGCGCATCTGGTACACCTGGATCTGGTGGCCAGCCGGGAGGCTGCCGACGTTCAGCCGATTGAGCGTCGCAACGCATTCCCGGGGCATCCCGCTCTTGTAGTAGGCCTGTCCCAGAAACACCTGGCTGCCGACATCGCCGGGCTTCAACTCGAGGTGCTTCTGAAACGCCGCGATCGATTCCCTGGCCTTGCCGCCCCGGAGCAGGGACTGGGCCAGCATCTGGTAGCCCTTCTGGAGGGCCTCCTCCTCGGTACGCTCCTCGACGAACTGCTGAAACTCAGCGATCGCCTGGGCATAGTTACCGGCCCTGAATGCGGCGACTCCCTCCTCCCATCCAGCGGAAACGGAGGACGCTACGAGTAGCGTACAGGCCGTGGTGAGGGCGAGAACGGTTTGGCGATTCTTCATCACTGGAGCTGGAAGTTGACGGTCAGGTTGTAGTAGACGGCGACCGGCTTGCCGTTCAGCGTCGCCGGCTTGAACTTCCACTGCTGCACC
>WTGL01000041.1:0-1941 GCA_011523565.1 Acidobacteriota bacterium
ACCCGGACCACCAGCCGCGAGGAGGCGGCATCGGCGCCAGCGAACGGCTCGTCCACGACGAGACGGTCTACTCGATCCGCGTGAATCCCGGCATCAACCGCGGCTACGTCGACAACATGCTGCGCGACGACGGCCGGCTGGCCGTGACCACTTCGGTGAGCGGCCTCGTGGTCTATCGGGGCGACCAGTTTCCCGCCACCTTCCGCGGCGACGTCTTCGTGCCGGAGCCGGCCGGCAACGTGGTCGCCCACTTCGATCTCGCCCCCGGTCCGGTGGAGAATGGCATCCCGACCCTGGTCGCCGAGCACCGTCGCTACGGCGATCCGGACTGGGTCGAACGCGAGTTCCTGGCCTCGACCGACGAGCGCTTCCGTCCGGTCGATGCGAAGGTCGGGCCGGATGGCGCGCTGTACGTGATCGACATGTACCGCGGCATCCTTCAGCACGTGCGGTACGTGACGACCTATCTGCGCGAGTACATCATCGAGCACGGGCTCGATCGGCCGCTCGGCATGGGCCGGATCTACCGCGTGGTCTGGGAAGGGGATGTCGAGGACCCCGCCTCCGTCCGTCGCGAGGCGCCGCGTCTTGCCACCGCGGCCGACCGGATCGCCGCCCTGTCCCACCGGAACGCCTGGCAGCGTGACACCGCCCAGCGGCTGCTGGTCGAGAACGAGCTCGACGACGCGGGCCGCGACGCCCTGCGCGAACTTGCCCGCTCCGGCGACGACCCGCTCTCCCGCATCCACGCCCTGTGGACGCTCCATGGCCGCGGCGAGCTGGATGACGCCACCGTGCAGAGGGCTCTGCGGGCCCGGGATCCCTGGCTCGTCGTCCACGCCTTGCACGCCGGCGAGGAAACGCTCGCCGGAAGCGCCACCGGCGAGGCCGCGCTCGCCGAGTTGCTCGACTCCTCGTCGCCCCAGGTGCGCACGCAGGCCCTCCTGACCGTCGGCGCCATGGCCCGGCAGTCGACCTCGGCCAGAAACGTCCTCGCTGAACGCGTCGCGGCCCAGCCGGACGACCCTCTCCACCGCCAGGTCGCCCTGGCCGCGAACCTCGACGGCTCCCCCACCGACGCTGTCCCCGATGCAGCGGCTACCGCTCCCGCCCTGACAGGCGCGGAAGCCACCCGGTTCAACCGCGGCCGCCGCCACTACCGCGCCTGCCGTTCCTGCCACAACGAAGACGGCCGGGGCCAGGAGGGCCTGGGGCCGAGTCTGGTCAACAGCCCATGGGTCCTCGGTTCCTCCGAACGTCTGGTCGCCCTCGTCCTTCAGGGAATCGAGGGACCCATCGAAGTCCACGGCGAAACCTGGGACGACCTGATGCCCGGCTTCGCCGCCGACCCCCGGCTCCCCGACACGGCCATCGCCGCCCTCCTCACCTACGTCCGCCGAAGCTGGGGCAACACCGCTGATCCCGTTTCGCCCGAAGTCGTCACCGCAGTGCGTCAACGCACCGCCGACCGCGTAGATCCCTGGACTGCTCGAGAACTCGAATCAGCGTTCCCGTAGCACTCTCCCCCGGACGCCGCTGCGAACGGCCTACGTAGCAGCTTCGGCGACGGCCTCAGGGTCGGCGTCGTGCCGGTGGAGGTCCAGCAGGAGATAGAGCGCGGGAATCACGATCAGCGTCAACAACGTCGAGGTCAGCAAGCCGCCGACCACCGTCAGCGCCATGGGCGTCCTCAGCTCCGCCCCTTCCCCCAGCCCCAGCGCCATCGGCAGCAGGCCCAGCACGGTGGTAGAGGTGGTCATCAGGATCGGCCGCAGGCGCACCAGGCACGCCTCGCGCAGCGCCTCGACCTTGGCCTTGCCGGCGCGCCGCAGGCGATTCGTGTAGTCGATCAGGATGATCGCGTTGTTGACCACGATCCCGGCCAGGAGGATGCCGCCGATCAGGACAACGATGCTGACCGGCGTCCGCGTCAGGTACAGG
>WTGL01000041.1:1951-3433 GCA_011523565.1 Acidobacteriota bacterium
AAACGGCACCGCGAACAGGATGACGAACGGGTGCAGCAGCGATTCGAACTGCGACGCCATGACCAGGTAGACCATGAACACGGCGAGCAGGATCGCCAGCCGCATGCTGTCGAAGGAACGCTCCATCTCCTGGCGCTGGCCGCCGACCGAGTAGTCGAAGCCGACCGGGAACCGGGTCGAGTCGAGGATGGCCTGGATGTCGTCGGAAACGCTGCCCAGGTCGCGACCGACGATGTTCGCCTCGATCTGAGCCACCCGCCCGCCGTCGCTGCGGCGGATCTCGGCGGGTCCCTCCGTCTCGATCACGTCCGCGACCGCGGACAACGGCAGCGGCACGGCACCACTCTGACGGATGTTCAGATTGCGCAGGTCGCGCACCGAGTCGCGGTAGCCCTCGTCGGTCCGCAGTCTCACCTCGATGTTCCGGTCCTCGCGCACGATGTCCGTCGCGATGTCGCCCTGTACCTTGGAGCGGATCACGGCGCCAAGCTGGGCGACCGTGTAGTTCAGCGTCGACAGGCGCTCCCGGTCGAAGATGATCTGCAGCTCCGGGTTGCCGCCTTCCGTCGAGGACTTCACGTCCACCAGACCCTCGACCTCGCGCATTCGGGAGACCACCTGATCCGCCAGCCTCTTCAGCAGCGCAAGATTGTGGCCACGGATCTGCACCTCGACCGGGCTGCGGAAGCTGAAGTAGGTCGGACGGCCAAACCGGTACTTCAGCGAATCGTCCATGACGGCCGACCCAGGCCCGACTCCGGCGCCGGCCGTGACTGAGGGGGCGACCGCGACCGCCGGACCCTGGCCTGCGAAGGATGTGTTCTCTGCGTCGATCTCGGCCCTGATCCGGCTCATCACCGATTCCTCGCGCTCGGCGTCGATCGGCGGCTTCATCCGCACGTTGACCTGGCCGATGTTCTCGCGTCTTTCTCCTGCAGCGCCGCCCTGTTCGTTCGACGTGCCCACCACCGTGTAGACCGACTGCACGTCGTCCTTCAGTTGTTCCCGCACGAACCTGTCAACCGCCCCCAGGCGTCGATCCGTCACCTCCAGACGGCTGCCCGGCGCCAGCTCGGCGTCGACATAGAACTCGCCCTGGATCAACTCAGGAACGAGTTCGCTGCCCAGGGAGCCGATGAGCTGCACGCTCCCCGTGAGGAGCACGACGGCCGCCAGGACGACCAGCGCGGGGTGGCGAAGAGCCCCGCGCAGGACGCGGGCGTAGACGGCCGTGATGCCTCGCAGCAAGGCGTCGAACGCCGCAAGCACCGGCCGCAGCAGGAACGACATGACGGAGGAGACGCCGCGGAACACCTGCTTGACCGCCAGCGCGACGCCGACGCCGATCGCGCTGAAGAAGGTCGAAAGAGCACGGGTCACAGGGTTGGAGCGCCCGACGCTCCGGACCTTCTCGACCGGCTCCCCGGGAGCGAAGAACTTCCGGGAAGCCAGCATCGGGATGACGGTCAGCGCAACCCCCAG
>WTGL01000041.1:3443-8631 GCA_011523565.1 Acidobacteriota bacterium
GATGCCCAGGGTGATGCCGCCGAGCGACATGATGTTGAGCGACACGCCGGCGACGTACATCAGGAAGAACGTCGCCACGACCGAGACCGGGATCGAAATCCCGATGATCAGCGTCTTCGGCGCGCTCCGCAGGAACAGGAAGAGAACGACGATGGCGAGCGAGCCACCGATCAGGGCCGTCTCGATCACGGCCGACACAGAGTCGCGAATGTAGCGCGACTGGTCGGTCAGCACGCTCAGTTTGAGCTGCGGATCGACCTGTCTGAGTTCCTCCTCCAGCTCCTCCACCCGCTCGAGCACCGCGGTAGCGACGGTCACCGTGTTCGTGCCGCCCTCCTTGTAGACCGCGATCTCCACCGCCTCCTTGCCGTCGATCCGGGTGATCACCTCGCGTTCCCTGGCGCCTTGGTAGACGCGGGCGATGTCCTCGAGACGGACGATCGCGCCCTGGGCCCGGTCGATGACGATCTCCCGTATCTCTTCCGGGCGCAGCAACTCGTTGATCGTGCGCACCAGGTAGTCCGTCTGACCGTCGCGCAGCTGGCCGCCGGTCAGGTTCACGTTCTCCTGCGCCAGACGGGTCATCACCTGGTTCATCGTCAGCCCGAGACTGGTCAGACGCCGCTCGTCGATCTCGACCTGGATCTCCTCCTCCAGGCCGCCGCTGACGACGACCGCGGCCACTCCTTCGAGGCGCTCGAGCTTCCGTTTCAGGTCCTCCTCGGCCAGCAGGCGCAACGCGATCAGGTCGCTGCCGCCGCCGGCGAGGCCCATCCGCAGGATCGGATCGAGGGAGGGGTCGTAGCGCAGCAGCACCGGCCGTTCAGCCGCGACCGGCAACCGCACCTGATCCAGTCGCTCGCGCACGTCGAGCGATGCGAAGTCCATGTTCGTGCCCCAGGAGAACTCCAGGGTGACCTCGCTGATGTCCGCCCGGGAGCTGGAGATGACCCGGTTGACGCCGTTGACCACCCCGACCGCGTCCTCCACCGGCCGGGTGATCAGGGTTTCCATCTCGACCGGCGCCGCGCCCTCGTACCCCGTCTGCACGGTGAGCGACGGGTACGTGATGTCCGGCAGCAGATCGACCGCCAGATCGCGAAAGGCGACGCCACCGAAGACCACCGCCGCCAGGGCGAAGATGAACACCGTGACCGGTCGCCGGGTGGCGAAGGAAACAATACGCATGCCGAGTTAGCCGGTGATCTGTGTCGGGGGCCCCGATCAGCCTGGCGGCCTGCCCGGCCGGCGGCCGGGAGGGCGGCCCGGCGTTGCCTCGCCGCTCCTCATCGCCTCGATCCTCTGGTCGATCTGCTCGTCCGTCATCCCGAATTCCTTCATCCGCGATCGCATCATCTCGATCCGTTCGGGCGTCAACTGACTGGGATCGAAGCCGCCCGGCTGAGCCCCGCGAGAGCCTCCCGGGCCTCCCTGACCCGGCTGACCGAATCCGGGGCCGCCCGGCCGACGCGGCTGCGGTGCGGCCTGCTCGGCCGCTCCCGCCCCGCCAGCGGCCGGCGCCGCTTGACCGGCCGCGACCTGAGCGGGGCTCCCGGTGCCCGTGGCGGGCGCCGAGGTGAACATCGTGGGCGCCGCAGCCGGCCCCTCACGCTCCATGATCAGAATCGGTGTCTGGTCGGAGAGTCCGTCCTGACCCACGATCACGACATCCTCGCCCTCCGCCAGACCGGAAAGCACCTCCAGGCTGTCGCTCTCCTCGTAGCCGAGTTCCAGTTCGCGTCGCCGCGCGAGCGTGCCGCCCTCCCCGTCGTCCATCGCCACGTACACGGTGTCGGAGGTGCTTTCCAGGACGAGGGCCTGCTTCGGTACGACGATCGCGTTCTCATGGACGTCCGTCTCGACGAACACGCTCGCGAACATCCCGGGCCGCAGACGGCCCTGGGCCTGCACTTCGAGAGTCACCTTGACCGTACCGGTCGCCGGGTCGACGACCGGGCTGATCCGCAGCACCCGGGCCGGAAAGCGCACGCCGGGATACGCCTCGACCGTCAGATAGGCGGGCTGATCCAGCTTGAGCCGCGGCAGGTCCTTCTCGGGAAGCTGGATCGGACACAGCAGCGGATCGAAGTCGGAGATCCGGAACAGCCGTGCGTTGTTCGCGACGTGCTCGGCGTTCTTGATCACCCGCTCGATGATCAGACCATCGAACGGCGCCCGGATCACGGTGTAGTCCAGCAGGATCTCGGTGCCGACGATCTGGGCGGCGGCGCCGTCGAAGTTGGACTTCGCCAGGTCGTAGGCCTCCTGGCTGACCACCTCCGCCTGGAACGAGTCCTGGGCCCGGTTCCAGGCCAGTTCCGCCTCGGCCAGGTTGACGCGGGCAATGCCGAGCTGTGCCTCGATCTCCGCGGCGTCGATGCGGGCCAGCACCTGGCCTTCCCGGACGAAGTCGCCCTCCTCGACGTTCAGTTCGACGATCGGACCGGTCGTCCGTGCCACGATGTCGACCTCGTTCTCCGCCTCGAGCGAACCGTTCGTTTCCAGGTAGTCCGAGATGTCTCGGCGAATGGCGCTCGTCACCCTGACCGGAATCGCGGAAGCGACCTCGGTCCCGCCAAAGCCCGGAAAGCCCCCCGGAGGGCCGGCGCCCCGCCCTCCGGGCCGGCCGCCGCGCTGGCCACCACCGGGACCACCCGGAGGGACGCCCCCCGGTCCGCCCTGGCCGGCGCGGGGGTTCTCTCCGCCCGGATCCGCGTTCGACTGCCCGCAGCCGATGCCAGCGGCGGCCACTGCCGTTATCAACAGAAGGGCGCCGGCCGACCGCGCCTTGCCCAAGCGTCTCTTGAGTTTCATGCCATCTTTCTCCGCGGGACGGCGACTGCCGCCCGCACAACCCGCTGGACGAAGAGCTTCACGTCATCGACCAGGGAATAGACCGTCGGAATCACAAGCAGGGTCAGGAAGGTCGATGTGGTCAGCCCGCCCAGGATGACGAGGCCCACCGGCGCCCAGAAGGCAGCGCGGCCCTCGGGCTGCCCGAACACCTGGGGCAGGAAGAACGGCGCCACCATCGGCGACAGGCCGAGAATCGTCGTCACGGCCGTCATCAGGATCGGCCGCAGGCGATTCTTGCCGCCGAGGACGATCGCCTCGTGGCGGGCGATGCCTTCGCGCCGCAACCGGTTGATGTGGTCGATCAGGACAATCGCGTTATTCACCACGATCCCGGCCAGGATCAGAAGACCCATGCTTGAAGAGCTGTCCCTCGGCTGACCGGCGAGGTACATGATCAGGCCGACGCCGATGAAGGCGAAGGGAATCGAAAGCATGATCGTGAACGGCTGGAGGAAGTCCTCGAACAGGGCCGCCATGATCATGTAGATCAGCACCGTGGCCAGGATCATCGCCAGGACGGCACGCGATGCGTCCTCCTCGGCCTCCATGAACCTCCGGCCGAGAGACCACTCGTAGCCTGGCGGCAGCGGCACGTCCGCGAGCGCCATCTGGACCGGCCGCCGGAGCATGAAGCCCGGCGTGCCGCCCGCGGCCGTCACGTCGATCTCCACCTTGGCGCGGCGATTCTCCCGCTCGACCTCGGACGGTCCGCTCTGGACGTTGAAGGAGGCGAGGCTGGAGATCGGCAGGGTCACGCCCGCGCCCTCGCCGTTCGGGTCCGACACGAGAACCGGCATCTTCTTCAACTGATCGAGCGTCTCCCGGTCCTCCTCCCGGTACTGCATGACCATGCCGATCTCGCGCTCCGCGGTCTTGAAGTACGCCAGCGAACGACTCGACAGAGCGCCATTGACCGTCATCGCCACCGCCTGGCTCGACAGACCGCCCTGGAGGGCGCGCTCACGGTTCACCGACACCCGGATCTCGTCGTCGCCGCTCTCGAAGGAGTTGTCGATGTCGCCCACGATCGGGATCCGACGCAGCCGTTCGGTGATCCGCGGTACCAGGAGTTCGAGAGTGCCGACGTCGTCGCCGATCAGTTCCACGTCCATCCCGGATCTCCCGGAACCCGGAGGCCCGTACTCGGTCCGGGCGAGCTTGAACAGGACACCGACCCGCTGCGGCATCGCCTCCCGGATGAGCTCCGTGACCTCGTCCGTGGACAGCTCCGAGACCTCCTCCGGCTTGAGATAGACCTCGAAGCGGTTGCTGCCGCCGTATCCGCGGCTGCGGCCGCCGCCCCGCCGCACCTGGTGGGCGATGTCGGCGATCTCCCACTCGTCGAGCCAGGCGCTCCTCCATTCCCATCTGCCGCGGCGTTTCGACGAACACGGTCAGCGCCCTGCCCTGGGATGGCTGGTTGTAGCTCCGCTCGATGCTGTTGTACAGCACCCAGGAACCGTAGAGCAGGGCGCCGATGACAATCGTGAAGATGAAGCGGTGGCGGAGGGTGAAGACCAGCGTTCTCCCGTAGAGGTCGTTCATCCGGTCGAGCAGCTTGAACCGGCGCTTGCTCTCCGACCTGAGCAGGATCGCCGCCATCATCGGCACCACGGTCAACGAGATGACCAGGGAACCGAGCATGACGACGCAGACCGTCGTGCCGATGTCGCCCATGAAGCGCCCGAAGCTGCCGGGGCCGCCGCCGCCGCTGCCGAAGAAGATGAGCGGCACGAACACGCACATCGTGGTCATCGTCGAGCAGATGATCGGCATCGCCACGTCGCTGGCGCCGCCCAGCGCCGCCGTCTTCGCGTCGGCGCCGAGTTCCTGGCGGTGCCGGAAGATCGACTCGATGACCACGATCGAGTTGTCGAGCAGCATTCCGATCGCGAGCATCAAGCCCATCAGGCTCATCACGTTCAGCGTGATCTCGGTGACGCCCGCCTGGCGGCCGAGGTACATCATCACGAAGGTCATGACCAAGGACAGCGGCACCGCCAGGGCCACCAGGAGCGTGGTCCGGAACTTGCGCAGGAACAGAAACATGAAGACGATCGCCAGACCGCCGCCGATGAGGCCGCTGCGGCCCAGTTCGGTCAGCCCCTGCCGCACGTCGATCGAGGTGTCGTGGAAGTGGCGGAACTCGAGGCCCTGGCCCTCGGGCGTCTGCCGGATGGCTTCCAGCTCGGCCTTGACCCGGTTGACGACCTCCAGCAGGTTCGCGTCCGACGCCTTGTTGACGCTCAGGTTGATCGCCTCGACCCCGTTGAGAAAGTTGTGCTCGTACTTGTCCGGATAGCCGAACTTCACGTCGGCGACGTCGCCGACG
>WTGL01000100.1:0-19799 GCA_011523565.1 Acidobacteriota bacterium
GCGCATCGCGGACGGCCCGGACGAGGTCCATCACCTCGTCGTCGGCCGCGCCGAGCTGCGGCGGTACACGGAAGAGAGCGCCGCGAACTAGGGCGTTTCGGCGCGGAGCAGCGTAGCGGCGTCGGGGGCACCCGCCTTCTCCGGTCCGGAGGGGAGGGTCCCCGGGGCCGCTCACGCTTACTGAGTGAATGGAAGGTCGGCGCTCGCTTCGGTCGGCTGCGCTCCGGTTGGACGTCGGTTCATGAGCGGGTGTCGGCCGTCGCTTGCCGACAGCCCCCGGTGACCCTCCCCTCCGGACCGGAGAAGGCGGGAGGGCGTCGGCATCGCGGTCTCGATCGCTGCAGTTCTGGCTCGTGCGTCGAAAGGGCCAGACGCGAGAACCTTGGGTTCTCCGGTGTCTCAGTTAGATTCTTGAGGCAATAGAGACCACTGCGGAGGGCCATTGACCCGCGAGCAAGGGGGGGGAGGCCGTGTTGCGGAAGCCAATCGAGATCGAGACGCGGCTAACGCCTGCCTGGGTCGGCGCGTTCATGGTCTGGCCGTTCATCCTGTATCGGCCCGGGCAGAGGGTGCCCAGGACGGCAACGTACATGCACCATCTTTGGCACCAGTGTCGGCGGTGTTGGGTATTACCTTGGCTTCTCTGCTATCTGATTCTGGGGCTGTTCTATCTACCCCGGAAGCGGTGGTGGCAGCATCCGCTGCAGATCTACGCTCACGCCGTTAGTGCCGGTGTCGGCGAGCAGCTTCGTCTTGCGGGTAAGGAAGGGAAGACCGTCGACCTTCCGTACCGGGTAGGTGGGGGATGTGAGCGCGAGAGCGGTCCACCGGGTCATCCGGGGGAGTTGATCGGCAAGATGTTCCTGGACGGTTTGGGGTTCACTGAGGAGGAGTTCGCCGAGCGGCTGGGCGTCCCCGCAGTGCTTCTGGGCGCGGTTGTGCGAGGGGAAGAGCGGGTGACCGTGGACTTGGCGTTGCGCTTGGAGCGCGTGACCAGGGTGGGTGCGGACTTCTGGTTGGCGTTGCAGAACCGGCGCGATCAGTGGCTGGCTACACAGTCGGGAAGCGCCGCCGCAATCGAGGCCCTGAAGCCGCTTCCACTGGCTACCTGAGGCTAGAGTCCGAGAACTGAGTCTAGGTTGCTGGCCGCCGGTGGGAACCGTATGAGGCGGTCACCGCCTTACCTCACGTACACCGGATTCGAGTAGATCCAGGTTCGCCATTCGCCGTCGACTTCTAGCCAGCCTTCGACCCGGTAGACGCCGGGCTGATCGAGATGGTGGGTCAAGGCTCGGGCTTTGGTGACAGCGATTTCCTCGCCGTTGCGGATGAGGCGGATGGTTGCGGGCAGGGGGAAGAGAGCCTTGAGGTCGGCCGCGGTGCCGGCTTCCAGGGTCCACTCGTCGCCCATGATGGCGGCCGGCGCTCCAGGTTTGCCGACGAAGAACTGGAAGCCGGTCGGGTCGGCGAGCCAGTCGTGGGCGACGTAGACATGGCCGGCGGCTACGGCGGTGCGGATGGACTCTTCGTCTAACGCCGGTGCCAGGATGTGGGTGGTCGAGTTGCGCATCGACACCCAGTACGGGTCGAGGTCGTAGCGGCCGATGACGGTGCCGGGTTCGTGGCCGCGGACGAGTTCGGGGATCCGTGGCGCGTCCGCGGTGGTCAGGATTCTCATCTCCTCGGGATCGTCGACGATCGTGCCGACGCGGACGGACTGGTGGTCGACCTTGATGACGACGAAGACCTGGTTGTGGTGGCAGTCGTTCGCGTTGACGCCGACGATCCGGCGGTGGGCGGTTTCCCGGTCCCACTTGGCGAGATAGAGAGCCGGATAGTCGAACTGCGCTCCGAACACTTCTTCGGGGTATAGCTCGACCGCACGCGCCAGGGCCTTCGACTGGTCGGGATCGACGATCCAGGCAACCAGGGCCCGCATCGAGTCTCCGTCGTCGAGGGCGTCGGCGTGACGGTTGTAGATCTCCATGCCGGTCAGGCCGTCCATCGGATGGTCGACCCGCTCTTCGACGTGGGAGAGGAAAGCCATGCCGGCACCGCGGTTGACCTCTTGGAGCAGTGTCGCAGCGTCACTACCCATGTGCTCGACGACGGATGATTCGGGGTGGATCAGGAAGCCGTGCGCCTCCGAGCCGGGGATGAACAGAACGCCGTCGTGAAGCCCGCGCCAACTGTCCATGAAGTCGCGCGGCGGCCGGTAGTGGTCGGACAGGAAGACGACATCGACGCCGATCCGCCTGGCATCCGCCAGCAACTCCTCAGGCGTGCCGCCGGTGTGGTCCGAGTCCCCCGCGTGGGCGTGGAACACGCCGCGGTAGTCGTTGAGGCCGGGGAGCGGCGGTGGCGGTTGAACCGCCGCGCGGAGCCGTTCGACGTCGGCGTGCGCCGCCGCGAGGCGTTCTGCGGACAGGCGCTCGAGCGTCGTCCAGCGTCGTGGCGGCGGTTCGCCGGACCTCGGTTCCTGAGCGTGACTCCAGGCGGACACGGCGGCCAGAAGGCCGAAGGCGACAGCCTGAAGCCGCAACCTCACAAGGAGTAGACCCGGGCGGCGGTCCAGTAGAACATCGCGTCCTGCTCGTCGTCCGGGAAACCGGCCGCGATCTTCTTCAGGCCGTTGTACATCGCGTGGTACGGGATCGAGAGTTTGTCGACGGGGAAGTTGCTCTCGAACATGCAGCGGTCGGGCCCGAAGCACTCGATCGTGTGCAGGTAGTAGCGGTGCTGAGCGGCGACGAGCTCGTCGGAGGTGGCCGGCGTGGCCCGGGTATTCCAGCCGAAGCCGTTGTCGGGCATCGCCAGGCCGCCGATCTTGGCGACCACGTTGGGACACTCGGCGATCTCGGCGATGTCGTCCTTCCAGCTCTTGAAGATCTCCTCGCGCTTGTCCGCGTAGGGGCCGACGCCCAGCGGCGTGCCGAAGTGGTCGAGGATCATCGTCGTCTCGGGCACGGCGCGCGCCAGATCGGCGAAGTCGCGGTTCTGGTGGTGGTAGTGCCAGGTGTCGAAGGTCAGGCCGCGCTGCCCCAGGACCGCCATGCCGCGCCGGAAGTCGTCACGGGAGTAGAGACCCTCGGGCGCCCTACCCGCGATCCGCAGGTGCTCGGGATGCGGGTCGCGGGCCCCGGAGTGGCGGATGCCCCGGAACAGGCCGTTGCCGGCCTCCTCGTGGGCGTCGAGCACTTCCGCCACACCCTCGCCCAGGGTCAGGTTCGCGTGGCTGACGATGCCGGAGATCACCGCACCCTCGCCTTCGGCCGAGGCGGCGGCGTTTTCGGCCACGAACTCCGTCTCACCCACGCACCGCAGGTGCTCCGGCCCGTCTTCGCGGTAGCAGGCCCGACACTCGACGAACACCGTCTTCTCGACGTTGTGGCTCTCGCCGTCTTTACCGATCGCCTCCGTGTCGCCCCACAGGTCCTCGAGGAGATAGTCCCCCGTCGGCCGGCGCCACAGGTGATGGTGCGGATCGACGATCCGCCGGGACGGGTCGACGGTTTCTTCCTGGACCTGGGCCAGCCACCCGGGCGTGCCGGGCTTGGGTGCGGACATGGGGCGCCTCCTCTGTTTCGGGGGGCGCAACCCTAGCAACGGAACGGCCGGTTCCGCGGCCGCCTCGTCAGTGCTCGTAGTCGCGGTGGTGCTCGGCGAGCAGGTCGCGGCCGAAGTCGCCGTCGAAGTCGCGCCAGACCGTGTGGCTGTGGTTGGCGTTGTTCTGGACGTTGTCGTACTCGATGACGAAGTCCGGCGCCTGGACGCGGTAGTAGTGGGGCGCTCCGGGCTCGCCCGGTCCCATCCAGGCGAAGTGGATCGCGTTTCCCGCGGCCTCGACCTGGGCTCGGCGCCTGGCGGCGAGGTCCGGTGGCACGTTGCCGGCGTACTCCTCGATCAGGGCGTCGAGCAGAGCTCGCTGTTCCTCGCTGAGGGCGCTTGCCGGAAGGCCCTTCGGCACCTGGCGCTCGACGCGCGGCTGGTTCGAACTGAAGATGTCGCGGGGCGCCTCCTCGCCGATGGTGGCCCGTTCACGCTGCTCCTCGTCCAGGGACTCGAGCAAGGCCCGGGCAAGGTCCTCTTCGCTTCCGAGGGCACGCAGTCCCTCGCGTGGCCCGTTTGGCACGCGGTGCGGGTTGGCGCCCAGGAACAGCGGCGTGGATGCGGTGGCTTCCCCGGCCACGACGGTGAAGTTGAGCGACACGTGGTGCCCTTCGAAGCTCCAGCCCCAATCGCCGTCCTCGCTGGGCTCGCCGAAGAACGTGACGTGGTAGCGAAGGGGATCCCTCATTGAAGTGAATCGGTTCGCGCCCGCCGCCTCCTCCAGGCTGCGCAGCACGCTCTCGAGACTCATCACGGTGGTCGTCTTGCCGTAACCGGTGCGGCTCAGCGAGGCGCTGAGAAGGGCGTGGAGAAGATGATGCTGCGCCGGGTCCATGTCCAGCATCGAAAGCCCCTTGCGCTCCTTGGGGATGAAGTGCCAGTCGACGCGCTCAGCGGCATTGAAGTCGAGCAGGACCGTTTCGCGCTGGTCGGCCGTCAGGGCGGCGAGGAAGTTGTTCGCGGCCGATGCCATCGTGTCGGAGGTCTTGTCCTGTCCGGCGGCGCCGAGAAAGCCCGCGGCGCCGGCGCAGCCCAGTGCGATCAGCAGCATGCGTGTCGACATCGTATGTCTCCTGGTGGGGGTGCGGTGAATGCACGATATCGTGCCGCTGCGATGGCTGGCGCGCGGTTCCGAAGCAAATGGGACCGGCCTCGGTTGATCGTCCTTCTCCTGGCGCCGATCCTGGCCGCCCCTCATCTCGCGGCCGCCCAGGATCGGCCTGCCATGGAGGCGCTCCGCATCGAGCAGCCGGTGCGTGTCGACGGCGAGTTGACGGATTCCGCCTGGTCGACCGCCGAGTGGGCGGGCGGCTTCGTCCAGCGCCAGCCGCGCACCGGCGAGCCGTCGAGCGAGTCGACCGAGTTCGCGGTCGCGTACACGCCCGACACGCTGTTTGTAGCCGTGCGGGCGAACGACCGTGAGCCAGCGAGGATCGTGGCGAAGGAGATGGAGCGTGACAGCGACCTGTTCCAGGACGACTCGATCCTGCTCCTGTTCGACACCTTCCACGACGGGCGCAACGCCTACCTCTTCCTGACGAATCCGAACGGTGCGCGGACCGACGCGCTGCTCACCGACGAGGGCCGGGACGTGAACTGGGCCTGGGACGGCGTTTGGGATATCGCGGCGCGGCGGACGGGGCAGGGCTGGGTGGCGGAGATCGCGATACCGGTCTCGACCTTGCGTTTCGATCCCCAGAGCGAGGTCTGGGGCCTGAACGTGCAGCGGGTGATTCGCCGGCGGAACGAAGAGACGCACTGGGCACCGCTGCCGCTCGAGGCGAGCCGCAATAGTGACCTGGCGCAGGAGGGGCAGAACGCCGTGTACCGCGTCTCGCTGGCCGGGAGAATGACGGGCCTTCGCGGTATGCGGCCCTCGCGTCAACTCGACGTGAAGCCGTATGCCGTTGGCGGCCGCAACGACGACCGGGTCCGGGGGGACGCCAGCGACGACTTCGACGGCGGCCTCGACCTGAAGTGGGGGCTGACCCGTTCCCTGGTGCTCGATCTGACCTACAACACCGACTTCGCCGAGGTCGAGGTCGACGATCAGCAGGTGAACCTGACCAGGTTCTCGCTGTTCTTCCCGGAGAAGCGGGACTTCTTCCTGGAGAACGCGGGCGTGTTCGACTTCGGGCCGCGGCCCCGCGTGCCGTGGGGCCGGCCGCTGATGAAGCCGTTCTTTTCCCGGCGCATCGGACTCGAAGGCGGCCGCACGGTGCCGATCGACGTTGGCGCGCGGCTCACTGGGCGGGCCGGGGGCTGGAACATCGGCATGTTGGGGATTTCAACGGCGGGTCTCTCGGGGGAGAACGGAGAGGGAGCCGTGCCGGGGGCGACGTACGGCGTGGCGCGGTTCACGAGGAACATCGGCGAACGGTCGACGGTCGGCGGCATCTTCACGCAGCGGGGCCGGGAGGGCTTCGCCAGCGAGAGGCTCCATGGCCTCGACTTCGACCTGAAGCCGACGCAGCGGACGGATGTCTCCGGGTTCTGGGCCGAGAGCGATCGTGGGCTCGGCGCCGGAGAGGAGGAAGGCAACGAGACCCGGGGCGCGGGGTTTGCCTACCAGGGGCCGGAGTTCACGGCATCGGCCGACTACGTCGAGGTGGAGCCGGACTTCGACCCCGCCGTCGGCTTCCTTCAGCGCCGCGACTTCCGGATGTTCTACCCGCGCCTGGAGTGGCGGCCCCGGATCGAGAAGTGGGGCCTGCTCAGCTGGTGGTCCGATCTTGGGGTCGAGCGCTTCGAACGGAGCAGCGACGGCAGGTTGGAGAGCGAGACGATCGCTTTCTCGCCGCTCGGCATCGCTACCGAGAGCGGGGAGTTCCTCTGGGCCGGCCGGCGCTGGTCCAAGGAGCAGTTGTTCGAGCCGTTCGAGATTGCCCCCGGCATCGTGGTGCCGGTGGGGCTGTACGAGAACGAGAGCTATGCCGGGGGGTTCTCGACCAGCGGCAAGCGGGCGTTCTGGTACGACAACCTGACCTTCGGCGGCGGTTTCTTCGACGGCGACTGGTTTACGACACAGAACAGTGTGACCTTCCGGCTGTCGCGGCGCCTGCAGACCCAGACTGGCTGGATCTACACGGAGGTGGATCTCCCCTCCGGGGCTTTCAACTTCGACCAGTTCCTGCAACGAGTCAACCTTGCCTGGACTCCGAACCTCCGTCTGAACGTCCTGGCGCAGTACAACGCCGCCGACGGTGCCCTTGGCGTGAATGCGCGGTTCCACTGGATCTACCGTCCCGGGTCGGACCTGTTTGTCGTCTACAACGAGAACTGGACCGCGCCGACGATCGGCAACCGCCAGCCCCTGGGCCGGCAGTTGATCGTCAAGCTGAACTATCTGCTACAGCGCTAGCCAGGAGCCTGACTGAGGCTCATCAGGCGACGCTCGGGTCCGGCTGGACCGACAGTTCCCGCACCACGAAGGAGGAACGCCCGCTGTTCTCCTCCCAGAGACCGACCGCCAGGCGGTAGCTCCCAGGCGCCAGCAGCAGACCGCTGCGGACGGCGACGTACTGCGCCCCGGCCGCCTCGAGTTCGGCCAGAGGCACCTTGAGGTCGAAGTCGAAGTGCTGGGGCGGCATCCGGCTGCCGTCGTCCCGCTGCACCTGCAGCACGACGCGGTAGGCGCCGCTGGCGACGGGTTCGCGGGCGGCCCGCGCCGGTACGAGCTCGAGTTCGCCGATCCGCAGGCTGGCGACGACCTCGAGCGGCGTCTGCCCCTGTTTCGTGCCGGCCGGTGCGTCGGCGACCCGGCGGACCTGGACCTCCATGCCGTGAGGGTTCTCCTCCCAGCCGAAGAGCAGTGTGCCCCAGGCGCGGCTGGCGAGGTTCTGCTGGATCGTCACCGGCACGTAGCTGGCGCGGTAGCGCACCTTCCCGTGCCTCGCCGACGACCGCTTCCGCACGCGGAGCGTGACCTCCCGGATGCCGGTATCGCTCATCGAGTCGGGCGGTGAGAAGGAAAGCGAGTAGTAGGTCGAGATGTCGACACGGGTCGACTGCAGGAACTCGCCGACACCGGTCTCGGCGGCGAAGGACAGGCCGCCGGTCAAGCCGGCGAGACTCTCCATGCCGGAGCGCACATCCGACAGCTCGACGATCGAGCCGCGCCCCGCGGCGCTCTCGCCCAGATCGCTGATGGACGGATCGACCACCGGCGGTTTGAGCGGATAGAAGGTGACGCGGTGCGTGTTGGCGAGCGCCGCGAGCTGTTCGAACGCGTCCGCGCAGCTCAGTTCCGCGGCCAGCGTCTGGAAGGACAGAGCACCGCCGTCGTCGAGCTGGGGGTTGTTGGAGGGCAGGCCCATGTCGTCGGCCCGGTCGACGCCGAAGGGCAGGTGGTTGCGGTCGTGCATCTGAAGGGTGCCGGGCGCACGGATCAACTCGTCCCCTTCGAGCTGACGCGATGCGCCCGCGAGGCGGTCGTACATGGTCTTCGCCGCGCTGTCGAGCGGATGGCGTGGGAGGCCGTCGCTCACGAACAGGATCGTCTTGCGGCCGGGGACGAAGGCCAGGGCCTCGACCAGGGAGCGCACGGCGGCGACCGTTTGCAGTGTGTCGAGCCGCAGTGCCTCGCCGTAGCTGCGCAGGTTCGACGCGACGCTGGCAAGGGACGCTTCGCCGAGCCGGTAGCGGCTGCCCTTGGCGGCCATCAGCCGCAGTGCGTCGCGCAGGGCTAGAGAAGCGACGCGCTGCTGGTTGCGGAGGCCAGTAGCCGGCGGTTCGCGGTCCGAGATCGCGGCGATTGCCGCCCTCACGGCCTCGCGGTCGCGTGTGGGCGAAAGCAGCGGTTCGAGCCGCTCCCCGAACACGGCAGCCGCCACCCAGGTCGGATTCGCCTCGATCTCTGCGTCCAGCGCCTCGGCGATCTCGGCCAGGGCCGTGTCGCGGTGCTTCCGCTGCAGGTGTCGCTCGTCGATGAAGAGGAGCAGCGTAAGCCGGCCGCTTACCGTCTCGCGGAGTTCCTCGCCGGCCGAGACGCTCAGGATCTCGACCGGCTCTCCCTGCACCTTGAGATCGAAATCGTCCTTCGTCAGGCCGGTGACGGGTCGGTCGGAAGAGTCGGTCACCACGGCGTCGAGGCTGATCAGCCGCACGTCGATGGACTCGCGCAGGACGATGTCCTCGCGGATCGGGCGCCGGTTCGGCGGGCGGTCGCCCGGTTGTTCGCCGGCTGGCGGCGGCTGGATCTGAGCGGCTGCCTGCGGCGGGCCGTGCCAGAGGGTCAGGGCGACGGTCGCGGCGGCGACGACGGTCGCCACCAGCCGATCTATGGAGCTTCCGAGGAGTCGTGAACCGGACAAGGGAGCATCATGTTAGCGGGCCTCGTTTTGCCGGCCGGGCGGCCTGAACTGCCGGCCGCCACGGCTGCTATCCTCACCGTTCCCGGCTCAGAGGATAGGAGATCGTGTGATGAAGCGGAGTCTCATCGAGCGAACGGCGGTCGCGGTCCTGGTGGCGGCCGTTTTGGCGGCGGCACCGGCCTCGGCTCAGGGTACGGACTACACCGCGCCGCGCACTCATGACGGCAAGCCCGACCTGAACGGGATCTGGCAGGCCCTGGGCGCGACGCACTGGGACATCGAGGCCCACGCGGCTCGCCATGGACCGGTCGTCGAGATGGGGGCGCTGGGCGCCGTCCCGGCCGGCCTCGGCGTCGTCGAGGGCGGGAAGATCCCGTACCTGCCGGATGCGCTGGCGTTGCGGAACAGTAACCGCGAGAACTGGCTGGAGCTCGACCCGGCGGTCAAGTGCTACATGCCGGGCATTCCCCGGGCCAACTACCTGCCCTTTCCCTTTCAGATCGTCCAGACGCCGGATCACATCCTCATCGCGTACGAGTTCGCCAGCGCCAGCCGCGTGATCTACATGAACCGGCCCGACTTCGAGGCTCCGTTCGATACGTGGATGGGGCACTCGCGGGGACGCTGGGAGGGTGAAACCCTGGTCGTCGACGTGACCAGCCAGGTGCCCGACACCTGGCTCGACTCGAGCGGCAACCACCACACGGACGCGATCCACGTCGAGGAGCGCTGGACCGCAACGAGCCCCTACCACCTTCAGTATGAGGCGACGATCACCGACGAGAACGTGTACAGCGAGCCCTGGAAGATCAGCCTGCCGCTCTACCGGCGGATCGATCCGAACATGCAGCTCCTGGAGTTCAAGTGCGTCGAGTTCGCCGAGGAGCTGATGTACGGGCACCTGCGCAAGGGCGCCGATTCAAGTCCCTGACCCCAAGCTGAACGTCGAAGAGGAGAACAACGATGAAGTTCCAGCGGATCGTTCTGCTGGCCGCCGGCGCGGCCGCAGTGATCGCCATACCCGTCGCGGCTCACCATGCCTTCTCGGCCGAGTTCGATGCCGACCGGCCGCTCCAGCTTCGCGGTACGGTGACGAAGATGGAGTGGATCAATCCCCACGCATGGATCCACCTCGAGGTCGCGAACGACGATGGCACGTCGACGGTCTGGATGGTCGAAGGCGGAACACCGAACACGCTCGCCCGTCGCGGCTTCACCAAGAACTCGCTACTACCCGGGACCGAGATCGTGGTCGACGGCTACCAGGCCAAGGATGGGTCGAACAAGGCGAACGGTCGTGACCTGACCTTCCCGGATGGCCGGAAGCTGTTCATGGGATCGTCCGGCACCGGCGCGCCTCGCGACGGCCGCGACCCGACCGAGCCGCCTCGGTAGGAGGCAGTCAGTTCCTTCGGCGGCGAGGGCGAAGCTACCCGCCGCCGCTGCTCGCGGCGCTTCGCGCCTCGTCTTCCAGTAGCCGCGCGCCCTTGAGAATGCCGCCCATCGAGTAGTTCCCCTCGTGGCAGGCGTACTCGTAGACGTTGCCGGCAATGCCTGGCCACACGTACTCACCGCTCCAGGGTGCCGTCCAGACCGTGGGGTCCTCGACCGTGAAGCCGTAGAGCAGGTCGTCGGCGTTGACGCGAGTGAAGCGCTCGGTCACCTTGAGGTTCCGCGAGGCGAGGAACAGCGCTGGCCGATCGATGAAGTTCGTCGTTTCGACGACCAGCGTGTCGCCTTCCCACCAGCCGATCGAATCGCCGAGCCAGCGGCGTTCACTCGCGGGCGCGTGCTCGCCGCCGATGCGCACGATCCGGGCGTCGTGCACCATCTCGATCAGAATTACCACGTGGTTCTCGGTCTGCACGATCCGCTTCGCGTTGTTGTAGAGCACCGGCAGCATTGGCGGTCCGCCGGTTGAACCGAAGCCGATCAGGCAGCGCTCGGGTACGCCCAGGGACTCCGGCCCGTCATATGGGCCGGGCCCCTCGACGTCCAGCCACCAGGCGGTGCCGTCGTTGCCGCGGCGCCGGCCGCGCCGTTCGGACATCCGCTGCATCGTTTCGGCGGTGAGAGCGGGCATGCGTCCGTTCGGCGGATCGACGATGATCGACGTCCGGAACTTCCCGTCGATCGAGAACACGTCGCTGCCGCGGTCCGTCCAGAAGTTGTTGTAGCCGCCCACGTTGCCAGCGCCGCTTCTCTCGCGGAACTCGTCGCCGAGTCCGATCGGTGGTGCGCCGCCGGGGGGAGGCGCCTCGGTGATCTGACGGACGGCGGCGCGCGCTTCGACTCGCTGCCTCTCCCTCTCGACGATTTCGTTGGCTTGCTCCGGCGTCAGGAACAGGTTGTCGCCGAACTCCTGGGGCCGACTGAGCGGTGTCAGGGTGGCGACGTCGTAGGTGCCGGTGAGGTCGGGGCGTCCCGAGGGCGTGCGCGGAATGGCGTCCTCATCGGTGGCTGTCGCGGCCGGGGCCGCGAAGAGAACGATGGCGGCTACCGCGGCGACGGGTGGAAGAACCCTGGTGTGCATCGTGTGCCTCCTGCTTGACGGACTGACGAGACTTCTCGTTATACCAGTAGCGCCGGTCGCAGCCACGGCAGGAGACGTCCGCCGGTCGACGCGGGTCGGCCCGGGGAATGGCGCCGGGCCCTGTTGGTCGCCATGCACAGTGGGCACGTACGCCTGCTTGTTCACCGAGCGCCGGGAGCGACCCCGCGCCGTTTGTCGGCTGTTTTATTCAGCAGGGGACCCGGCTCGCAGGCCCACTACACACCGACGACCAACGCACGGAAGTTACCGCGCGAGCCTCCGATGCGTCAAACGATTTGACGCTGCTACGGCCCTAGGGGGCTGAAGCGGTCCCCGGCAGTTAGCACCGGCCTAGATCGTCCGGCGAACAGACTCCACCATGACTGCCGTCACTCCCTCGAACCCCTCGGCCAATGCCGCCATGAACGCCACGTAGATTCCCGCGATCCCCAGGCCCATGCGCCGTGGCAGTCGAGCGACTGCTGCGGTACCCAGACCTAGCAGGATCAGAGCCCAGATGGAGAAGGAGAAGCGGGCGAGCCCCTCGAACAGTGCCCCGAAGATCGTGTTGAAGGCTGGGATCAGGCGGTCGAGTTCGAACCCCGGCCACAGGTCACCCCCCTCTGCCGGATACGCCTCTCGGACCCTCCAGAGCAGGTGCCTGACCAGCCTGCCCAGGCGGATGATCAGGTAGACGTGGACGATCAGGGAAAAGAACTGCAGCAACCGTGCCTTGCCTCCAAACGCCAGGGACAGTCGCCATACCACCAGAACGTCGATGGGCAACTGAATCAGCACGGCTGCGACATTGAGCAGGATCGGCTCGTAGAGGACCCCGACCGGCTCGCGGCCGCCCAGAGCGCCAGCTAGTTCCTGGTGTGACAGGTACGCCCTCACGACGAGGATCGCGAACATCGCCACCAGGGCGCCCATCCAGGGCTGGTGATCGCGGATGATCTCGAAGGCGCGCCGCGGACCGGCGAAGATCCCGACCAGGGCCCTGAGCCACAGGAGTCGACCGGCGTCGACGTCGGCGCTCATATCGCTCTAGGAGGAGAGCACGCCGGCCACCCCGGCCGCCGCGGCCGCGAATGCGGTCGTTCCTGCCCAGTAGATGCCGACGATCAGGAGTCCCTTTCGTGGCGACATCTCGAACACCGCGGCAGCGCCAAGGCCGAGCAGAATCAGGTGCCAGATGGAGAAGGGAGTGATGCTCGAGTAGATCGTGTTCAGGACCGCGTTGTCCGTCGTGAGGAGGAGATTCAGGCCCGGCACGACCATTGCCTCCGCCACATCGGTGGGTGACTCGAGCGACTCCAGGCTGGCGCCCATCGATAACAGAAGGCCGACGAACCCTGCGAGGCAGGAGATCACGGCCACGTGGACGGTCAGTGAGAATGACCGGCCGAACGTCGCGTTGCTGGTGAGGGCCACGGCCAGCAGCCAGACCACGAGGGCCTGGAAAAGCCAGCCGATCACCAGGCCGATCACCGCGAAGATCACTCCTGTGGCGAGCACCAGGGCTTCGGCATTGGGGAGCACTTCGACAATGCCCTCGAATGCCGGGCTACTGGCGAGGCCCCTCAACGCCAGCAGAAACTGCACGGTCGAGGCCGCGAGCAGGAGGAGTGAAGCGCCGAGCCAGGGCTGGTGCTTCCGGATGAGATCGAAGCTGCTCTTCGGAGACGTGACGATACCGACGACCGCCCTGAGCCAGGCGTTCCGGTCCGCTTCGGCGGTACCGTTTGGGGCGCGGAGTTCCTCGGGCCGCTCGAGGGGCTGACTCCCAGGGGCCTGATCTTCGGTCACGATGGTCTCCAGTTGTCCGCCTCTGAGGAACCTTGGCGAGTCTGGTCCCATGTTGGCACACTCCGGCGGCGCTCCTTGCCGTCGTTCATGGGTGACGCCCCGCCGCAGCCTCCTAGCTGGGCGTGACGGCGGCTCCGACGCCTGCGAGGGTCGCCGCGAATGCCGTTGTTGCCGCCCAGTAGATCCCGGCGAGCAGGTAGCCCCTTCGTTGGGGCAGTCCCAGGACCGACGCCGCGCCCAGACCGAGCAGGACCAGGAACCACATCGTGAAGGGATTGACGGTCGCCCAGACCACATTGAGTGCGGCGCTGTCTCCCGCCACCAGCAGGTTGAGGCCGGGGACCGGCTGAGCGTCCTCCATCGATTGCACGGCATCCAGGCCTCTCAGACTGGCGATGAGGAAGGTGGCGAACCCTTGAATCAGCGGGATCAGTTTGAGGTGGACCATCAGCGACAGCGCTTGCGGAAAGCGCGCCTGACCCTGGAAGGCCATCGCGAGGAGCCACAGGAGCAGGGTCTGAATCAGCAGGACGACCGCGAAGGTCACCCCGGCTACGGCGCGCCCGGTCCAGAGCGCAACCGGCCCCGCCTGCTCTGCCGCAGCCATCAGCAGGTCGGCTTGCTCGGCGCCTCCGGGCAGCATCTCGGCCAGTTGGGCCCTCATACCCCGCTCCTGGTACGGCCGACTCAACTCGCCGACCACGAGCGTGCCCAGCAGCACCAGGAGCAGAGTCGGAAGCCAGGGTGTGTTCCGGCGAATGATCTCGAAGCTCGCCCGTGGCGAGATGACGATTCCGGCGATTGCGTTGAGCCAGCCCCTCCGGCGTCGGTCGCCGGTCGCCTCGGTCTCGCGCGGGTTGTCGGTGGGCTGCTGATGTCCGGTCATGTCTTGCTCCGGTTGCCGATCCACGAGAGGCGGGAGAACCTCTCTCGTCTGGAGATGCTGAGGATGAGGTTCTCGAGCCGGCCGGCGCCGTCTTCTCCCCCGGTGTCAGGCAGTTCGCGGAACTCCTCCCGGGAACAGGACAGGAGGACCTTGCCGTCTCGGATGACGGCGATATGGCTAGACACGCGTTCGACGTAGTCGAGCATGTGGGAAGTGAGAAAGATGGCTGCTCCCTGCTCGGCCATCTGCTGCAGGATCGACATGACGGTCCGGGCGCTCAGGGCGTCCATGCCCTCGAACGGCTCATCGAGGAAGAGGACCCGCGGTGCATGAAGGGTCGCCGCGGCCAGCCGGATCTTCTTCCGCATGCCGTGGGAGTAGGTCGTGATGGGGCGCCTGGCGGCGTCCTGGAGGTCGAAGACGGCGAGTGCCTCGTCGGTTCGTTGACCGGCGTCTTCGCGGCTCAGACCGTAGATGCGGGCGTACGACAGCAGCAGCTCCTCGCCGGTCAGGCTCTCGAACATGACGCTGTGGTCGGGCACGATCCCGAGTTGTTGCTTGAGCTCCGTGTCGTTCACGTCGACCGGTCTGCCGAGCAGGCGGACCGTGCCTGCCGTGGGCTTTACGACCCCGGTCAACATCGACCAGGTCGTCGTCTTGCCGGCCCCGTTTGGACCGACGAACCCCAGGATCTGCCCCTCCTGAATGTCGAGATCCACGCCGTCTACCACGACGTGGCCGTTGTAGGAGCGGGTCAGGTTTTGTGCCTTGATTACTGCCATGAGTCGGTGGTGTTCCTTGTTCCTATTGGTTGTCAGGAGCGCTTCGATCGCTCCTCGGTCCGGTCGCGGAGCAGCAGTTCGTGCGCCCTGGCCCCGATTTCGCGTCGTTGTCGTACCGTCGACACGCGCCAGCACAATGCCGCGAAGAGGAGGATGGCGACAGCAGATATGCCGGCGATCAGGGGGCCTCGGCGGACCTCCTCCATGATCCTCCAAAGGACGATGCCCAGGGCGAGAAGGGTCATCATGGGGAGTGTGGACAAGAAGCTCGCCACGAAGTTCGCCGGTTCGAACTCCGACGCACCAACGATCTTCCGCTTGGGCCAGTACAGTTGAACGAGGCTGTAGACACCGTCCGCGACCAGGAGCAGCGCGGCGGTAATCGGTACCGCCAGAGCGCCGAGTCGCCACTCGCTCCATCCGAAGTGGAAAAAGCCGACACCGGTAGCGAGGGCGACGGCCGGAACGGCCAGGAGCGTTGGTAGGCGGGCGGGCGTGCGGAAGATAGCTAACGCGGGCAGTGGCAGCGTGAGGGATTCGCGCCAGAGCAGGCAACCTGGCGGCGGCTTCTCGGTCCGTACACCGTTCAGGACGACAGTGGTCAGCAGAACGGCGGTGAGGACTCCGAGATAGAGATCGACCGAGGCATACGCCGCATATCCGAGGCACATGGCGTATGCCCACCGGACTCCCTTGGCGCGCAACGCGCCCTCGAGTTCGACCAGTGTCAGGCTGGTGGCTGGCGAGAGTCTGGCGTGGTGTCGAAGGAGGCGGCGCAGCGGGGTAACCGGCGAGGCGGTCCTGCGGTTCCCACGTGGGCGGGTAAGGAGTTGGTGCCGGAGCAGCCGTTCCTCGAGCAGGATCGCCGCCGCAAGAAGGGCCAGCAAGGCACCGAGCCGTGCCACGTTGGCTTGGGGCGCACCGGGTGAGTCCAGAATGGCGACGAGGAGTCCCGGAGGCGTGTGTTCCGAGGCGTTCAGGATCGCTGACTCGCGTATCGAAGTCGCCACCGTTGTGACCTCGATCTCGCCTTCCAGCAGGCGGATTCCGATGCCGGCGCCGTAGATCGCTCCGGCGGTTGCAAGGAACAGACCGATGAGCCCGATCAGACTCTCCACGAGTCGATCGATTGTCGTCTCGAGAATGGCCGTCACTCGTCCGAGCAAGAGAACCAGGACCGCTAGGGCCGAGGAGGCGAGGATGAAGTGGATGAATCCGCGGGATCGGGTCGCGAGGGCGTAGATCGCTGCGGGCCCCAGGGCAACTAGCCAGTAGCCGACGAGGCTCAGGGCCAGCCTGAGCAAGTAGAGGTCTCTGAAGCCGACCGGAAGCGGCAGGAGTTCCTCGAGATCGAGCAGCCACGTGACCGGGAGTCGGAGAACCACCTGACCCACCAGCCACATCAGTGTCACGAGGCAGGCGCAGAGGCTAAGAAGGTGCCTGCGCAGCTCCTCATCCTCAATGCCGAAGAGAAGGGGCAGCAGGGTGAAGGCGGAAACGGTGGCGATCATGAGGTACAGAAGCGCGAGCCCGATCGCTACCACGGGCGCCTGGTCGCCGCGCCTGAGGGCGTCCGGAAGCACGAGTCGGCCCAGGGTCAGCAGCAGGTCCACCCGGCTGCCCGGGTTCGTGAACGTCGCCATTGAGTCCCTATGCTGTCGCGCTAGCCGGTTCTAGTCGGGGTTGGGCCGGCACCAGGACTGGTGGCGGGCCGAATCGGCCGCTCCGCGCAGGACAAACGAGACCCCCCGCCGACTCGCCTGGCGAAGGGAGCGACCCTAGGCCCAGGGGCGATGGCTAGGTCTGGCAGGGGGTCCGGCTCGCAGGCCCACTGCGCCTCTGACGACCAACAGACGGACGCTACCCCGCACTTGTGGCGTCCGTCAAACGTACTTGTTCTTGGCACGGGTCCAGGCAGGTATGGGAACGATTCCGGTCTCTTGTGACCAAGGTACCTGGAGTCATGACCTCGCTCAGTCCCCGATGCCGAGCGGGGGCGAGGGATGCGCGATGGCAACGGCGACGACTTCGACCTCGGATTCGTGATCCAGGATTGCCGATCGTCTTCCGTTGCCATCGCGACCTCTCTAGGTGCCTGCTTGCGGACGCCTGTGGTTCACTTACACACAGACGACGACGGCGAGGGGAGCGTAAGCTCCAAGGATTGCTAGCCCGGCTCCGCCTGTGGCGGCCCCGACTATGAGGCCAATTGCGGTGAGTCCCGCAATGGTGCCGAGACAGGACATGCTGGCTTTGCCGCCAGATGTCGCGAGAAGAAGCTGATCCCCTGCCTGCTCTATCTCGGTCGAACGGTTGTCCAGCGGATCGGCGAGGAGGGTGGTCTCGCTAGCCGCGGAAGTTGATGTGGCGCCAAGAGCGAGGAAGAGAATGAGAACGCATGTCAGTGTCTTCTTGGTCATATCAATGCCTTTCGCTTAGTCGATGTAGTTCGGGACGGTTCGAGGGTGGGCTGGCTTCGTCGGTTTGCGTCGCTTCAAAGTAAGAGAGAGCAGGCGACGCTGCCGACAGCCAGTGTGACGCCGATGGGCGTGGCGACACCGCTGAGTGTCAGGATGAGTCCGGCTCCCGACATGAAGCCGCAAGCGAAGTCGGTACCGCCTCCGGTCCCTGAGATCGCCTTCATGTCGAGAGCTTCAAGGACTGTGCGGCCGGTGTCGTGCGGGGTTTCGAGCGCTGACACGGAGGACGTGGACAACGTATTGACGGCCGCGCTCTGCGCGATCAGCGCAAGGGCCACGCAGGCGGTCAGCGTGTGGAGAGACTTCTTCATTGATCTGGTTCCTTTTTCTCGCAGCCGCTAGAACGGAAACGGCCAGGGGAAGGGAAGACACTGCGTCGGGTCGAACGGTCCGGTGGTCGGTCCCAACGGGATGAGAATGAAGATCGGGCCGAACGGATCGTCGTCGCAGGGCCACGGTGCCGCTTGGCTGATCTGCAGCGGGAATTCGGGTTGGGTCTCGAGGAACCCGAGCCCGGTGGGAGCTGGCGACCTCTCAAGAAGGTCCACCGGCAGCGTGGCCGGATCCAGGGGTACAGTGGCCGTCGGAATCGCGGCGGCGGCGCCGGCGACGAGCATCAGCAGTACGGTCAGCAGAGCTTTTCGCGTTTTCATGTAGGGGCGTCCTTTCGGTGGTTTTCGGTTGGTTGAGTGGAATGGACGGATTCCGTTTCCGTCCAGGGAATCAGGATGGTCCGCCGGTGAAGGCGAGGAGTACGCCGTCCCAGGAGCGCTCGAACGTGCTCGCACTCATGCGCAGGCGGCCGAGGGACGGATCGTCGATGACCAGCTCCGGCCCGGCGCTGCGGATGACGACGAAGTGATCGCCGTGAACATGGGCGATCGCGGGCATCGGGATGTCGTGCAGCCGCTCCACTGGCAGGCGCAGGCCCTGGCTGGCGAGACCGCGCTCCTCGGCGGTCTTCTTGAGGGCGAGCATGCTGGTGCCGTCCGCGCCGGTGCCGGTGGAGAACTCGAGTTCGGCGAGTGAAATGCCGTTGATGCCGTGGTGCTCGAGGATCATCTTGAGCGCGGCCGGGCCGCAGTCGGAGCGCTTCTGTTGGCGAACTACCTGACCGGGCCCCGGCGCCGTCGGGTCGAGGGAGGATGCCCAGGCGATGCGGTCCAGGGTGGGGCCGACGGCGCGTACGGCGACGGCTATCAGGCCGCCGGCGAGGATGAGCCCGGCCGCGGCAAGGCGTCGATTGCGCGCCACGCGCGAGCGATCAGAGCGCATCGCCCTCGAGTCCCAGAAAGGAGCGCCAGGCGGCCTCGGGCCGTTCGCCGGTCGTCACGTCCCGGACTCGGGAGTGCTCGTCGACCAGGAACACGAGCGGTACGTGGATGACGCCGAAGCGCTTCGATAGCGACGCGTCCGGGTCCGCGATCGAGTACAGGCCGGCCGTGTCCTCGAGCCCGGTCGCTTGCGCGTCCGCGACGACCGCGATCAAGTCGAAGTCGCGTTCGCCGCTTGCTGCGTGTCGCCGCAGGGCCGCGATCGTGCGGTCGCAGTTGCCGCAACCTGCCCTGGCGAAGGTAACGACCCGAAGCCGGCCCGGATAGGGCGGCAGGGACTCGCCGTCGGCGAGACCCGGCAGGGCGGGGAACACCATACCGACTTCGGGTCGTTGAGATCGTCTTGCTTCGAGCTTCGACTCGAACCAGATCAGGCCGCTCAAGGGACCGAGGACGGCCAGGGTCACGATCGCGATGGCGAGGCGCCGGCGGTTCATGGCCTGCGTCCCTGGTGGCCGTGGTGCACCTGGCGTCGGGTGGAGGGGCCGGGGTGCGAACGGAAACGCAGCATGGAGATCAGCGGCCCCGATTGGGAGCCGAGCATCCGCAGCGCGTGCGCCAAAGGCGCTTCGAGGGTCCGCGGGGGAGGGTCCGCGAGTCGGAGTCGCGGGGTCTCCCTGAGCGAGGTGCGCGAGTCGTGAGTGAGGTTCAGGGGCGTCATCGTGTTCCCAGGGGCGTCTTGAGTAGCGCGCTGCCGGTTCAGCAGCGGCGTTCATTGACTAAGACGCAAAAGGCCCTCGGAACCCGGATTCGGGTTCCGAGGGCCCTACCTGGGGGCCGAGATGTCCGGTCTCAGCTCAGCAGCAGCCGCAGATCGTCGGCGGTCAGATCCCGCAGGGACGATCCGCTGCCTTCGAGGATCGCGTCGGCGATCTTCCTCTTCGAACGCTGGAGTTCGAGCATCTTCTCTTCCACGGTGTCGCGCGCGATCAGGCGGTAGGCGAACACGGGCTGAGTCTGGCCGATGCGGTGGGTGCGGTCGATTGCCTGGGCCTCCACCGCCGGGTTCCACCACGGGTCGAGCAGGAAGACGTAGCCGGCCGCGGTCAGGTTC
>WTGL01000100.1:19809-24049 GCA_011523565.1 Acidobacteriota bacterium
AGGCCGACGCCGCCCGCCTTCAGGCTGATCAGGAAGATGTTCGTGTCCGGGTCGGTCTGGAAGTGCTCGACGACCTCGCCTCGGTTCCGTGTCTGGCCGTCGAGGTAGGCATAGGGCACCTTGTTTTCTTCCAGGTGCCGGCGAACGTAGGCGAGCAGGGACGTGAACTGGGAGAAGACGAGGCACTTGTGGCCTTCGTCGAGGACCGCGGCGACCTGTTCGAACAGGGACTCGAGCTTGGCGCTGCCGGCCTCCTCCCACGAGTCGTCGATGAGCCCGGGGTGACAGGCGACCTGGCGGAGCCGGAGCAACGCCTCGAGAACCTGCATGGTGGAACCGGCGACTCCCTTGTCCTCCACCTGTTTGAGCAGGCTGTCGCGATAGCTCGCGCGGAGCTGGTCGTACAGATCCTGCTGCTTCGGATTCAGCGTGCACTGCAGGATCTGCTCGGTCTTCTCGGGCAGGTCGGGGAGCACTTCTTCCTTGCTGCGGCGCAGGATGAACGGCCGCAGACCCTTCGCGACCAGGGCGAGTTCCTTCTGGCTCGGCGCCCGGCCGCCGGCGAGCACGTCGAGGACCGGCAGCCGGCCCAGCAGTCCCGGGTTGAGGAACTCGAAGATCGAGCCCAGTTCGCCCAGGTGGTTCTCGATCGGCGTGCCGGTGAGTGCGAGGCGGTTCTGCCCCACAAGGAGACGGCATGCCTTGGCCGTCTGCGAAGCGGCGTTCTTGATCGCCTGCGCTTCGTCGAGGATCACGGTGTCGAACTCGACCGTGGCGAGATAGCCGATATCGCGGCGGACCGTGCCGTAGGTGGTGACCACGAGGTCGGCGGCTTCGAGGTCCTCACGGAGGTCTTCCCGGTCGCGCCCCGCGTACTCGAGCACCTTCAGGTCGGGAGTGAAGCGGGAAGCCTCGTCGATCCAGTTGTAGACGAGGCTGCGCGGCGCGACCACCAGATACGGCAACTTCGTCGTCTTCGTGGCCGTGCGGTACATCCGCAGCAGGGCCAGCGCCTGAATCGTCTTGCCGAGGCCCATGTCGTCTGCGAGCACACCGCCGAGGCCGAACTCACGCAGGAAGCAGAGCCAACCCAGGCCGAGCCGCTGGTACTTCCGGAGCGTGCCGACGAAACTGCGGGGTTCCTTCTTGGGTCGGATCGAGGAGAAGGTCTCCAGCTTCTCGCGCAGTTCGGCGAACGTCTGGTTCACGTTGACCGGCGGCGTAACGGCCAGCAGGGCGTCGACCAGCAGCGCCTGCGACGGCAGGAAGCGCAGACCCTCCTCGTTCGAGTCCTGGGCGAGCTGGCTGAGAGAGCCGTAGTTCTCGACCCAAGCGGCCGGGAGCAGTCCCGTTGAGCCGTCCTTCAGGTCGACAGAGCGGCGGCCGTCCGAGATCGCGGCGAGGATCTTCGAGAACTCGATCTGATCGCCGTCGAAGTCGATTTCTCCGCTGAGTTCGAACCAGTCGACGCCACTCTCGATGCGAAGTGCCGGCGGGCTGGGCGATCGGATCGAGGCACCGTGTGCTTCCACTTCCCAGCCTTCGAGGAGCAGCGGCTCGGCGACCGCCGGCAGATCGCGCGGTTCGAGTTCCAGGCTGTGGCCGCTCTTCGATGCGACCGGCTTGAGACCAAGTTCAAGCAGCCGGACCAGCGCCTCCTGCTCCGTCTCCAGGTTGCGGCGAACGAACCGGTGCTCTTCCCAGTCGACGACCGCGGATCGTGGATCGCCGGCGTCGACGGTGAGGCCCCCGTAGCCGAATGAGAGCCGGGCTTCGAGCTGCGGGTTCATCCATTCGGGGGCGTCCTCCGGCTCGAGGGCCAGACGCGGCTGGGGTATGGGCTCCTCCTCCGACAGGTAGACCTCCTCCGGTAGCTCCAGGGGCGGCAGTCGGGGTAACTCGAGCAGACTGGTCACGGCGGCCTCGAGGTCTTCGTCCGGAATCACGAGCTCACCGTTCCCCCCGAGCAGGGCATACCAGGGCTGATCGCGAATCGGGTCGAGTTCCAGGCGGCTGATCGCGTCGTCGAGCAGGAGCATCATGTTGCCTTGCCCGTTGGAGCCGGCGTCAGGGGCGGCTCCGACGCCGTCCGGGAGGGGAAGAACGAGCGCGGCCCGGCTCAGCGGCACGGTCTCGCCGCCGCGCCTGAGCAGACCTCTCAGCCGGACCCGGCTGGCTGCTGCGAGTTCCAACTGCAGGGCCAGGCGCCAGGGCTCCCCGTCGTCGACGGTGACCGGGCGCGGATCGCCGAGTGAGCGGCCGTCCCACCAGTAGAGGTGGCCTTCCGCGCTCAGCCGCGGTAGCAGGGGGCCGATCCAGTTCATGGGCACGAAGACCCGCTGCACGAGCGGACGGCCGGGTTTCCGGGCGCCCCGGCCTCCCTTGCGCTTGCGGCTGGCGCGGGCCGGCACTTCGGGCGGTAGCGCGGTGACCATTGCGGGCCCGGTGACTGGGGGCAATCCGTTCACTGCCGGGTCGGCCGCGTCCGTTGTCAGTCCGAGCAGCTCCTCCAGCTTTGCGTGCTCGATGTTCAGCCGCTTCAACTTGCCGAACTCGCCCTGCGGGTTCTGCTTGCGACCGAAGATGTCGATCATCAGACCGCCGGCGTTGCGGCTGGTGGCGGCGTTCAGCAGAAGGTGGATCTGAGCCGGGGCGTTCCTTGGGTTCGGGCGCTTGCGGGGTCGAGCCTGTCGGTCGATGTCCTGGCGCACGGTTTCCACGACAGACCGCCAACTCGTCGTTGCCGGGGTTCGCCGCCGTCGCCGGTTTCGGCTTCGACGCGAGCGGCGGACCGGACGGGGAGCACCTTCCGGGCCGTCGTTCGCGGGCTGGACCGCGTCCAGAGCCGATCCCGGAATCGACACTCTGGGTGGTCGCGTCTTGCGTAGCGAGACGCGGCCTGAGCCCGACGGCTGCTTCCTTGGCTCATTCGCGGCCAGTTGCAGCAAGGACGCCCAGATGTGACCGCAAGCGTTGCCGGCAGCGAACTGATCGCAGCCGCAAACCGCGTGGAGAATTCGCTCGTCAGGAACCCTGGACCAGTCGAGTTCGACGTTGGCGACGCCGTTCGAGTTGGGATCGGAGTCGGCCGCGGTTCCGTCGATGGGCGGTGGAGAGATCAGGATCCGGGCGCTTGCGCCGTCGATCTCCAGCTGGATGTCTCCCTTCGAGAAGACGGTCTGTCCCTCTTCCCGGTCCTCTGGCCGGAAGTGCGACGCGCTGCGCTGGTGCAGCGCAACGGTGCGTCCACTGCGCCCCCTGCCGCGTGGGCGGCCGCGCCGCCTGCGGCGAGCCGGCCGCGAACCCTTGGTCGCGGGTGGGGTCTTGGTAGGACTTTCGCTCTGTGCTTCTGGCATTCCGGTGGGGTTTCGACCCGTTGAACACGCCGGCGCCGCCGGCTAGCAGTTCTGTCGCTCCCCGAAGGACGGTGCGACGTGGCGAACGTCTCGGGAAGCTGAGTCGCGGCCGCTATGAGCGTGTGGCGGGGCGTTAGCCGGTATGGCGGTCGCCTGCCTCGCGGCGCCGTGCAAGCTGCACGAGTGTAGCCCAAGAACGTAGATAGGCCAAGTGCCTTCATGGCTGGGGTCCGTGTGGCGCCGGGGCCGGCTGCTACGATCGCGGCTGATCGACACCATGTATACGTACGGGTTCTCAGCGGGAGACTGCGGC
The DNA here is from genome assembly GCA_011523565.1 of Acidobacteriota bacterium. Taxonomy (GTDB): domain Bacteria; phylum Acidobacteriota; class Thermoanaerobaculia; order Multivoradales; family Multivoraceae; genus Multivorans. The sequence continues at coordinate 23,479 of WTGL01000100.1, forward strand.
GCTCGGTAGCATCGTGACGAAGATCGAGATGGAAACAGAGGAGAGTTCGACGATGGCGCAGACCGCGACCGCGCAACTCGAAAGGCCGGCCGGGGGGACCAGGGCGCGGTCCGCGCCGGACCGCGTGACCGAAACGCGGCAGCCGTTCGACCTCTTGGATGCCATGACCCTGGAGGTGGAGCGCCTCGACATGTCGCAGAACGTCCACGACCTGCAGGACCAGGGCTACACGATTCTGCGCGACGTGGCGCCGCTCGAGTTCACCGAGCGCTTGCGGGAAGCCTGCCTGCGCCTTGCGGAGGAGACGGAGGGTCGTGCAAAGAGTCGGTCGGCCGCCCTCCTGCTTGGCCGTGACCCGATCTTCGAGGACGTTGTCCTCCGGCCCAAGATCCAGACCCTGGTCGAGATCATGTGCGGGAAGGGCGCTCTCCTGTCGCAGTTGATTTGCAGCATCCGGCCGCTCGGCGCCGCGAAGCTGCCGCTCCACGCGGACCAGAACTGGCTGCCGGCGCCGTTCCCGGTCCACAACCAGTTGCTCACGCTTTGCTGGGCATGCGACGAGTTCACCGAG
>WTGL01000100.1:24059-27837 GCA_011523565.1 Acidobacteriota bacterium
CAAGGTCATCCCGGGAACCCACCGCCTGCGCCGCCACCCGAACGAGGAGGAAGTCGCGACCGAACCGGGCGCCATTCCGACCGAGTGCCCGGCGGGTTCCGTCGTGGTCTGGGACGGTTCGATCTGGCACGGTAACTACCCGCGCGCCATTCCGGGCGAGCGCGTGGTGCTGCACATCACGTTCTCCCGCCTGGCACTGCGTCCGGTCGAGGACTACGGCCATCTGGACGAGGAATGGCTCGAGGGCAAGCCGTACCCGCTGCGGGTCATGCTGGGCCGGGAGGACTTCCTGGGCAGCACGACGATCGAGCGCGGGCACGCGGACTACACGCACCTGGTCCGCACCTTCAACTGGGCGAAGACGTAGCGGCGGCGATCCGCCTCCGCCCCGGCTCTACGGCTGGATCAGGTAGGTGAACTTGACCGCGATCTGGCGGTGTGTGCTTTGCCGGTGTCGCAGGTCCTCGGCCATCCAGTTCTCGTTGTAGACGACGAACAGGTCTGAGCCGGGCTTGTAGATCCAGTGCAGGCGGATGTTCGTTCCGAGGTCGCCGGAGAGGTCGTTGTACTGAACGATCGTGTTGAGCCGGAGGTTCGGCGTGAACGTGAAGTTCACGAGCTGGCTGTAGAGGCCGATGTCGAAGGCGCCCTGGGGCAACTTGATGTTGTTGAAGACCCATCGGCTTTCGGTCTGCACGTGCTTCGAGACCTTGAAGTTGAACGTCGTGCGGCCGGACACCTGCGTACCGGTGTAGAAGTCGCCGACGTCGATACGGGAGCGCAGGCCGAAGAAGCGGCTCTGGTTGCTGAAGATGGCGAGCCGCACAGCGTCGAACTCGTAGTAGCCGGGTGGAATCACGACCCCCGGGGAGACTTCGAAGGGTTCGACCAGGTTCTCGGTCTCGTTGAGATACGCCAGGCGCCAGCGGTCTTCGCTCGTCGTCCGCATGCCGATCGGGGATACCTCGATCTGGCGCGACTCGAGTTCGCCGCCGTCCAGTGTCTCGTAGTAGTCGGCTCTGATTTCCGTGAACCAGGTGCGGATGAAGCCCCGTTCGATCCGCGGCAACCACTGGATCATCGGGTTCAGATGGCGGACGTTCTTGCGTAGCAGGAACCCTGCCGCGGGGCGATAGTCCTCTTCGATGTCCTGGGCGTCCAGGTAGAACGTCAGGTCGCGTCCCTGATAGTCGAAGTTGAAGCCGTAGGCGGCCTCTCCGGAGTCGCGGGATGCGCTTGCTCCGGCCACTTCCTCGCTCGGACCACTGCTCGTCCAGAAGCCGCCGAAGCCGAGCGTGGCGCTCGGCTTGTAGTCGAAGTCGACGCCGACGACCCGGTTCGCCGCCGCGCCGTCGGGCGCCGCCTCGGTGATCATCGCGCCGACCGAGGAGCGCCGGCCCACATTGCGCTTGAGCCGTGCGACCGTGAACGCGTTGGCAGGCAGCGCCCCGTCCACGCGCCCGACCTGCGAAGTGGCGACCCGCAGCACGCCGACGTTCCACCCGCCGAGCCGTCCGGTCAGGCGGGCGCCCCAGTTGATCGGCACCTGCTCGCCTTCGTCGAGGCCGACACGGCGTGAGAAGAACGTCTTGAGCACGGGAGGCTCGTAGTAGAGCCGGTGGGGTGGACCGAAATCGAAGATGCCGGCGTTCTCCAGGAAAAAGTCGCGCTTCTCGGGAAAGTACAGCGAGAACCGGGTCAGGTTTGTCTGTAGTTCGTCGACCTCGACCTCCGCGAAGTCCGTGTTGTACGTCAGGTCGAGCGCCAGTGAACGGGTGACGCCCCACTTGAGGTCGAGGCCGTACTCGCCGTCCGTTAGCGGGTCGGCGTCCAGGCGCGGATCCTCGCTCACGTCGCCGATGACGAAGGGCTTGACCTGTAGTTGGGCCGATTGCGCCAGCCCGGCGAGCCCGGTGAGTTCCCCCGCCATCGACACCCGGTGAACCGGCAGGATCTGGGAGCCGATCTGCCCGAGCATGCCGACCTCGCGGGGCAGGCCCGACCAATGGGTCATCTCCCGCTTGTGGGCGATGTAGCGTTGGACGTTGAACCCCCAGGCCGGAGCGGCCGGATCAAACCGGAGAGTGGAGATCGGAATCGCGATCTCCACCGTCCAACCGAAGTCGGTTCGCCGCGCCGCGCTGTTCCAGATGCCGTCCCACTGGAGATTCAGGTCACGCCCCTCGTCGGTGACCAGTGTGTCGGAGCGGGCGCCGTTCAGGTTCGTTTCGAAGGTGTAGGCGTTGCGCCGGTCGTGGAAGGTGTCGAGCAGCAGGATGATCGAGTCGTCCTGGAAGATGAAGCTGTCCCGCTCCATCTCCTTGGCGATGATCGCGTCCGGATTCGCGTCGAACGCGGTGACGCCGAAGTAGATCGTGCTGTCGGTGAACACGACGCGCACTTCCGTCTGCTCGGTCGCCGGCACACCGTCGACCGGTTCGTGCTGGATGAAGTTCGTGCCGACTTCCGATCGGGCCCAGACCGCGTCGCTCAGGTCGCCGTCGACGTTCGGCCCCCGCTCCACCCGGGTCGCGGCCATGCTCGGTCGCTCGGCACCGGCTTCCGGCTGATCCTGGCCGGCGACGGGGACGCCCGCGAGGAAACCCAACAGGCCCACGGTCGCGGGCAGGCTCCGTTTCACGGGGCGGAGGCTAACAGCAGCGCTCTTCGGCCAGCCGCCGCTCCCGCTGCGGTAACGTCCGCCCCCATGCCTGACGAACAGCCCCAGAACCCGGCTTGCGAGGAAGCGAGCAAGACGCGTCGCAGTCCCCGCGCCCGTCATCGGGCGAGGGGATGTCCTCTGCTGGACTTGGCGGAGCAGGCCTGGCGCGGCGAACTCGACCTTCAGTTCGAGCACCACCCGGTCCACCGCTACTACCCGGGCTCGTGCCGGCTCGCGGACGGTCTGCTCGGCTTCAAGGGCATCGCCGGCTTCTATGTCATCGACAGCGGCGACGGTCTGGTGATGCTCGACGCCGGCCACCTGCTCGACGTGAAGCGCTGCTTCGAGCTGACCCACGGCCGCGGCGAGACGGACGACATCACCTGGACCTGGATACCGGAGCGCCGCATCCTGCACACCGGCGACCTGTTCATCTGGGCGGTGCCGAACGCGGGCAACCCGCAGAAGGTGCAGCGCTACGTCGGCGACTGGGCGGACAGCCTGGAGCGGATGGTGCCGCTCGGCGCCGAGATCCTCCTTCCGGGGCACGGCCTGCCGATCCTGGGCGCCGACCGGGTGCGCCGGGCACTGGACGGCACGGCGCGTTACCTGCGTTCGATCGAAGAACAGAGCGTGGCGGCGATGAACCGGGGACTGAGCCTCGATCAGGTGCTCCAGGCGGTCACCCCGCCGGCCGACCTCGCGGACGAGCCCTATCTGCAGCCGGTGTATGACGATCCGAGCTTCCTGGTGCGGATGGTCTGGCGGCGCTACGGCGGCTGGTGGGACGGCGAGTTCGACAACGTCGTGCCGGCGACGAAGAGAGAGCAGGCCGCAGCCTGGGTCGAACTGGCGGGCGGAATCGACCGGGTGGTCGAGCGGGCGCTGGCCGCTTCGTCGGATGGCGACCACGCCGTGGCCTGCCACCTGATCGAAGCCGTCCTGCACGCGGCTCCCGGGAACGACGGAGTCCACGAGGCCCGGGCCGCCATCTACCGGGCCAACGCCGGAACGCAGGTGTCCTCCATGGCGCGCAACATCCTGAACCACGCGGCGCTGGCGAGCGACCAGGGCCGGCGGGATCTCGCCTCGGATGAGTGAAGCGGGAACCGCCGG
>WTGL01000100.1:27847-31101 GCA_011523565.1 Acidobacteriota bacterium
CGCGGTGGCCACGGCCGGCGCGCTGTGGGCGGTCGGCGGGATCGTCGGTCTGCTCGTGTGGGCGGTCTACCGGCTGGCCCGGATCTCCATCGCGGCCTTCGACCAACCGTTCGCCTGGTATCACTGGGCTTCGCTGCTCGTGATCATCCCCTTCATGGCCTGGTCTGAAGGGTTGCGCGGCTTCCAGTTGCGCTTCTCGCCCCGGGTGGCGGAGCGGGCGGTGACGGTTCGCAGTCAACCGACGCTGGTGCGCGTGGTGTTGGCGCCGCTCTACGCGGCCGGCTACTTCGAAGGAACGCGGCGCGAACGCCTCGGCGTCTGGTTCGGAACCGCCGGCATCCTGGTGCTGATCGTACTCGTCCACCGCCTGGATCAGCCGTGGCGCGGCATTCTGGACGCGGGTGTCGTCGTAGGGCTGTCCTGGGGGACGATTGCAACGCTGGCTCTGAGCGTGCGGGCCTGGAGAGGCTCCTAGGGGTCGATCGTCTTCAAGATGAAGCGGGCCATCGTCTCGCGCAGGTGAAGCGAGAGGTCCAGATCGCTCACGCCGTGACGTGACTTCGGATAGAGCATCATCTCGAACGGCTTGCCGGCTTTCTGAAGGTCCCAGGCGATCTGGAGAGTGTTCTGCATGTGGACGTTGTCGTCCATCGTGCCGTGAATAAGCAGCAGGTCGCCGTGGAGGTCGCCCGCCCGTTCGCGAACCGACGCAGCCTGGTAGCCCTCCGGGTTGTCGTCCGGTGTCGACATGTAGCGCTCGGTGTAGATCGAGTCGTAGGCGCGCCAGTCGACGACGCTGCCGCCCGCGATGCCGGCGCGGAAGCGGTCGGAGCGGGTCAGGGCGTAGAGCGTCATGTAGCCCCCGAAGCTCCAACCGTCGAGGCCGATCCGCTCCTTGTCCACCCACGGTTGCGCTCCGAGCCAGTCGACCGCCTCGACGAGGTCGACGAGTTCCTGCTCGCCGAAGTTCCGGTACACCGGCCAGGTCGACTCGACGCCCTTGCCTGAGGCGATCCGGTTGTCGACGACGAGAGTGACGATCCCCTGGTGCGCCAGAAACTGGAACCACATGCCGCGGGAACCCTGCCAGCCGTCGCGTACCTGCTGTGCGTGGGGGCCGCCGTAGACGTGAACCCAGGCGGGATAGACGCGCTCTGGATCGAAGCCGTGGGGCCGGATCAGCATTGCCGCCAGGTCGACGCCGTCGCTGGTCTCGATGGTCAGAAGCTCGGGCGGTGAGACTTCGAACCGCTCGATGTCCGGCACTTCGCCGCCGCCGAGTTCGCGGACAGTCTCGCCGTCCTCGGCACGCTGCAGCGTCATCGTCGTCGGCGTGTGGAGGTCGCTCGAAGTGGCGATCCAGTGCTCGATCGGCCCGTCCTCCGGGAAGCTCGCACGATGGCTGCCGGGCTCTTCGGTGATCAGGGTCGGGCCCGAGCCGTCGAGAGCGACCCGCAGTACGTCGGCACCGATTGCCGAGCGGAAGGTGCCCGAGACGTAGGCGAACCCAGCCTCTTCGTCTACCGCGTCCAGGGAGCGCACTTCCCAGCGTCCTTCGGTGAGCGGCCTGACGAGCTTGCCGTCCGTGTCGTAGCGATAGACGTGCTGGAAGCCTGTCCTCTCGCTCAGCCAGAGAAAGCCGCCGTCCTCGAGGAAGCGGGGCGGCCCGAGCACGTTGACCCAGGCGTGGGACTCCTCGCGCAGGAGGCGCTCCGACTCGCCGGTGTCCGGGTCGGCCCGGTGCAGGTCGAGGAAGGTCTGCCGGCGGTCCTGAACCTGGTACCAGACATCGCCGTCAGGTGAGAAGGCGACGTTCACGATCAGGGTCTCCGTGTGTCCGTAGAGGCCCGGGTCGATCCAGGTGATGCCGCCACCGTTCGCCTCGGCGATCCCCAGCCGCACGCGGGGATTCGGGTCCCCGGCCTTGGGATAGGGATAGACCTCGAGCGGAGGCCGGTAGGGCACGTGATCAACCACCGTGAAGCGCGGCACGTCCCGCTCGTCGCTCTGCAGGAACGCGATATGACGACTGTCCGGACTCCACCAGTGGGCCTGGTAGTTGCCGCGGCCGTAGATCTCCTCCTGGTAGACCCAGTCGAGCTTGCCGTTCAGCGTGTTCTCGTCGCCGTTCGTGGTCAACCGCACTTCTTCGCCCACGAGGTCGACAACGTACAGGTCCGCATCGCGCACGAAGGCGACGCTGCGGCTATCGGGCGAGAAGCGGGCCAGTTCCTCGTCCTCCGGACCATGGGTGAGGCGCTTCAGCGTCTCGGCGGAGAAATCCCATACGAACAGGTCGGAGGCGAGTTGGAGCAGGAGCCGGTCGGTGTCCGGCGAGAGGCGCAGGGACGCGGGCCGCGCCCGGGAGGCGGCGTCCTCGCCGTCCAGCCGAAGCTGGTCCTCCAGGGCCTCAGCGAGAGGCCGCGGATCGTAGAAGGGCTCCGCGTCTCCGGTCGCCGCGTCGACGAACATCCAGTTCGTGCCGGCGCCGTCCTCGTGGTCCTCTGCCTGCAGGTAGTCCCGGCCGCCGGGCAACCAGCGGATTCGCGGCAGGTCGGGCGAGAAGTCGAGCGCGTCGGGCCCGTAGATGTGGTGAAGCTCCAGGGGCTCCTTCTGCGCCGTTGCGGGCTGGAGCGCGAGAAGGGCGAGGAGAACGAACGGGCCGAGGTGCCAAGGCCGGAAGATCTTGAGCATCGCCAAACAGTAGCGGAGCAGGTGCTCTGGTCCCAGAGCTCTAGCGTCCATCGATGGCGGCAGAGCGGTGGAGTTCCTAGAACTCGAACTCCAGCAGCACGTCCACGCTCTGACCCTCCGCCGTGACGGTGAACCGGTTCATTCCGAGCCGAAAGTGCTCGGCCAGTTCCTGGAAGTCGACTTCGCCCAGCCCGTCGGCGATGGTGATCTCGATCCGTCGGATCTCCTGACCGTTCACGGCCGTCACGTGGGCTTCGCCGGTATCCGGCTCCAGTCCCGTGAACAGGAGCGGCAGGCTGGCGAGCCGGACCTCGGGGTCGATGCTGTCGTAAGGGATGCTGACCTCGAATCCTGGGAGGTCAGCGCGGAGAACCGGGAGGTCCCGCGGCGCCATGATCTCCACCTCAGCCGGGACTGCGGTCTGCGCGTCGAAGATGACGCCGCGACTGAGGTGCGCCTGCTTGCCCTTGATGAGGATGAACGGCCAGGCGATGACCTTGGCCAGAACCGCGGCGGTCACGAAGCGGCCCCTGCCGGAGCGGTCGTAGCCGCCGGCGAGC
>WTGL01000100.1:31111-31959 GCA_011523565.1 Acidobacteriota bacterium
CTCGGACCAGACCACGGTGCCCGCTTCGATGACGACGCGGCCGTCGATCACGACGTCCTCGGCGACCCTGGCGCGGACACGGTCTCCCAGCCGGACGAAGTTGCTTGATTTCTTCCTTGTCGAGAGGTCCTCGTCGAGGACGCAGTAGACGGTCGTTCCGGCTGGAATCCGCACCAGGTCGGCGATTCCGGCGGTCGGCAGAGCGGTGAGCAGGACGGCAGCGATCACTGCCTGGACGAGTCTGGACTGGCGCACGGCTGAGGCCTCCGGGTCGTGAGCGTTGGCTCTGGGATCTACGCGGGCGGACGGCCCGGAGTTTCGACTTGGACCCCGCGCACTCCTGCGATACCGTGACCCCTTCGCGCATGAGCTTGATCGTCTGGTCCTGGCTGTTCCTCGTCGTCTATCTGGGCGGCATGCTGGCGTTCGGAGTCATCGGCCGGAACCGGGTGCAGGGCGCCGACGACTTCGCGACGGCGCGGGCGGCCTACGGGCCCTTCTTCCTCGCCCTCGCCTTCGCCGCAACGACCGCCAGCGGCGCGACATTCCTCGGTTTTCCGGGGCTCGCCTACGAGCACGGGACGGCGGCGCTGCTGTCGGCGGTCCTCTACCCGGCGGGCGTGTACCTGGGCGTGCTGATCTGCATGCGGCTGGTGGCGAACGTGGGCGACCGGTTCGGGTCGCGTTCGATCCCGGAGTTTCTGGGCGACCGGTACCAGTCGGACGGCATCCGCGTGATCGTCACCGTGGCGTCCCTGCTCCTCTTCTTCTACCTTGCCGGCCAGCTCCTGTCGGGCCTGGTCATGTTCGAGACGATGCTCGGCCTGTCGCCGGCCTGGGCGCTCGGG
>WTGL01000100.1:31969-42295 GCA_011523565.1 Acidobacteriota bacterium
CTCCAGCATCCGGTCACAGGACCCGAACCAGGTCGGCTGGATCAACCGCTCGACGCCGCTCTACCACTCCTGGTGGTCGCAGATGGCCGTTCTCCTCGCCCACATCCCGCTCGGGCTGTTGCCGCACATCGGGAACAAGATCTGGGCCCTCAAGACCGGCCGGTCGCGCTTCACCTTCCTGCGCTTCGCTTCCGTGTTCGGCGTCACGCTGGGCATGCTCGGCCTCGGCGGCGCCCTGGCCCGGGCGGTGCTGGGCGGCCGTCTCTACGAGGAAGGGTCGAATCCGAACGAGGCGCTACCAGCTCTGTTCATCGAGCTGTTCCCGGCCTGGCTGGCGGCTCTGATCGGGGTCGGCATCCTCTCGGCGGTCATGTCGACGGCGGACGGGCTGGTCGTATCTTCGTCACAGATCGTCGCGAACGATCTCTACCGGCGGACGATCGCGCCGCGCTTCCACTCGCATTTGAGCGAGGAGCAGCTCGACCGGCGGGTGCTGTTCATCAGCCGCTGGGCGACAGTGGGCGTCATGGTCATCTGCGTGACGATGGCCTGGATGCTGATGGACATGAACATCGCCATCCTGGTCTGGACGGGCAACGGCGGCATGATGGCGGCCTTCGCGGGTCCGCTCGTGCTGGGAGCGCTCTGGAGCGGCGTGACGCGCGCCGGCGCGTACACCGGGCTGATCGTGGGCTTGAGCTCCTTCCTGATCCTGCACACCGGCGTCATCGATCCGGCGTGGTTCGAGGGTTCTTTCCTGCACCCGGTCTTCTCCTGGCTGCACGGTGAGGCGCCGAACCCGACGTCCTGCGCGGCGCTGGCCGGACTGTTCGCGATGGGATGCACCGCCGCCGTGTCGCTGGCGACCAAGCCGTTGCCCGAGGCCCATGTGGGGTCGCTGTTCCGGCGGGTGCCTGCGACGGACTGAGCGGCCTAGTAACCGCCAGCGGAGGAGACGCCATGCCGAGGATTGCGGAGGACGCGATGGACGTCCTGTTTCGAGACGCCCGGAGCCAGAACAGATGGTTGCCGCGCGAGGTGCCGCAGGAAACCTTGCGGGAGCTCCACGACCTGATGAAGTGGGGGCCGACGAGCGCCAACTGCTGGCCGCAGCGGGTCGTCTTCACCGTGAGCGATGAAGGGAAGGACCGGCTGGCTTCGATCGCCATGCCGGGCAACCAGGACAAGATCCGGCAGGCGCCGGCGACCGCGATCCTGGGCTTCGACCTTGCGTTCTTCGAGAAGATGGACGTGCTCTTTGCCCACAATCCGGGCATGGCCGAGATGTTCCGGAACAACGCGGAGTTAGCCGAAGTGACGGCGTTTCGCAACGCGACCCTTCAGGGGGCCTACTTCATGCTGGCCGCGCGCTCGCTCGGTCTCGACTGCGGCCCGATGTCCGGCTTCGACAACGCGAAGTGCGACGAGCTGTTCTTCCCGGGCACGACCGTGCGCTCGAACTTCCTCTGCTCTATCGGCTACGGTGATCCCGAGGGCCTCTTCGGGCGGCTCCCCCGGCCGGAGTTCGAGGACGTCTGCCGCGTCGAGTGACTGACGATCAACGGCGCCAGAAGGCGGGCAGGAGAAGCGCGGTCACGGCCACGATCTCCAGGCGGCCGAGCCACATCAGGACGATCAGCAGCAGCTTCTCCCAGCCCGCGAAGAAGGCGTAGTCGAGTGACGGACCGGCGGCCCCCATCGCCGGGCCCACGTTCGAAAGGCAGGCGAGGGAAGTCGACAGGGAGGTCTCCATGTCGTTGCCCGCGATCGCGAGGGTGGCGGCGACGCCCAGCCACAGGAAGGCGAAGAGTGTCATGAAGCCGCCCAGGCTTCGTGCGACCTGATCGCTGATCGTGCGTTCCCCCACCCGCAGGGCGAGCACGCGGCGCGGGTTGAAGATCAACTGGACTTCGCGGAGCGCCATCTTCAGCGTGATCACGAACCGGCCGACCTTGACGCCGCCCGCGGTCGAGCCGGCGCAGCCGCCGACGAACATCGCCAGCAGCAGCAGGGTGCGTGACGTGTCGCTCCAGGAGTCGTAGTCCCGGGTCGTGTAGCCGGTCGTCGTCATCAGGGAAACCGAGTTGAAGGCAGCTTCGCGCAACGCCTCCAGGAAGGGAAGATCGGTGCTGCGCCAGCGATCCAGCGTGACGAGCGCCACCAGCACCGCCGCGATGGACGTGTAGGCGCGAAACTCGGTGTCGCGGTAGAGCTGGCTGGGTCGGAAACGGACCGCGAAGATCAGGGAGAAGTTGATCCCTGCGATCAGCATGAAGACGATGATCGTCCACTCGATGAAGGCCGAGTTGAAGGCGGCCACGCTGGCGTTCAAGGGAGCGAAACCGCCGATTGAGACGGTGGTGAACGCGTAGCAGAAGGCCTCGTACTGGCTGGCGCCGCCCGCGAGCAGCAGCAGGATGAGGGCGATGGTCAGGCCGACGTAGATCTGCCAGAGCACGGTCGCCGTCTTCTGCACCTGGGGTTGCATGATGTCCTGGGTTGGCCCCGGCACCTCCAACCGGTAGAGGAGGCGGGCGCCGGGTCCCAGGCTCGGGAACAGGGCGACGAACAGGAGCAGAATCCCCATGCCGCCCAGCCACTGGGTGAGGCTCCGCCAGAGCAGGATGCTGGCGCTCAGTTGCTCGATGTCGGTCAGGATCGAGGCGCCCGTCGTCGTGATGCCCGAGGCGGACTCGAACAGGGCCGCGATCGGATCGGTGATCTCGCCGCTCAGCAGGTAGGGAAGCGCGCCGAAGAAGGAGGCCAGGATGTAGGCGCCGACCACGACCAGGATCGCCTCGCGCCGGTAGATCTTTTCGTGCGGTTTGCCCCACCAGTGAGCCGCTATGCCGGCCGCGGCGCAAGCCAGGAGCGACCCCCCGAGCGCCGCCGCGGGTCGTTCCTCACCGTGCCAGATCGCGAAGAAGAACGGGATCAACTGCGCGCCGGCGAGCAGCAGCAGGAGCCGCCCGACCAGACCGGAAACGGCTCGCAGGTTCATGGGGCTGGTTCGGCGGCCCTAGCGCGTCGGTGGAGCCGGCAGATCAGGCAGTGCGAGGGCCAGGAGTTCGCCCTGGAATTCCTTGCCGCTGATCGCCATCACGATGTACTGGCGGCCTTCGTGGAGATAGGTCATGGGCGCACCGCTGACGCCGGCCGGCAGTTCCGTTTCCCAGAGGACCTCCCCGCTTGTCTTGTCGTAGGCCCGAAACTTGCGGCTGCCGGCGGCCTCGGGCTGGACGACCATCGCGTCCGAGCCGTCGGCCAGGAAGACCAGGGTCTTCGTCACCAGGGCGGAAACGCGGCCCTGCTGGCCGAGGGGCGGCAGGTCGAGGTGCGCGAGCGCGGGATGGTCGCGCGGTCCGTCGCCGTTCGCAACCATCCACAGGTGTTTTCCGGTGTCGAGATCGATCGCGGTCAGGCGGCCGTAGGGGGGCTTCGTGATCGGCAGGCCGTTCGGCAGTGTGGCCCACTCGTAGCCGTCGGCCTCGCTCAGGTCGACCCGGTAACGCACATTGGAACGCGCGGGGTCGGGCGGCGGTCGTAGGCCCAGGATCGCCGGCACGGTGACCGAGGGCAGGTAGAGCACGTTCGTCTCCGGATCGAGCGCCGCGCCGTTCCAGTTCGTACCGCCGACCGCCCCGGGCACCTGGATCGTGGGTTTGGCGTCTGGCCCTTCGATCAGCGTCGGCGGTTGGAAGATCGGGCCGATCCGGTACTGCGAAACGTACTCGAGCGCCATCGCCCGCAGCTCCGGCGTGAAGTCGATCAGATCGTCGAGGGCCAGTCCCTGGAGGTCGTAGGGCAGCGGCCAGGTCGGATGGGGCTGGGTCGGCCATGCCTGCTCGCCCGGGACCTCGGACGGCGGCACCGGGAGTTCGACGATCGGCCAGACCGGTTCGCCGGTTTCGCGGTCGAATACGTAGAGGAACGCCTGCTTGGAAGGCTGCGCCAGTGCCTTGATCGGCTTACCGTCGACGACGATGTCGGCGAGCACGGGCGCAGCCGGAAAGTCGTAGTCCCAGAGTCCGTGGTGTACTGCCTGAAAGTGCCAGAGGCGCTCCCCGCTGGCTGTGTCGAGAGCGAGGATCGACTCGGCGAACAGGCCCATGCCCGGACGGTGGCCGCCGTACCAGTCGTTGCTCGGCGTGCTCGTCGCAGCGTAGGCGATGCCCAGTTCCTGGTCGCAACTGATCCAGGTCCAGACGTTCGCGGCGCCGGCCTCGGCGGCTTCCGGACTGTCCCACGTATCGAAACCGAACTCGTCCGGCTCCGGGATGATGTTGAATCGCCACCGCAGGTCGCCGGAACGCGCGTCGTAGCCGCGGATCATCCCGGGTGGGTTCCTGCGCCTCGACCAGGCGTCGGACGTCGATTCTCCGAGCACGATCACATCGCCGCAGACCACGGGCGCGGAAGTCCAGAAGTACTGGCGGCGACGGACGCCCTCTCCCGCGTCCAGCATGTCGATCCGGCCGCCGTCGCCGAAGTCCCGGTCGAGGGCGCCGGTCTCGGCGTCGAGCGCGGTCAGTCGGCCGTTGCCGTTGAAGAAGAGCCGCCGTCTCTCGCCGTCATTCCAGGTGACGCCGCCGCGAACGGAGAGGCGCCCCATGTTTCTCGGCTTTTCGTCCTCGAAGGGGTCGTAGGTCCACAGGATCTCGCCGCTGGCCGGGTCGAGAGCGGCCGCTCCGATGCCCGTGGCGACGAGTACCCGGCCGTCGCGCATCATCGGCGTGTTCTGGAACACGGTGGGCGGGAAGATGCCCCGGTGGCGGGCAGCGAGACCGTAGTCGATCGACTTCCATCGCCAGGCGACCTCGAGCTGGTGGACGTTGGTTCGGTCGATCTGGTCGAGCGGAGAGTACTTGCTGCTCCGGCTGTCGGCGGCGTAGTTGTGCCATTCGCCGATCGGTTGGGCAGCGGCGTCGCTGGCTGAAGCCGGCCGCGGCTCCGTGACTGTCTGAGCCTGAACCGCGGCTCCAAGTCCCAACGTGCTGATGGCAACGGCGCTGAGGCGCCGGCGGATCCGGGAGCCGCGGATCATTCCTGCTCGATGCCGTCGGGATCGGGCTCCCCTTCGCCAGATGGAGCCGGTTCTTCGCCACCCTTCTTCGCGTCTTCGGAGGCCCCCGGGATGCTCTTGCCGGCTTCCAGCGCCTCCTTGATCTCGTTGATGTGTGCTGGGAGACGCTGATTGGCGAGCGCCCTGGCGAGCGACTCCTCCAAGGTTTCGCGCTTCCCGGGCGTGCCGTCGGGGTTCGGCTTGGGGTCCAGCCACTCCAGGGAGTACAGGAAGCCATCCATCTTGGACACGGTGTCCTCGTACATCTTGTTCTTCCCGTCGCCCTCGCCGCGTCCGTAGTTGAAGAAGCCGTGGCCCTGGTCGCGGTAACTGACGAAATCGCACCGCGCCCTCTTCTTGCGTAGACCGACGCAGAAGTCGTGAGCCGTGTCGTGGGCCACGGTCTGATCGGCGGTGCCATGGAAGATGATGGTCGGAGGCAGGCCGGCGCGGAGGTGATGGTACGGAGACATCGACTCGGCCGGCGCGCCGAGGCGCTCGGCAAGTGCCTCAAGCCGCTCGCTTGCCTCGTCGGTGGGCTCGGAACCGCCCTCGACCGGCGCCAGAACGGTCGCGGGGTTGAACAGGACGAGGGCGTTGGGGGCCGGGCTCACACCGTCGGGATCGGGGTCGTGGTCCGGCAGAGTGGCGGTGGCCGCGGCCAGATGGCCGCCGGCCGATCCGCCGCCGGCGGCGATCCGGTCGGGATCGATGCCGAGTCGGTCCGCGTTGGTCCGCAGCCAGCGGACGGCGCTCTTGGCGTCTTTGACGCACTCATCCGCCGTCACCCCGTGGCGGCTGGCCACGCGGTAGTCGGCAGCAGCCGCGACCATCCCGCGGTCGGCGAGGTAGCGGCAGTGTGGGAGGAACTGTTGAGGCGAGCCCGTGCGCCAGCCGCCGCCGAAGAAGAAGACGATCGCGGGTCTGTTGTCCTCAGCCGAATGGCCCTTGGGGTTGCAGAGGTAGATTCTCAGCTCGACATCGCCGACGCTGCGGTAGACCTCCGAGATCGTTCCCTCCATGATGGGCGGGTAGGGCCGCTGAGCTGGGGCTGGGCCGGCGAACGCCGCAAGCAGGAGAACGGCGATCGGAAGCGCCGCGGCGGGGCGCAGGCGTCGGTTGCGTCGGAGCAAGGTCGAACGGGTCATCGGCACCTCGTGAAGATCGGGAAGTCCGCGCCGGATTGTACCGGCCCCGGAGGGAGCTACTCGCCCGTCTCGATGGGGGTCTCAGCGGCCTCCCCGAGGCTCTCGCCGGCATCGCCGCGGATCCAGACCAGCCGGTACTCGTCGAGGGGCTGCAGTTGGGCTTCCAGGGTCCGTCGAATCCGGGCCGAGGAGCCGGGATTGGCTGTCAGGGGCCCTCGCTGCAGGAAGGCGGAGACTCGTCCGTTGCTCCTGCAGACGTCGTCGTCCTCGCGGCAGCCGAAGTCGTCGTTCTGGGTTTCGAGCAGGAAGACCAGCGGGTCGGGCGACACGAAGAGGCCGTCCAGTGCGCGGTAGGCGTTCCAGAGGTCGAGCGAGGGAACGCCGTAGCCATCGCCGCCCTCGACGAACCCGACCGCTTCGGCCACGGCGCCGTCGGGCTCGACGGTGACGATGCCCGGGAACGGGTCGAACACCCGGCGCGACAACTCCTGCAGCGTGAAGGCGTCGCCCTCCTGGATGTCGAAGATCTCGACGAGCGGTTCACCCGCGTCCACGACCCTCTCGATCAGTTCGACCTCCAGGTCGCGGAGCCGAGAGAGACTCTCCGAGCCGCGGCGGAAGGGCGTCGGCGCTGCCGGCGGCGTCAGTTGCCGGGGTTTCGCAATCAACTGAGACTCGGGCAGTTCATCGCCGTCCGCGGCCGCGAACAGGCCGCGCAGCGTCTCGAAGCGGCGGCCCGGGTTCTCGTCCATGTACTTCCATAGGACCGCAACCCGTCGCTGGTAGCGGGCAGCGTCGGCCGCGAAGTTGCGGAAGCCGCGGTTAACGGTGGTCGACTCGCCCGCCGTCGCTCGCGTGCCACCCGCGAACAGGAACGCCAGAGTGACGGTCTGGGGCGGCGGTCGGCTCTGATCCGGCAGCCGTCGCTCGTTGTCCCGGACCTCGAAGACAGGCTGCATCGGGGTATCGACGAAGAAGTCCTGGAGAGTGCCGTTCGGATCGGCCGCCAGCGCCCAGCGACGGTAGCTGGTGAGTTCTCTTTCGGCTCGTTGCCACTCCGCGCCGTCCGCCAGCGGCTCGAAGATGCGGTCGAACCGGATGTGCCACGGGTCGTGTTCGTTCATCAGCGCCTGGGTGCGGTCGTTCACCCGCCGCGCGACGAGGGCATCGTCCTTCGGGATCCTGTGGCGCCGGATGTCGACCTGAGCCTCGATTCGCACGTAGCCGGCCGTGTCGGCCGGCGTGGCGGGTTCGCCGCCGCCGGAGTTCGACGCGTCCGCCGACTCAGGGAAAAACTCGAGCGTCAGGGTTTCGGAGATGGGATCGTCGGTGCAGGCGGCGAGGGTGACCGTGAGGAGCAGGCCGGCGATGAGTGCCGCTCCGAAAGGCCCTGAACGCCGGTAGCTGGACACCGTCATTTCTGCACGCTCGTTCCTAGCGATTCCGGATCCACCTTAGCCGGTATTCGCCGAGCGGTGTAAGCGCCTTTTCCAGCTTCTCCACGATGTCGGATGCCTCGGCCGGCCGAACGACGAAGGGGCGAGCCAGAATCTCGTCGAGTTGACAGTCCCGGTCACACTCCTCTTCGTCATCCGTCCGGGTACGCTGCGAGCCGCGAAAGAAACTCTGCAGGTCGGCGTCCGCCCAGAAGCCGGCGAGATTTGGCGACACGATTTCATCCAGCACGTCGGCCACGGCCCAGGACACGTCGCCCGCCAGTACCGCATAGGCATCCTCCACCTGGTGGAAGCCGACCGCCTCAACCACCTCTCCGTCGGGCTTCACGGTCACGCTTGCCGGAAAGGCGTCGAACACCTGGTCCAAGGGTTCGTAAAGGACGAACGGGTCGCCGTCGATCGCTTCGTCGGGCCAGAGCGCGGAGAACAGGTCCTCAAGCAGGCGTTCCAGGAGTCCTTCCTCGTCGTCGGAAACGTCCGCCTCCAGGTCGGTCCACGCTTCCTCATCGCCCAGGGCGAGAGCACCGATCCAGCTACGGCGCTTCTCCGGGTTCTCCTTCAGGTACGCCCAGACTTCGGCTACCGTGCCCTGCAACCGGACGATGGCGTTCGCAACCTTGAGTAACTCTTCGCGGGCGACAGCGAGCTCGGCGTCCATCGGGTGGGCCTCACGTGCCAGCCCGAAGCTCAGGGTCACCGTTCGCGACGCGTCCGGTTGCGTGGCGTCGCTCCCCGAGCTTTCCGAGACCTCGTAGGCGGGCACGATCTGCGTGTCGGCGAAGAAGTCGACGAGCGCGGGGCCGGGTTCGGTCATCACGGCCCAGCGCTGGAAACGTGAGATGAGCCCCTTGTCCTTCCTCAGATCGATGCCGTCGGACGCGGGATCCCGGAGCCGGTCGAAGCGCTCGTGCCAGGGACCCGTTCCGTTGGCGAGTTCCGCTGCGATCGCGTCGATTCGGTTCTGAAGCGACTCGTCGTCCTGGTCCGACACATCGCGGTTCAACTTGACTTCGACCCGAATCTCCATCCCAAGGTCGGGTTGAGGTTGGAGAGCCGAACGCGCTGGGTCCTTGCCCGCTTCGTAGTCGCGCAGGAACTCGATCCGCAGGCTCTCTTCAACAGGCTGTGGCGCGCAGCCGGCCGGTATTGCCGCGACAGCGGCCGTACACATGGCTACGAGGATGCGACGAGTCGCGTTCGGTCGGGTCGGGCCGTGGAGCCTGGGCGTGCGGATCGTGTGCATACCGTTGTGCAACGCGCGTAGGATCGGCGATCTTCCGATGGTCAACCGTTCCTGTCGATGAACCTGTACGCCTTACTTTACGAGCGTTTCGAGGAGGCGCTCGACTTTCCCAGCCTGGTGCTGCCGGGCGCTGCGGGCGGGCCGGGAGGCCCGGAGTGGACGTATCGCGATCTGGATGGCGCTTCGGCCCGATTGGCGGGGGTGCTACGCCGGCGCGGCGTCGAGCCTGGCGACCGGGTGCTCGTCCAGGTCCCGAAGTCTGCCGAGGCGGTGGCGCTGTACCTGGGGGTTCTGCGCTGCGGCGGGGTTTATGTACCGTTGAATACGGCCTACACCGAGAGGGAGGTGGCCTTCTTCGTGTCCGACGCGTCGCCGCGGGTCGTTGTGCGTGGCGCGGCAGGTGTGGGCGGGCCGGACTCCGAAGCAGGGCCGGGCGCGGTCGGCATCGACGCGTTGTGGCGGGAGGCCAGTTCCTTCGATCCCGATCCGGCGATCGAACCCCGCGGGAGCGACGACCTCGCGGCCATCTGCTACACGTCCGGCACGACCGGGCGCTCCAAGGGCGCGATGATCACGCATCGGAACCTGACCTCGAACGCGCTGGCGCTGCACCGGATCTGGGGCTTCGAGCCCGGTGACGTGCTGCTTCACGCGCTGCCGATCTTCCACGTTCACGGGCTGTTCGTGGCCCTGCATACGGCGTTTCTGAACGCCTCGAAAGTGCTCTTCCTGCCGCGGTTCGACGCCGCGGAAGTGCGCCGGCTGCTGCCGGAGGCGACGGTGCTGATGGGGGTGCCGACGTTCTACTCGCGGCTGCTCGCGGAGCCTGGCTACGGAAGCGCGGACTGCGAGAGCATCCGGCTGTTCGTCTCCGGCTCCGCGCCACTGACAGGGGCCGTTTTCGACGACTTCGCGGGCCGCACCGGCCACCGCATCCTGGAACGCTACGGCATGACGGAGGCCGGGATGATCACCTCGAACCCGCTGTGTGGAGATCGGGTGGCTGGCACGGTCGGGTTTCCGTTGCCGGAGGTCGACGTGCGGGTCGCGGACGAGAACGGTGCCGAACTGCCAACGGGCGAGGTCGGCACCCTGGAGATTCGCGGCCCCAACCTGTTCCGGGGCTACTGGGGCCTGCCCGCGAAAACGGCCGAGGAGATGCGTGCCGACGGGTTCTTCGTCACCGGCGACCTCGCGAGCCTCGACGGCGAGGGCCGTGTGACCCTCGTTGGCCGCGGCAAGGATCTGATCATCGCCGGCGGATTCAACGTGTACCCCAAGGAGGTCGAGGACCGGCTTGACGAGATAGCGGGCGTGTCGGAGTCGGCAGTGATCGGCGCGCCGCACGCCGACCTGGGCGAGGGCGTGGTCGCCGTGCTCGTCGCCGAAGAGGCGCCGGTCGAAGACGATACGCTC
>WTGL01000100.1:42305-43264 GCA_011523565.1 Acidobacteriota bacterium
CGATGCGGGGCTCGCGCGCTACAAGCATCCCCGCCGTTTCTACTGGGTCGGCGACCTGCCGCGCAACGCGATGGGGAAGGTGCAGAAGAACGTGCTGAGAGAACGGTACCGCGACGCATACGACGGATGAAGGAGAAGCCTCAATGACGCAGACAGAGAAGAAGCTCGAAGGCAAGGTCGCCCTGGTCACGGGCGCTAGCCGCGGCATCGGCAAGGCGATCGCGGAGCTGTTCGCCGAGCACGGCGCGCGCGTCGCTTGCACGGCGCGGACGTTGTCCGAGGGCGGCCACTACCTGGGCGGCTCGCTCGAGACGACGATCGACGAGATCCGGGCCGGTGGCGGCGACGCGACGGCCTTCGCCTGTGACGTCTCGGAGTACCCCAACTGCGAGCGGCTGGTGAACGAGGTGCGCGACGCCCTCGGGCCGGTCGACGTGCTGATCAACAACGCCGCCCTGACCTACTTCATCCCGGTCGTCGACTTCCCGATCAACAAGTGGCATCGGTCGACCGCGGTCAACTTCCATGCGCCGTTCTACCTGTCGAAACTGGTGCTGCCGGAGATGATCGAACGCGGGGCGGGAAGCATCGTCAACGTTTCCTCGGGCGCGGCGATCGGTCCAGGCCGCGGTCCCTACAAGGGCCCTCAGTTCGCTGGGGGCTCGCTCTACGGCGCCGAGAAGGCTGCCCTCGAGCGCTTTACCCAGGGCCTTGCCTCAGAGGTCTACGAACACGGCGTCTCAGTGACGTGCTACAGCCCCTCCCAGATCGTGCCCACGCCCGGCGTCGTCCACCATCGGCTGATGGAAGGCCGCGACCCGAACGAGGCCGAAACGGTCGAGATCATGGCGGAGGCGGCATTGCTGCTTGCCACCGAGCCGCTCGACCGGGTGACCGGCCGGGTGACCTACAGCCAGGCGATCCTGGAGGAGTTCGGCTGGATCGAGAAGGGGCGGGGA
>WTGL01000021.1:0-5596 GCA_011523565.1 Acidobacteriota bacterium
GGCGAGCGGCGAAGACATCGAGTTCGGGATCGTGCGCGAGGGGATGCTCGCCGATCTCCTGGTCGTGGACGAGAACCCGATCGCCAACCTGAAGGTGCTGTATGGAACGGGCGCGGTGAGGCTCAACGACGACACCGGCCGTCCCGAGCGGGTCGGCGGCGTGCGCTACACGATCAAGGACGGCATCGTCTTTGACGCGAAGAAGCTGCTCGCGGACGTGGCGGATATGGTTGCCGCCGAACGGATGAATCCCCAAGCGCCGCCGCAGGAGACGGCGGGAGGCGTCCAGCCCTAGGAGAACGCAAGATGAAGAACGTGTTCGCAGTCCTGACCGTTACCGTCCTCCTCGTCGCGCCGCTGTCGGCGGGCGCCGAGACCAAGGTCCACGCCGATGTCGTCTACGGACACAAGATGGGCATGGCGCTGACCTTCGATGCGCTGGTGCCGGCCGAGCAGAACGGCGCGGCAGTCCTGGTCATGGTCAGCGGCGGGTGGTTCTCGCGCTGGTCCGACCCGCACCGCATCGCGTCCGGCGAGGGACGCGCATTCGGCGCGGTCGGCGATCTGCTGGACCGGGGTTACGCCGTGTTCATGGTGCGGCACGGCTCGGCCCCGCTGTTCAAGGTGCCCGAGGCGGTCGCCGACGTGCGCCGCGCGGTGCGCTACGTCCGCCTCAACGCGGACGACTTCGGGATCGACCCGGATCGCCTGGGGGTGTTCGGTGGCAGCGCCGGCGGCCACCTGTCGCTGATGCTTGGCAACGCCTCGGACGAAGGAAACTCCGAGAGCAACGACCCGATCGAACAGACCGGCAACCGGGTGGCGGCGGTCGTCGCCTACTTCCCGCCGGTTGATCTGCAGGGGATTACCGGGCCGAACGACCGCTTCCCGGCCCTCGACTTCGATCCGGCCAAGGCCGCCGGCATTTCGCCGGTGCTGTTCGTCAGCGAGGACGACCCGCCGACGCTGCTGATCCACGGCGACCAGGACCAGCTCGTGCCGATCAGCAACAGCGAGCGGATCAAGGCCGCCTTCGACGAAGCGAACGTGACCTCCGAACTGATCGTCATCGAGGGCGCCGCCCACGGTTTCCGCGGCGAAGACGGCGAGCGGGCCGAGAGCGCTCTGGTGGCCTGGTTCGACGAGCACCTGGGGGTGTCGGCGGACTGACGCGCACCAGGCCGGGCCGTTCTGCTAGGTCAGGACGTCCAGCTCCCCGTCCCCGTACCGCGCCCGCAGCACCTTCTTGTCGAACTTGCCGACGCTGGTCTTCGGCACCTCGTCGATGAAGGTCCACCGCTCGGGGACCCACCAGCGGGCGACCCGGTCGGCGAGATAGCTCCGGAGTTCGCCGGGCTCCGCCTCTGCGCCGTCGCTGAGGACAACGCAGGCGAGGGGGCGCTCGTCCCAGCGGTCGTCGGGCACACCGACCACGGCGGCTTCCGCGACCGCGGGGTGGCCCATCAGCTCGTTCTCGAGGTCGACGGAGGAGATCCACTCGCCGCCGGACTTGATGACGTCCTTGGCCCGGTCAGTGATCTGCATGAAACCGAACTCGTCGATCGAGGCGACGTCGCCGGTCCTGAGCCAGCCGTCGTGGAACTTCTCGGGATCGTCGTCGAGGTAGTACGAGCCGGTGATCCAGGGGCCGCGGATCTCGATCTCGCCGACCGCCTCGCCGTCCCAGGGCAGGACCTCGCCGTCGTCGTTCGTGATCCGGACTTCGACGCCGGAGATGATGCGGCCGGTCTTGACCCGCCAGTCGACCTCCTCGTCGCGCGGAGTGCCGCGCGGGGGAATCGCCATCGCCGCGAGCGGCGAGGTCTCGGTCATTCCCCAGCCCTGGATGATGTCGACGCCGAAGCGGTCGCGGAAGCCCTCGATCAGGGAGCGCGGGACGGCGGAACCGCCGCACAGGACCGCGCGGAAAGAGGAGAAATCCACCTCGTGGTTCTCGGAGTAGCGCAGGACGTCGTTCCAGATCGTCGGTACGGCGCCCGAGAGCGTGGGGCGGTGCTCGGCGATGATCCGGCACAGCGGTTCGGCCTGGAGGAAGGGACCGGGCATCACGAAGTCGGCGCCGGTGAACCAGCCGACGTGGGGCAGGCCCCAGGCGTTCGCGTGGAACATCGGCACGATGGCCAGAATGCTGTCCTTCTGGCTGATTCCCAGCGCGCCGCCGGAGGCGACGCCCAGGGCGTGCAGGAAGGAGGAACGGTGGCTGTACGCGACGCCCTTCGGATTGCCGGTCGTGCCGCTCGTGTAGCACATGGCGCAAGCGGCCCGCTCGTCGATCTCGGGCCAGTCGAACTCGGTGGGTTGGCCGGCGATCAGGTCGTCGTAGCGGTGAATGGCAGCCCCGCCGGCCGCGAGCGGCGAGGCGTCGCCGTCGCCGACCACGATGAAGTGCTCGACCGTGGTCAGGTCGGCCGCCACCTGCGCCAGGAGCGGCATCAGGGAGTCGTCGACGATCACGACGCGGTCCTCGGCATGGTTCGTGACGTAGGTCAACTGTTCCGGGAACAGGCGGATGTTCAGGGTGTGCAGGACGGCCCCCATGCAGGGGATGGCGAAGTAGGCCTCCATGTGCTCCTGGTTGTTCCAGGCGAAGGTGCCGACCCGGTCGCCCGGCTCTACTCCCAAGTTCCTCAACGCGTGGGCGAGTTGAGCCGCATGGGCGGCCACTTCGGCGTAGGTGCCGATCCGAGCGCCGTCCGCGGTACAGGTGATCACGCGGCTGTCCGGGTACACCCGGCGGCCGTGATCGAAGATCATCCTGATCGTCAGCGGGTAGTCCATCATCGTGCTGAGGGTCATCGCGGCGCTCCTGCGGTCGGGAAGGACGGGAAGCGGTACCTTAGCGACTTTGGATTGCCCCGCGTAGACTGCGCCGATGGACCCGGTTCGGCTGGAGCTGTTCTCCAATCGGTTCGCTGCGATCGCGTCGGAGATGGGCGTCATGCTCCAGAGGACCGCGATGTCGGTCAACGTCAAGGAGCGGCTCGATTTCTCCTGCGGGATGCTCGACGCGGACGGCCGGCTGCTGGTCAACGCGCCCCACATCCCGGTGCATCTGGGCGCCCTCGGCGAGTGTGTGCGAGGAGTGGCGGCCGAACTCGAGCTGGCGCCGGGCGATGTCGCGGTGACGAACCATCCGGGCTATGGCGGCTCTCACCTGCCGGACATCACGGTCATCGCTCCGGTGCACATCGAGGGACGGCTCCTCGGCTACGTCGCGAACCGGGCCCACCACGCCGAGGTGGGCGGTATCCGGCCAGGCTCGATGCCGCCTGAGGCGGCGAGCCTGGCGGACGAGGGCGTCGTCATCGCGCCGCAGTACCTGGTGAGGAGGGGAGAGCCGCAGTGGGACCGGATCGAGGCGCTGCTGAGCCGGGGCCCGGCACCGTCCCGTTCGGTAGAGGAGAACCTCGCCGACCTTGGCGCGGCGGTGGCCGCGAACCGCCGCGGAGTGGCGGCTCTCCGGCAGCTCGCGAAAGCCCACGGTGAGGACGAGGTGCGCCGCTACATGACGGCGCTCTACTCGCGTGCGGCCGATCGCATGCGGGTGGCGCTCGACGAGCACGCGGAGAGCACCGGCCGCCAGGTCTTCAGCGCCCGGGAGCGGCTTGACGACGGTTCGCCGATCGAGGTCGAGGTGACGGTCGACCGCGGCTCGGCGCGCATCGACTTCACGGGTAGCGCAGCGACGCACCCGGGCAACCTGAACGCGACTCCGGCCATCGTGAGGAGTGCCACGATCTACGTGCTCCGTTTGCTGATCGGCGTGCCGTTGCAACTCAACGAGGGGCTGCTGGAGCCGGTGGAGATCGAGATTCCACGGGGCATGCTGAACCCGGAGTTCCCGGCCGATCCGAGGCAGTGTCCGGCCGTGGTCGGGGGCAACGTCGAGACGAGCCAGCGGGTCGTGGACACGCTGATCCGGGCACTGGGTCTCTGCGCCTGCGGGCAGGGAACGATGAACAACACCCTGTTCGGCGACGACGCGTTCGGCTACTACGAGACGGTCGGCGGGGGAGCCGGGGCCGGGCCGGGATTCGCGGGCGCCAGCGGCGTGCACACCCACATGACGAATACGCGCATCACCGATCCCGAGGTGTTGGAACACCGGTATCCGGTCCGCCTCGAGCGATTCTCCGTGCGCCCGGGTTCGGGCGGTGCGGGTCGCTATCCGGGCGGCGACGGCCTGGTCCGCGAACTGCGGTTCCTGTCGCCGCAGCAGGTTTCGGTGCTCGGTCAGCACCGCGTGGAACAGCCGTACGGCATGGACGGCGGTGAGCCCGGCACCACCGGCCGCGCCCGCATTCTGCGTGCCGCGGGGGGCGTGCGGGAACTGACCTCGGTCGATCAGGCCGATGTCGAGCCGGGCGACCGCCTGGTCCTCATGACGCCGGGCGGCGGCGGCTGGGGTCGGGGCGAAGGCTGACCGGCGGGGCAGCGGCCGCCGCCGGTTACAATGCGCGCGTCCCGACGAGTCGGGCGACCCCTTAGCCAGCAAGCACGAAACAGGAGCCGAGTCGATGAGCCAGCAGAAGGTTCAGGTGAGTGAAGAGAAGGCCCGCGCGGTCGCCGAGGCGTCGCGCCAGAAGGAGTGGAAGAACCCCTCCTTCATGAAGGAACTGTTCCTGGGCAACTTCCGCTTCGACCTGATCAGCCCGTATCCCACGCGCGACGAATGGCGCCCCGAGTTCGAGTCGTTCTACTCGGCGCTGACCGACTTTCTTAGCTGTGAGGTCGATCCGGTCGAGATCGACGTCTCGGAGGACTACCCGGATCACGTGATCGACGGTCTCGCCAGACTCGGCGCGTTCGGCATGAAGATCCCCACCGAGTACGGCGGGCTCGGGTTCGACCAGGTCGAGTACGCCCAGGTCATGGAGCTGGTGGGGGCCTTCGACGGCAACCTGACCGCGCTGCTGTCGGCTCACCAGTCGATCGGGGTGCCGCAGCCGCTCAACCTGTTCGGCACCGAGGAACTCAAGCGGAAGTACCTCCCGCGCTGCGCCTCGGGCGAGATCTCGGCCTTCGCCCTGACCGAACCGGAGGTCGGTTCGGATCCGGCCCGGCTGTCGACCACCGCCGTGCTCGACGGCGACTTCTACGTCCTGAACGGTACGAAGCTGTGGTGCACCAACGGCACGAAGGCCGGCCTCCTGGTGGTCATGGCGATGGATCCCGCGACCGAGAAGATCAGCTCCTTCGTCGTTGAGACGGAGTGGGAAGGGGTCACGGTGGAGCGCCGCTGCCACTTCATGGGACTCAGGGCGCTCGCCAACGGGATCATCACGTTCGACAACGTCAAGGTGCCGAAGGAGAACCTGATCGGCAAGGAGGGGCGCGGCCTCAAGATCGCCCTGACGACGTTGAACGACGGTCGGTTGTCGATCCCGAACAGTTCGGTGGGCGCCGCCAAGTACTGCCTCAAGGCGGTGCGGGAGTTCGGCAGCAGCCGGATCCAGTGGGGCGTGCCGATCGGCAAGCACGAGGCGATCGCGCAGAAGATCTCGGATATCGCGGCCTACGGCTTCGCGATGGAGGCGATCGTCAAGCTGGCCAGCCACATGTCGAACGACAAGCG
>WTGL01000021.1:5606-8837 GCA_011523565.1 Acidobacteriota bacterium
CAAGGAGTGGAACACCTGGCGCGGCTGGCAGATCATCGACGAGACGATGCAGGTCCGCGGCGGCCGCGGCTACGAGACGGAGGCGTCCCTGCGTGACCGCGGCGAGGATCCGGTCGGCATCGAGCGGATGATGCGCGACTTCCGGATCAACCGCATCTTCGAGGGTTCGAGCGAGATCATGCACCTGATCATGGCTCGCGAGGCGGTGGACAGGCACCTGCAGGTGGCGGGCGCGCTGATCGACCGGCGCGCGAGTTTCGGCACCAAGCTGGCGGCGCTGCCGAAGATCGGCCTGTTCTACGCCTGGTGGTATCCGACCCGGTGGCTGGCATGGGGGCGCTGGCCCCGCTACGCGGGCTACGGCCGTCACGCCCGGCACCTCCGCTTCATCGACCGGGCGGCGCGCAAGCTGGCGCGCGAGAGTTTCCACGGCATGCTGGTCTACCGGGAGAAGATGGAGCGTCGCCAGATGTTCCTGTTCCGGCTCGTGGACGTGGTCAACGAGCTGTTCGCCATGGCCGCTTCGATCTCGCGGGCCCATACCGAGGCGCAGCGGGGCGTCGAGTCGGCCGCGCGGTCCGCCGCGCTGTCCGACCTCTTCTGCCGCATGGCGCGGCGACGGGTGAAGCAACTCTTCCGCGAACTGTGGCACAACGACGACGCGCTGAAGTACAAGACGGCGCAGGAAGTGATGAAGGGGCGGCACGTCGGACGCGAGGAGCTTCTGGCCGACATCGATCCGGCGGGGCGCGCTCCGCGGCAGGCGGCGGCCGCCGCTTCGTAGCGACGCGTCGTAGGGAACGTGACGAGCCCCCGAAGGAGGGTGGAGCCCGGCGCCTCGTCCGGCGCGGCCGGGCCCGGGCCTTCAAGCGTCGGCCTGGTCAGCCTCGGTTGCGCCAAGAACCACGTCGACAGCGAGATCATGCTCGGCGTCCTCGACCGCCAGGGCTACCGGTTGGTCGAGAACCTCGACGAGGCCGACACGGTGATCGTCAACACCTGCGGGTTCATCGACGAAGCCAGGGAGGAGTCGATCGACGCGATTCTGGACGCCGCGGCCCGCAAGACCGACGGTGCCGCGCCGGTCCGGCAGCTTCTCGTCGCGGGCTGCATGGCCAACCGGTACGGCCGGGAACTTGAGGCCGAGATCCCGGAGATCGACGGTTTCATCGATCTCGACTCCCTGCGGCAGGCAGGCGATCTCGTGAGGCTCGGCGGCGCGCCGGCCGCCCGGCCCTCCGCCTCGCATCTGGTGTTCGATCACCGCGACAGCCGCCTGCTGACCACCGCCGGCTACGCGTACCTCAAGGTCGCGGAGGGGTGCAACAACCCGTGCACCTTCTGCGCCATTCCGGTCTGGCGGGGACGGCTGCGCAGCCGCGGGATCGACAGCCTGGTGGCGGAGGCGCGAGACCTCACCGGGCGCGGCGCCCGCGAACTGGTGCTGGTGGCCCAGGACACCACGCGTTACGGCGAGGACCTCGGCTACGGGCGCCACGGCCTCGTGCGGCTCGTGGAGGCGCTGCTAGCCCGAACGGACGCGGACTGGATCCGGTGCCTCTACGCCTACCCGACCACACTGGACGACGACCTGTTGCGGCTGATGGCGAGTGAGCGGCGGGTGGCGTCCTACCTCGACATGCCCCTGCAGCACAGCGACCGCCGGGTGCTGCGCGCCATGCGCCGGGGCGGCAGCGCGGAGCGCTACCGGCGGATCTTCGCGCGGGCGAGGGAACTCGATCCCGAGGTCAGTCTGCGCACGACCTTCATCGTGGGGTTCCCCGGCGAGGACGACGCAGCCTTCGAGGACCTGCTCGAGTTCGTCTCCGAGGTCCGGTTCGATCACCTGGGGGCGTTCGTCTACAGCCGCGAGACCGATACGCCGTCGGCGGCGTTGCCCGACCAGGTGCCGCGCGGCCTGGCCGAGAAGCGCCGGGAACGGTTGCTCGAGCTGCAGCGGGACGTTTCCCTGGAGCGCCGCCGGCGTTTCGTGGGCAGGACGGTGCCGATGCTGATCGAGGGGCCGTGCGAGGAGACCGAGCACCTGCTCTGCGCGCGGCACCAGGGGATGGCGCCGGACGTCGACGGTCGGGTGCTGATCAACGACATCGTCACGGCCGATGCGGGGAGCGGAGACGACGAATCGTCGCTGGCCGATGTCGCCCCTGGGCGATTGGCGGAGGTCGAGGTGACCGATGCGTTCGCCGACGATCTGGTGGGCCGCGTGGTCGCCCCCCGGCCCGCCGCAGCATGGGCGAGTGACTGATGCAGGCGATCCGGGACGCCATGACGTCGACCGAGTTGCCGCGTGGGGTGATCGCCACGATCGGTAACTACGACGGCATTCACATCGGCCAGCAGAGCGTCCTCGACATGGTCACCGGCCGCGCCCGGGAGGTCGGAGCGCCGTCCGCGGTGATCACCTTCGACCCCCATCCGCTCAGCGTGGTTCGTCCGGAGGAGGCGCCGCCGCGGCTGGTGACCCAGGACCAGAAGGAGGCGCTGCTGGCGTCGGCGGGCGTGGACTACGTGCTCACGATCCGCTTCTCGCACGAGTTCTCCAACACCCGGGCGCGGACGTTCGTGCGCGACTTCCTGCACGGCCAGCTCGCCGCCCTGGAGCTCTACGTCGGCTCGAACTTCACCTTCGGCCGCCGGCGCGAGGGCAACATGGCGCTGCTCAGGGAGATGGGGACGTCCTGCGGCTTCGTGGCGGTGGAGATCGACGAGGTGCGTTCCGGGGGCGAGCGGGTTTCGAGCAGCCGGATCCGCCGTTTGCTGCTGGAAGGCAGGATCGCCGAAGCGAACGATCTGCTCGGACGTCCCTACACGATGACGGGCACGATCGCGCGCGGTGACCGCATGGGCCAGCGGCTCGGGTGGCCGACGATCAACCTGGCGCCGGAGAACGAGCTCTACCCGCACAACGGCGTGTACGTGACGAAGGTGTACTTCCCCAGCTTTGAGGCGACGTTCCGCTCAGTGACGAACATCGGCACCAGGCCCACCGTCTATGAGAACTACCGCCGGGTCATCGAGAGCCACATCCTCGACTTCTCGAGCGACGTGTACGGCGAACGCGTGGACCTGTCGTTCTGCCGCCACCTGCGCGAGGAGAAGCTGTTCTCGTCGATGATGGACCTCTCCGCGCAGATCGGACGTGACGCCGACGCCGCACGGGAGTATTTTCGACGAACGGACTAGTTAACGGACACGAGGAACCGAACCGAT
>WTGL01000021.1:8847-42881 GCA_011523565.1 Acidobacteriota bacterium
GCGCCTCCGCATCGCCAAGCTCGACGTCGACCACGCCCAGGACGTGGCCGTTCGTTACGGCGTACAGGGCATCCCGCACTTCATCCTGTTCAAGGATGGCGAGATCCTGGGCCGCATGACCGGCGCCGCGCCGAAGATGCGGTTCGAGGCCTTCCTGAACGATCACGTCTGATCCGGAATCTGGCGCCGGCGTGATGGCCTGGACGCGGAACGAGCTGCTGGGGGACCTCCTTGCAGCGGAGAACGCCGAGGCCCTTCTGGTCCTGGCTGGGTCGAGCCGTGACCCGGACTTGGCGCCCTTCGTCGGGGGTGGTCGGCTGGGAGACGCCTGTGTGGTGGGGCATGGCGGCGGGGCCTGGCTCGTGTACTTCACGTCGATGGAACGGGAGGAAGCGGCCCGGGCGGAGGCGGGGGGTGTCGAGCTGATCCACCCGGCCGACTTCGGGATGGAGACTCTGCGTCGGGAAGGGAAGACTCTCGAGGAGATCTTCGCGGCGGCCGTGAGGGCCGCACTCGATCGGGCCGGCGTCGTTCCGGGTCGAGTGGCGCTTGCCGGTCGGCCGGCGGCGGGCCTTGCCGTGGCAATGGCGGGAAGGCTCGAAGAGGGGGGATGGAAGCCTGTCTCGGGACGCGGACTGATGCTCGCGCTCCGCCGCACCAAGACGAAGGGCGAGACCGAGGGAATCGCATCCGCCGCGCGAGCAACCGTCGAGGCCTTCGAATCGGTGGCGCGGATGCTGGCCGACAGCTCGGTCCGGGAGCGTGGAGAACTCTGGCTGGGCGAGGAACGCGTCACCGTGGCCCGGGTCAAGGCCTTCGCGGCGCAGGTGTTCGCTGCCCACGGTCTGGAACAGCCTGAGAGTTCCATTGTCGCTCCGGCGGAAGAGGGGGCCACCGGGCACAGCACCGGTACGCCGGAACGGGGCCTGAGGGCGGGCGGGTCCATCGTCGTCGACCTGTTCCCGCGCGGCCTGCTGTTCGCCGATTGCACAAGGACCTTCTGTGTGGGAGAGCCGCCGGAGGAGCTGGCGAGGGCGCACGGCCTGGTGCTGGAGGCGCTCGAGACGAGTCTCGAAGCCGTCCGTCCCGGCGTACGGGGCTGGACGCTCCACGAGCGGGTGTGCCGCCTGTTCGAGTACGAGGGCTTCGAGGTGCCCGACAAGAATCCCGGGGCCCAAAGCGGCTACTTCCACCTGCTGGGTCACGGTGTCGGCTACGAACTGCACGAGCTGCCCAGCTTCCGGGAGACTGGACCCGGCACGGAGGCGTTTCGGGCGGGCGACGTGGTGACGATCGAGCCCGGGCTCTACGACCCGGAAGCCGGGTGGGGAGTACGACTCGAGGATCTCGTGGTCGTGACGGAGGACGGCATGAGGAACCTCACGCCACTGCCCTACGATCTCGATCCCCGCGCCTGGTAGGCGCCCTTGAAGCCGTGCGGTACTCCGGTGTCGGTCGGCCGGTTCGGGAACCGGCCCCCGCTGGCCCCCGGACTGGCGGGCGCTGCCTAGCTCCGGTCGACCCAGTAGTTGGGCGCTTCCTTCGTGATGACCACGTCGTGGGCGTGGCCCTCCTTCTGGCCCGCGGCGGTGACCCGGACCATGCGGGCCCGGGTTCGCAGTTCTCCGATGCTGGCGCAGCCGGACAGGCCCATGCCGGAGCGCAGACCGCCGGTCAGTTGGGCGATCACCTGGTGGACACTGCCCTTGTGGGGGACCATGCCTTCGATGCCCTCCGGCACCAGCTTCGAGAGCGGTTCGTCATCGGCCTGGAAGTACCGGTCGGCGCTGCCCTCGGCCATCGCGGACAGGGAACCCATGCCGCGGTAGGCCTTGTAGCTGCGCCCCTGGTAGAGGATCGTCTCGCCGGGGCTTTCCTCGGTGCCGGCGAGCAGCGAGCCGACCATCACGCCGTGGGCGCCGCAGGCCAGCGCCTTGGTCAGGTCACCCGAGAAGCGGATGCCGCCGTCGGCCACGATGGGCACGTCTCCGGCTTCGGAAGCGGCGTCGCGGATCGCCGTGACCTGGGGCATGCCGGCGCCGGTGACGACGCGCGTGGTACAGATGCTGCCCGGTCCGATGCCGACCTTGATCCCGTCCGCGCCGCGTTCGGTGAGCGCCCGCGCACCCTCGGCGGTCGCCACATTCCCGACCAGGAGCTGAGCGTCGGGCAGCGCCTCGCGGATTCGGGCCAAGGCACTGAGCACGCCGCGGCTGTGGGCGTGCGAGGAGTCCACGACGAGCACATCGACCTGTGCCGAGGCCAGCGCCCGCGCCCGTTCCAGGTAGTTCCCGGCCGTGCCGACCGCCGCCGCCACCCGCAGCCGACCGAGGTCGTCCTTGCAGGCGATCGGGTACTCCATCATCTTCTGGATGTCCTTGACGGTGATCAGGCCCTTCAGGTTGCCGTCGTCGTCCACGACCAGCAGTTTCTCGATCCGGTGGTGGTGGAGTTGGGCCTTGGCCTGCTCCAGCGTCGTTCCCTGGGGGACCGTGACCAGGTTCTCGTGCGTCATCAGCTCGGAGACGGGACGGCTGGTGTTCGTCTCGAACCGCAGATCGCGGTTGGTCAGGATGCCGACGAGGTGCCCGTCGCGATCGGTGACCGGAACGCCGGAGATCTTGTAGCGGGCCATCAGGTCGAGCGCTTCGTGAATCCGCTGCTCGGGCCGGATCGTGATCGGGTTGACGATCATGCCCGCCTCGGAGCGCTTGACCCGGTCGACCTCCGTGGCCTGGGCCTCGATGGAGAGGTTCTTGTGGATGACCCCGATGCCCCCCTCCTGGGCCAGGGCGATCGCCAGTTCGGCCTCGGTCACGGTGTCCATCGCGGCCGAGATCAGGGGAATGTTCAACTCGATTCCGCGGGTGACGCGGGTGTCGAGACGGACGTCGTTCGGATGCACCTCCGAGAGGCCCGGGGCCAGGAGGACATCGTCGAAGGTGAGGGCGAGTGCGGGGGTGTCACCCCCTGAATCCGACGTTTCCATGCCGAACGCTATCAACTGGGAGGCTATGGCGCACCCAGTCCCGGCCACACGCAGCGCTTGGCGTTGAGAGTTCCTATACGGCGACCGGGGCGCCGCAGCACTTCTTGTACTTCTTGCCGGAGCCGCAGGGACAGGGGGCGTTGCGGCCGACCTTGGCCTGGGAGCGGACGACGGTGCGCGGCTTCTGTGGTCGCATGGGCGGGCCGCCGGACGCCTGGGGCGGCGGAAAGCCCCCGGGAGCAGGACCGGGAGGGCCGCCGGAGGGCATCCCCGGGATGCCCGGCATGCCGGGGCCTGGCTGCGGTCCGGCGGCCGGAGCGGGAAGGCCGAGGGCGCTGGGGTGGCGAAAGCTCATGCTCTGCGGGCCGAGCGACCGGCGGCGGCGTTCGAGCTCCGCGATCTCCTCGGCGGAGATCGGGCGCAGCCGGAACAGGTCCTTGATGAGCGTGTCCTCGGTCCGCTCCTTCATCTCGGTGAACAGCTCATAGCTCTCGCGCTTGTACTCGTTCTTCGGGTCGCGCTGGCCGTAGCCGCGCAGGCCGATGCCCTCCTTCAGGTGGTCCAGGGCGAGCAGGTGATCCTTCCAGGCGGCGTCGACCACGCGCAGCATGTGGTGGCGCTCGGCGGCCCGGACCGCTTCGGCGCCGTGCGCTTCCTCCTTCTCGCCGTAGCTCCGCTCGGCGGCGCCGACGATCGCCTCCTCGAGTTCCTCGGTGCCCATCTCCTCGAGGGGTTCTCCCAAATCCGCCTCATCGAGATTGAAGAAGGCCCGGATCTCGGATCGCATCTCGTCGATCTTCCAGTCGCGCGGGTCCAGCTTGGCGGGGCAGTGCCGCTCGATCAGGTAGTCGACGACGTCGCGGGCGATCTTCATCACGTAGTCGCGCCCCTCGCGGCCCAGGAGGATGTCGCGGCGCAACTCGTAGATGGCCTCGCGCTGCTTGTTCATCACGTCGTCGTACTCGAGGAGGTTCTTGCGGATCTCGAAGTTCCTGCCCTCGACCTGGGTCTGGGCCCGCTCGATTGCCCGGTTCACCATCGGCGCCTCGATCGGCACCCCCTCCTCCATGCCGAGCCGCTTCATCAACGCCTGGACCCGGTCGGACGCGAAGATCCGCATCAGGTCGTCCTGGAGCGACAGGTAGAAGCGCGAGGAGCCGGGATCGCCCTGGCGGCCCGAACGTCCGCGAAGCTGGTTGTCGATGCGACGCGACTCGTGCCGTTCGGTGCCAAGGATGTGCACGCCGCCGGCCGCGACGACTTCCTCCCGTTCCGCCGCGCACAACTCCCGGTAGCGCGCGAGTGCCGCGGCGAAGCCGTCCGGATCCTTGCCCTCGTCGACCTCGGCGCGGGCCAGTTGCTCGGGATTACCGCCGAGGACGATGTCCGTGCCGCGGCCGGCCATGTTCGTGGCGATCGTCACGGCGCCGCGACGGCCCGCCTGCGCCACGATCGCCGCCTCGCGCTCGTGGTACTTCGCGTTCAGGACGACGTGCTGCACCCGGTTCTTCTTGAGCAGGCGCGACAGCATCTCGCTGTTCTCGATCGAGACGGTGCCGACCAGCACCGGTTGGCCGTGCTCCTGGCAGTCCTGGATCTCCTCGACGACGGCATTCCACTTCTCGGGCGCCGTGCGGTACACGAGATCGGAGCGGTCGTCGCGGATCATCGGTTCGTTGGTCGGCACGACGACCACGTCGAGGTCGTAGATCTGACTGAATTCGCCGGCTTCGGTGTCCGCCGTTCCGGTCATGCCGGCCAGCTTCTCGTACATGCGGAAGTAGTTCTGGAACGTGATCGTCGCCAGGGTCTGGTTCTCGCGTACTTCTCGGTGGACTGCTCCGACGGGCCCGAGATGATCAGGGGCGTTCTCGCCTCGTCGATGAGGATCGAATCGACCTCGTCGACGATCGCGTAGTGGTGGCCCCGCTGGACCATGGACTCCAGCGTGAACTTCATGTTGTCGCGCAGGTAGTCGAAGCCAAGTTCGTTGTTCGTGCCGTAGGTGATGTCCGCGCCGTAGGCCTGCTGGCGCTCCTGGTCGGTCAGGCCATGCTGGATGACGCCGACGTCGAGACCGAGGAACCGGTAGATCTGGCCCATCCACTCGGCGTCGCGCCGCGCCAGGTAGTCGTTCACCGTGACGACATGGACGCCGTTGCCGGCGAGAGCGTTGAGGTAGACGGGCAAGGTGGCGACGAGAGTCTTGCCCTCGCCGGTCTTCATCTCGGCGATCTTCCCCTGGTGGAGGACGACGCCGCCCAGCAACTGGACGTCGTAGTGCCGCATCCCCAGCGTGCGCCGCGAAGCCTCGCGGACCGTGGCGAAAGCGGGAACCAGCAGATCCTCCAGATCGGCTCCCTGGTCGAGCCGGGTTCGGGCCTCGCCGGTGCGGGCCCGCAACTGATCGTCCGTGAGCGACTCCATCTCCGGCTCGAGCGCGTTGATCGACTCGGCGAGCGGTTGGAGCCGCTTCAGATCGCGGTCATGCTTGCTGCCGAAGATCCTGGTGATCGTCTTGGAGATCATCGACTCGTTCCGGGGAGAAGCGACGCCGCGGCCGGCCGGATCGCCGATCGACGGGTTCCTGGGTGTCAGGGCCGCGCTGCGTCCGGCGTCGCTACCGCTAGCTCTGGTCTCGCATGAACTCGAACGGGTCGCGGTTGTCGCCGGCGAGCCGGACTTCATAGTGCAGGTGGTAGCCGGTCGCGCGTCCGGAGTTGCCGACCCGGCCTAACGTCTCCCCGCGGCGGACCTCCTGGCCCTCTTCGACCAGGATCTCCGACAGGTGACCGAAACGGGTCTCGTAGCCGAAGCGGTGGACCACGTAGACCGCGCGGCCCAGGTTGCCCGCCCGCTCCGCGCGAACCACGATGCCGTCGGCGGTGGCGACGACTTCCTGGCCGCGGTCGGCCGAGATGTCGATGCCGTCGTGATGGGCGCGCTGCCCGGTGATCGGATCGCGGCGGAAGCCGAAACCACTGTTGATCACGCCCCGGACCGGCGAGATCATGGGCGTGGAGCGGAGCAGGAGCAGCCGATTCTCGACGGCACCGTTCACCTCGTCCAGCTGACCGTCGAGCCGGGAGGCTCGGGCTTCAAGCAGGGACAGGTCGTAGCGGTTGGGAGCCGCGGGGCTCGGGTAGCTGCCGCCTGCGCCGGTTTCGGACGGACGGTTCTCCGGCTCGGCGCCGACCATCTGCTCGAGGCCGGCGACGATCGAGAGTTCGCGCGTGCGGTCCTCGGCGTCCGTCAGGGCCTGCTGCAGGCGCGAGATGCTGGCTTCGAACGAGTCGTTGGCCCGGCGCAGTTCCTCGTTCTCGCTCTCGATCCGGGCGAGGTCGCGCAGTTCCGCCGCCGAGCGCATCTGGGCGACGGTGGCCCAGCCGACGAACCCCAGCACGAGGACGGCGGCGGCTGCGAGCGCGGTCAACCAGCGGCTGCTGACGCGGAACTGCCGCGTCCGCTTCTGGGAGTGCGGCACGAAGACGATGGTGTGGAGCCTTGATCGCATGCTGGGAGAGCCTGTCCGGGGCGGGGTGGCAGCGAGGGTCGGATGCCGCAGCCGTACCTATAGATGTGCCCGAATATTATCCGCCTTGGGCGGACCCATGTCAAGAACACGGACCGGCTGAGGGCGGCAGCCTGGACCGGGTCGGCGAAGGCACTCTAGCAGGAGATGGGAACCCCGGTCAGGGGGGCGGCCGGACGGGGCTGAGGGGAATCCCCGCCCGGCCGCCTTCCGCTTCGACGTCACGGTCCGGTGCGATCCAGAGGCCGGTACTGGATCGCTTCCGCGACGTGCGTGACGTCGACCTTGGGGGACCTGTCGAGGTCGGCGATGGTGCGAGCCACCTTGAGCGCCCGGGTCAGAGCCCGTGCGGACATCGCCAGGCGCTCGAACGCGGCGTCGATGAGGCTCTGCGCGGCGCTCGTGGGTCGGCAATGCCGATCGAGATGCCGTCGCGTCATCGCGCTGTTCAGGGGTGTCGGATGGTCCGCGGAGAACCTGGAGGCCTGGGTGCCGCGCGCTGCGGACACCCTTTCGGCGATCGAGGCCGAGGTCTCGGATGCCGGCCCCTTCAACTCGTCGAGACTCGGTACCGGCATTTCGATGTGGAGATCGATGCGATCGAGCAGGGGCCCGGAGAGCTTCCGGCGGTAGCCGTCGACGTCGCGGGTCGTGCACACGCATTCCGCGCGCGGGTCTCCCAGATGGCCGCAGCGGCACGGGTTGGAAGCGGCGACCAGGGTGAAGCGGGCCGGGAAGGTGAGCCGCGCCTGCGCTCTGACCACCGTTACGGTGCCATCTTCGAGCGGCTGGCGCAGCGCCTCGAGCGCGTCGCGACGGAACTCGGGCAGTTCATCGAGGAACAGCACGCCCCCGTGGGCGAGGCTGATCTCTCCGGGTCTCGGCATGGAACCGCCTCCGATCAGCCCGGATGAGGAGACTCCGGCATGGGGGCTGCGGAACGGGCGTGCCCACAGCAGACCGTTCATGCGGGCGGCGCGAGCCAGAGAGTGGATCTTGGTTACCGTGATCGCCTCGGATTCGGTGAGCGGCGGCAGAATGCCGGGCAGCCGGCGGGCGAGCATCGTCTTGCCAGTTCCCGGCGGCCCGACGAAGAGCACGTTGTGTCCGCCCGCCGCCGCGATCTCGAGCGCCCGCTTGGCGGTTTCCTGGCCGCGCACGTCGGAGAAGTCCGGGACCGCGGCCTCGGTGTCGCCGCGGGGGAGGGGAGTCGCCGGACCGATGGTCAGGTCTCCGCTCAGGTGCTGGATCGCATCCCGCAGATGAGTGATCGGCACGACCGGCGTACCGGACAGCGCCGCGGCCTGCCGGCTGTTCGCCGCCGGAAGCAGGAGTTCGCGGATTCCGTGCCGGCAGGCCAGCTCAGCGACCTGCAGGGCGCCCCGGATCGGACGTACTTCGCCGTCGAGGCCGAGTTCGCCGCAGGCCATTCGCCCCTCCAGCGAGTCGGGCGTCAGTTCCCGATGAGCGGTCAGCAGACCCAGGGCGATCGGCAGATCGAGCTGGTTGCCTTCCTTCTTCAGGTCGGCGGGGGCTAGGTTGATGACCACATTGCGGTTCTTCAGGTCGTATCCGCTGTTGCGGATTGCCGACCGGACCCGATCGCGGCTTTCGCGAACGGCGGTATCCGGGAGCCCGATCAACTGCATCGCGGGCAGACCGAAGTCGGCCCCGACCTCCACCTGGACCTCTCGCGCTTCGATGCCCCAGGGCGTCGCGGAACTCATGTAGGCGATCACATGGACTAAGACGCGAAACCGCGCCAGAACCTGGATCGGGTGAGTGTGAGGGGCGCCTTGAACGCGAGAGAGCGCAGGCATGAGCCTGCGCTCTCGGATTGTCCCCGGCCTGAGTGGATGCGTTTTCGCGGTGGGCGTTCGGCGCCCGCTGGGCCTCGCCTCGCTCTCGTTGGCCTCGGCGCGGTCGGACCGGATCAGCGATCCGGCGGACGCTCGGGCTCTTCAGGCGACGGTCGAGCGGCCGGATGTCGTTCGTCCACTCAGGCTGCGGACTTGGCGGCCCCCGGCTTGTCTTCCCGGGCGGTCAGCCTCGGGATGGCCGGGGGCGGGAGATGGCCCGGCGGAGTCATGGTGCCTCCTTTCACTGAACGCTGGATACACCGTAGGAGCGGAGGTTGACTCTGTCAAGCGTCCGACCGGTCGGACGGTGAGGGCAGTCCCCAGTGGCGTAGAATCGTGTCCAGGAATCGTGTCGATCAATCGCGTCGACCCACTGGGTGCCATCCGTACGGCCGATGACGGCCGTACGGATGGTTCACGGGTGGCGCGGAACGCGCCACCCGGGTACAGGAAGCGTTGCCTGACGCTCTTTCTGCGGGCGCTGGCGAGGCTGTTCTTTCGCAGCGTCGAGGTGGTGGGGCGTGAGAACGTGCCGCGCGAGGGAGGCGGGCTGCTCGTCGCGTGGCATCCGAACGGTCTGGCCGACGGCATCCTGATCCTCGGTTTCTGTCCGCGGCCGGTCACGTTCGGGGCTCGTCACGGTCTGTTCCGCCTGCCGCTGATCGGCTGGCTGCTGCGCGCGGTCGGGGCGGTGCCGCTCTACCGGGCCCGGGACCGCGGTGAGGCCGGCGCCCCCGCGAGCGACCGGGAGCGCCGCGCCGCGAACCACCGGAGTCTCGCCGCTCTGGCGGCCGCGACCGGCGAGTCCTTCGTCGCCATTTTCCCGGAGGGAGCGACGCACGACGAGCCGAACCTGCTCGAGTTGCGGGCCGGAGCAGCGCGCCTGTTCCAACTGGCGCGCCAGGGTGGCGGCGACCCCGCGCTGGTGCCGGTTGGGCTGCACTACGAACGCAAGCACGCGTTTCGATCGCGGGCGCTGGTGGCGTTTCACCCGCCCGTTGAGGTGGGGGCGGATCCCCGCCTTTGCGGCAGCGATACGCCGGAGTCGAAGGCCGGCGAAGCGGGCGGGGACACGTTCGTTCCCCGGCTGACGGGGATGATCGAACAGCAACTGATCGAGGTCACCCACCCGACGGAGAGCTGGGGCATTCACCGGGCGATGGAACGGGTGCGGTCGCTGGTGCGGGCTGAGGGCGCGGCACGGGAGGGAGAACGCCTGCGGCGGGCTCCGATGCAGGAACGGGATCAGGGGTTCGCGCGCGTCTGGGCCGGCTACCGCAGCCAGAGGACGAACGATCCGGAAGGGACGAAGCGGCTCATCGTCAGGGTGACGCGCTATGACGAAGCGCTGCGACTGCTGGGCCTGAACGATCGGGAACTGGACGGTGTACCCGTGATGCGGACGGCGCTACGCCTGCTTCTTGTCGGCGCCGAGGCGCTGGTCATGCTGCTCCTCCTGCCGACGCTGGTCCTGGTCGGCAACCTGATCAACCTGCCGGCCGCGTTGCTCGTCGTGTTCGGGGCGAAGAAGTTCTCGAAGACCAGAAAGGAGCAGGCGGGACTCAAGATGGCGTTGGGTCTCGTCATTCTGCCGGCGGCGTGGATCGTGGCGAGCGTCGCGGTCAGTATCGCCTGGACGGAGCCGCTGCCGGGATTCGACTGGATCCCCGAGGCCCTGTGGGTGCGCGTTGCCGGGATGCTCGGGCTCTGCGCCCTTTCGGCCCTGCTCGGCCTGCGCTACCACCGCCTGATTGCGGAGCTGGGTCACGGTCTGAAAGCGCTGTGGACCGTGGGTCTGCGCACCGGAGCGGTGAAGCGGTTGCGCCGGCGGCGCGCCGAGCTGTACGACGAGGTGGTCGCTCTGGAGGCAACTCTCGACTGGTAGTCTGCCGGCGCTGTGTGGCCGTACGGCGCTCTTCTGGTGCTTCTCGCTGCCGGTGCGGTGGCCGGTGCGACGTTCGTCCTGGTGCGGGTGCGGCAGCGGATTCACTCCCTGCGTCTCGAGGTGACCCGGGTTGCGACGTTGTGCGGCGCGCTGCAGGACCGGATCGACGAGATGTCGGACCGGGCCGCTGAGGTCGAGGAGGCGCTGTTCTTCGAGTTGTATCCGGCGGAGGTGCTGCCGCTCATTGACAAGCTGGACCGGAGCGGCCGGTTGACCGAAGGGACGGCGGACCAGTTGCGCCGTCTGACGCTCGACATACGCGCCGAAGGCTGGTCCGACCAGGTGGCCGACAGCGGTTTCAGGGTTCCACGAGCGACGTAGGGCCATGCGCATCGGCTTCGATGTCGCCAAGGTCTTCGGGCCGCGCGACGGCATAGCCAGCTACACGTCGAGCCTGCTGGAGGTGCTGGCGACTCGGGCGGAGCAGGGCGGCGAGTTCTCGCTGCATCTCTACGCCGGCGACGTCGAGACCGGACCGCGCGACTGGGATCGGGCTCTGGGCCATCTGCCGGCGAGCGCGATCCCTCATCCCGGTCGTCACCCCGATCAGGACGAGCTCGACCTCTTCCACACGACGTCGTTCACCGACACCGGTTTCTTCGACGGTCCGGTCCTGTTCACGGTCCACGATCTGACGTTCCTTACCCACCCCGAGCACCACCGTTCAGTCAATCGCGCCCATTGCCTGCGATCGACCCTGCGCGCCATCTGGCGGGACGCGACGCTGGCGGTCGATTCGCAGGCGACGGCGGCCGAGGTACGTCGCTGGTTCCACGTGCCGCCCGAGCGGATGCGGGTGGTCTATCCGGCAGCGTCGCCGGTGTTCGTCGTACTGGAGGGCGGAGAGCTGGCTGGAGCGGAGCAGCGACTCACCAGTCGCTTCGGGCTGAACGGTCCGTTCGTGCTGACGGTCGGCACGCTCGAGCCGCGCAAGAACGTTGCCCGGCTGATCGAGGCGTACGCCGGCCTCGACCCGGATCGGCGGCGCAACACGCCTCTGGTGCTGGTGGGTGACGGGGGCTGGAAGCCGGAGGCCGTCTTCGCCGGGGAGTGGCCCGACTTCGTGCGGCGTCTCGGCCGGGTCGACGAGGCGGATCTCGTGGCTCTGTACAACGCGGCGTCGGTCGTTGCTTATCCGTCCCTGGTCGAGGGATTCGGCCTGCCCGTCGTGGAGGCGATGGCGTGTGGTACGCCGGTGTTGACATCGAACGCCTCCTCCCTGGCCGAGGTGGCGGGCGACGCCGCGGTGTGCGTCGACCCGCTCGACGTCGATGCGATTCGCGGCGGTCTGGAGGCCTTGCTCGGCGATCCGTCGCTGCGCCGCCGGTGCCGCGAAGCGGGCTTTCGGCGCGCCGCCGGGTTCTCGTGGGAGAAGACGGCGGACCAGGTGATCGGCATCTACCGGGAGCGCGCGGCTGCCGCGCCGGAAGGCACCGCGGGAGGGTGATGTACGCTGGCGGGGCATGCGGCGGGTGACCCGGCTCCTGGAGTTGCTTCGGCCCCTGGTCGTCCTGCTTGGACGTGGCACCCGATCAGCCGCGGCCCGGCCGTTGCGGGCGGTCCTGCGCCGGGCAATCGGCAGCGAGCGCTATGAACGGCTGCGCCTTGGCGTCTGGGTCCGAACGAAGCAGGCCGTGAGGATCGATCCGCTGCACGCCGACATCCTTCCGCTGATCGAGCAACTCGAGGGCGAGGGTTGCCTGATGGCCGGCGCTGCCCCGAAGCTGCGGTCCGTAGCCCTGGGCATTCGGGCCGAGACGAGAACGGAAGCGCGGGCTTCGAGGCGGGGCTGACAGGCATGCGCGTCGGTTTCGACGTGAGCAAGATCTTCGGCCCCCGGGACGGCGTGGCCCGCTACTCGGTCAGTCTTCTGCAGGCGCTCGCCGAGGAGGCGGAGGAGCGCGACGGCACGCCGGCTCTCCATCTCTACTCCCTGGGCGCGGAGGCGGACTCGGCCGCCTGGAGGGCCCTGCTGGATGAACTCCCGGGAAACGTACGGAAGGGACCCGGTCGCTGGCCGCGCCGGCGCGACCTCGACGTCTTCCACATCCCGTCGTTTTCGGATCCTGCCTGCTTCGACGGCCCGGTCGTCTTCACGATCCACGATCTGACATTCCTGACCCACCCTGAGTTCCACGTACCGGACAACCGGAATCAGTGCCTGCTCGGCACTCTGCGGGCGGTCTCGCGGCAGGCCACGATTCTGGCCGTTTCGGAAGCGACCGCGAAGGAAGTGCGCCAGTGGTTCGTGCTGCCTGAGGATCGGCTGCGGGTTGTCTACGAAGCGGCGTCGCCGGTCTTCGTGGCCTTCGAGGGCTCGGAGTTGGCAGCCGCCCGGGAATGTCTGGCGACACGCTTCGGGCTCGAGGGTCGGTTCGTGCTCTCGGTCGGCTCGCTCGAGCCGCGCAAGAACATCGCCCGTCTGGTCGAGGCCTACGCCGGGCTCGACCAGAAGCTGCGGGAGAGTACGCCCCTGGTGCTCGTGGGCGGCAGCGGTTGGAAGGAGGATGCCGCGTTCGGCGGCGCCTGGCCGGGTTTCGTGCGGCGCCTGGGTGCTGTCGAGGAGGAGGACCTGATCGCCCTGTACAACGTTGCCTCGGTGGTGGCATATCCGTCCCTGGTCGAGGGGTTCGGCCTGCCGGTGGTGGAGGCGATGGCCTGCGGCACGCCCGTGCTGACATCGAACACGTCTTCGCTCGCCGAGGTTGGCGGAGACGCCGCACTGTGCGTCGATCCGACCAACGTGGCGGCGATTCGCCGCGGCCTGGAAGCGCTGCTCGGCGACGCGGCCCTGCGGCGCCACTATCGGCGGGCCGGTTTCGTTCGCGCAGCCGGGTTCTCCTGGCGGACGGCGGCGAAGGAAGTGATCGAGATCTACGGCGGGATGGTGGGCGCGGGCTGATGAACGAGACCGCAGTAGGGCCGCGGTCGATCGGCGTCGTCGCCTATGAGATGGAGGGGGAACCGACCGGGGTCGGCCGCTACACCGAGGAACTCCTGACAGCGCTTTGTCGAACACCTCGGGCGGAAGGGTGGAAGTTGCGGCTGTTCTTCAAGGGCTGTCGTTTCGAACACCCGCTGTGGAGCGAGCCGGCCGCCGGGGACTGCCCCGTGGAGCCGATCTTCGACTGCCGGCCGGGTGCCCATCCGATTCTCTGGGAGCAGTTCCGGTTGCCCAGACTGCTGCGGAACGAGCAACTGGACGTTCTCTTCTCGCCGGGCTACAGCCTGCCGCGCACCCCGGGTCGGCCATCCCTCGTGACGATTCACGATCTCTCGTTCGAGCACCTGCCGGGGGACTTCGGCTTCCGTGAGTTGTGGCGGCGGCGCTACCTTGCGCGCAGCGCCGCGCGGGCGGCGACCAGGGTGCTGACCGACACCAGGCGCACGGCAGCCGATCTGCGGCAACGATACGGCCTGCCGGCGGATCGTGTCGCCGTTGTTCCGCTGGGCGTGTCGCCCCGCTTCGCCGCAGCCCGCGAGTCGAGAGGTACGGAAAGGCGGGAGCGGGACCGGGTGCTGGCGGAACTGGGTGTTCGGCGGCCGTATCTGCTGGTTCTGGGCTCGATCCTTCCGCGCCGGCGGCTCGACCTGGTGCTGCGTGCTCTGGGCCGCCTCCAGCGCGAGCCGGGTCCGGGCGGCTCGGGATCGGATGCCGGGCCCGTGAACCTGGATCACCTCCGCCTGGTCATCGCGGGCCGAAACCAATTGCCTCGTCGTGGAGAGCTCGACCGGCTGATCCGGGCCGGCGACAGGAAGGAGCGGGTGGTCCGTCTCGGCTACGTGGACGACGATCTGCTGCCGCCGCTGTACGCGCGGGCCTGGGGAACGGTCTACGTGTCGGACTACGAGGGATACGGTCTGCCTCCTCTCGAGTCGCTCGCGGCCGGGACTCCCGTGCTCGTCTCGGACGCGCCGGCCCTGGCGGAGTTGTGGCCCGAGTATCCGCTGCGATGCGCCAGGCTTGAGATCGACGCGTTGACGGAGGGTCTAAGGCGGCTGCTGCTGGATGACGAAGCCCGCCGGTTGGCGAGGGGGGAAGGACCCGAGCGTGTGCGGTCCCTGACCTGGGACCGTGCCGCTGAGCGCTTCGCCGATCAGGTGGAGGCGGTCTGGCGCATGGCGCGGGAGAAGGGGCCGTGAGCGGATCGGATCCCCCGGCGGTCAGCGCCCTGGTGGTCAACTACAACTCCGGGGACTGGCTCCGGCTTTGCCTGGAGAGCCTCCAGGCGATCGCCGAGGCGTGGCGGCGGGACGATCCGGCGAAGCCCGATTTCCCGTCCGGCCTGGAGGCGGTCGTGGTCGACAACGCGTCGAGCGACGGTTCGCTGGGGACGGTTCGCGAGTTCGAAGCGGCCGGTGCCCCGGGCCTGCCGGTCCGACTCGTCGAGGCGGGCCGAAACCTCGGCTTCGGCGCTGCCTGCAATCTGGCCGCCGCGAAGTCGGCCGGCCGTCATCTGCTGTTCCTGAACCCGGACGCATGGATCGACGAAGAGTCGTTGCGGCGTCTGGTCGAGGCGCAGGAGTCCGATGACGGGCTCGCTGTAGCCGCACCCTGTCTCACTTACCCGAACGGGTCGCCGCAGTTCGTCTGGGCGCCGCCTGTGGGCGTTCTCGGCGAGGCGGTCCAGAGGTTCCGCAACCGGTTCGAGGAAGCGGCGTGGAACCACGGCCGGCTGCCGCGCCTGCTGAAACCCTGTGTCGGCGCGGGTTGGTACACGGCAGCCTGCCTGCTTGTGCGCCGCGCGGCCTTCTATGCCATCGGCGGATTCGACGAGAGGTTCTTTCTCTACTTCGAGGACGCGGACCTGTGCCTTCGACTCCGCCGGGCCGGCTTCAGGCTGCGCGAGGTGGCCGGGGCGCAGGCGTGGCATGTGCGGGGCGCGGTGACGGGAACGGATCGCGAACGGCGACTGACGCCCGCGGCGGAGCGCTTCTACCGCGCCTCCCAGTTGCGCTACTACGGACTCCATCGGCCGCGCTGGGAGCGCGCGTACCTGCGCCGGCGACTGCGCCGGAAGTTCCGCCGGCTCGAGGACGAGGAGCAGAGGCGAGCTCTGCTGCGCCTGCTGGAGGGAGGCGACGGCTGCTAAGGTGCGAGCCGGCAAGGCCCAATGCGGAGGAAACACTGATGTCCCATGTTCGTACCGGGTGCATTCTCGCTCTTCTCTTCGTTCCGGCCGCCGCGCCGGCCCAGGGCCAGGAGAACGCGTTTCAACGGGAGCTGCCAGCCGCCGAGGACTTCCGGCTGGTGAACGCGGATGTCCGCGCCGACACTCTTGATGGCCGCTCCGCGCTGCGGATGGCCGGCGACGAGGCGGTGCTGGCTTCGGTCGGGGCACAGAGGCGGGAGCTGATGCAGGAGCTGCGCGCCCGCGGCGAACGGCCCGGACCTGAGGCCTTCGAGGCCACAAGGAGGAACTTCCTCGCGGTGGTCCAGGACGTCGAGTTCGGCGACGGCACGATCGAGGTGGAGCTCGCCGGCCAGCCCGCGACAGGGGCGCAGGGAGGAGCGCGAGGGTTCGTCGGCGTCGCCTTCCGGGTCCAGGAGGACGACGAGACCTACGACTGCTTCTACTTGCGGCCGACGAACGGTCGCGCCG
The DNA here is from genome assembly GCA_011523565.1 of Acidobacteriota bacterium. Classification (GTDB taxonomy): domain Bacteria; phylum Acidobacteriota; class Thermoanaerobaculia; order Multivoradales; family Multivoraceae; genus Multivorans. Next base: position 24,776 of record WTGL01000021.1, read on the forward strand.
ACGACCAGGTCCGGCGCAACCACAGCGCCCAGTACATTTCCCACCCGGAGTGGACATGGTTCCGGCTCCGCGAGCAGACCCCGGGCAGGTACGAGACCTACGTGGACATCGGCCCGGCGGAGTGGATCGCGGTGAAGATCGTGGTGGCCGGCGAGACGGCGAGGTTGTACGTGAACGGCGCGGCGCAGCCGACCCTGATCGTCAACGATCTGAAGTCCGGTGCCGATGCGCGGGGCAAGGTCGCCCTCTGGATCGAAGGGTCGACGGTGGCCCATTTCCGCAACCTGCGCATTTCGCCGGCGGGGTAGGAGCTCGTGGACCGTCCGGGGCAGGGCCGCTTCCCGCGGGCCGCGAGCTGAGTCGAAGGCAGGAATGCGCCAGTACCTCGACCTGCTGCAAGAGGTGCTCGATGACGGCGTCGTACGGGACGACCGGACCGGTACCGGTACTCGCAGCGTGTTCGGCCGGCAGTTGCGCTACGACCTGGCCGACGGATTCCCGGCACTGACCACGAAGCGGCTCCACCTGCGCTCGATCATCGTCGAGTTGCTCTGGTTCCTGCGCGGGGATACGAACGTCGCTTTTCTGCACCGACACGGGGTGACGATTTGGGACGAATGGGCCGACGAGGAGGGCGACCTGGGGCCCGTCTACGGCTCGCAGTGGCGGTCCTGGGCGACGCCGGACGGACGGTCGATCGATCAGATCAGGGCGGTCACCGAACAGATCCGGGGCGAGCCGAACTCGCGGCGGCTGATCGTCAGCGCCTGGAACGTCGCCGACGTCGATTCGATGGCCCTGCCGCCCTGCCACACGCTGTTTCAGTTCTACGTCGCGAACGGACGCCTCTCCTGTCAGCTCTACCAGCGCAGCGGCGACCTCTTTCTCGGAGTTCCCTTCAACATCGCCTCGTACGCCCTGCTGCTCATGATGGTCGCCCAGGCCTGTGAACTCGCCCCCGGCGAGTTCGTCCACACGTTCGGCGACGCCCACCTCTACAGCAACCACGTGGAGCAGGCGCGCGAACAGTTGTCCAGGCAGCCGCGGCCCTTGCCCAGAATGCTGCTGAATCCGGACGTGCGATCCGTTTTCGATTTCGGGCTGGAGGACTTCGAACTCGTGGACTACGACCCGCATCCCCCGATCCGCGCCGCGGTCGCGGTCTGAGATGCGGCTCTCGGTGATCCTGGCGGCGGCGACGAACGGCGTCATTGGGCTGGACGGCCAGCTTCCCTGGCGGCTCCAAACGGACGTGCGGCGCTTCAAGCGGCTGACCGTGGGCCATCACGTCGTGATGGGGCGGCGCACATGGGAGGAGATCGGATGCCGGCCGCTGCCGGGAAGGGAGTGCATCGTCCTGAGCACGCGAACGGACTTCGAGGCGGCGGGCGCGGCGACCTGCCGTTCGCTCGAAGAGGCGCTTTCGGCGGCCCGCGGGGCGGGCGAGGAGGAGGTCTTCGTGATCGGCGGTGCCGGCCTGTTCGAGGCGGCCTTCCGTTTCGCCGACCGCGTCTACCTGACCCGCGTGCTGGCGGAGGTCGAGGGCGATACAGCGGTCGATCTCGAAGCGCTCGAGAGATGGCGGGTCGAGAGCTTCGAGGATGTTCCCGCCGGCCCGAACGACGATCACGCCACCCGTTTCGAGATCCTCTCGCCGCCCGAAGACCTGGGATGAACTCGGCGAAGAACCGCGCCGAACTGTTGATCGGCTGGGCGGTCGAATCCGGTTTCGACCGCGCGGGGGTGGCGTCCCTGGAACCGCGAGCCGGCGCCGGGTCGTCCTTCCTTCGCCGGCTGGAGCGGGGCCTGTTCGCTTCGATGGCCTGGCTCGGCAGGCGGACGCGGAGGCGTCTGGTGCCGGCCTCGGTGCTGGACGGTGCGCGATCCGTGTTGTGCGTGGCGCTTCACTACCACCCCCTCGAGGGCGAGGCCGAGCCGCGGGGTGACCTGTGGCCGCGAGTGGCCCGCTACGCTCGCGGGGATGACTACCACCAGTTGATGGAGCGGCGGCTGCGCGCGCTTGCCGGTCGCATCCGGGAGGCGTTTCCGGGCTCGGGTGCCAGGGTCTACGTGGACACCGGACCGGTGCTCGAGAGGGACCTGGCGGCGCGGGCGGGCCTTGGCGCGATCGCCAAGAACACGCAGTTGCTCGACCGGACGGGATCGTGGTTCCTGCTCGGAGAGCTGTTCCTGACCCTGGAGCTCGAACCGTCCGAACCGCTGGCCGAGGATCTGTGCGGCAACTGCCGGCGCTGTCTCGACGCCTGTCCGACCGGGGCGCTGCCCGCGTCCTATGTCCTGGACTCCCGCAAGTGCATCAGCTACTGGACGATCGAGCACCGGGGCGAAGTGCCGGAGCGGATGCGATCCCTGGTGGGGGACTGGGTTTTCGGATGCGACGTCTGCCAGGAGGTGTGTCCCTGGAACGAGCATCGCGCGCCGCCGGCGGCGGCCGAGCGGAGCGGGGAGTTCTCCTTGCCGGCGCATCGCGCGGAGCTGGATCTCGTGGCGCTTCTCGCGATCTCGGAGGATGAGTACCGGGCGCGCTTTCGCGGCAGTCCGATGAAGCGGCCCGGTCGCACGGGATTGCGGCGCAACGCCGCGCTGGCGATGGGCAACCGCGGCGAAGCCGTCTACATCCCGGCGCTCGAACGGGCGCGGGGAAGTTGTGACCCCGTCGTCCGGAGTCACGCGGCCTGGGCCCTGGAACGGCTGCGAGCTCGCGCCTCGGAGCGGCCGGAAAGCGGAGCATAAGTGTCGTGGAATGAGTGTTTAGGCCAAGGACGCAGGCGCTGCAAGAGGAGCGCCGGCCGGTTGACCGCTTGCGACCGCGTCCCTATACTTGTCCGTCTGACCCTTGGCGTCCGTTCGGGCCTCGACGCCTGCTGTCGGCAGCGCGTTGCGGCCCGATTGTCGGTGCGCCGCCTACCTGGAAACGCCCACCGCACGGTTCACAGCCGAAGCGAGAACACAGGAACTCATGGAACCCACCGAAGAACACACGCCCGACGCGCTTCCCGGCGAAGCGCAGGCGCCAGATACAGACAACCTCTCCTATGAGCAGCTCGTCGAGATGTACGACGACAGCATGCGTCATCTCAACGAGGGAGAGATCGTCCCCGGCAAGGTGATCGCGATCACATCGAACGACGTCGTCGTTGATGTCGGCTACAAGTCCGAAGGCCTGGTGCCGATCCACGAATTCACCTCCCGGGGCGACGAACTCCAGGTCAGCGTCGGCGACGACGTGGAAGTGCTGCTCGAGCAGACCGAGGGCGCCGATGGCCATGTGATGCTCTCCAAGGTCAAGGCTGAGCGCATGCGGATCTGGGCGCAGGTCGAGAACAGCTTCAAGGAGGGCAAGGTGATCACGGGCCGGGTGATCGACCGGATCAAGGGAGGCCTTACGGTCGACGTCGGTCTGCGGGCGTTCCTGCCGGGTTCGCTGGTGGACATCAAGCCGGTCAAGTACCTGGAGTCGTTCAAGGGCGAGGAACTCGAGTTTAAGGTGATCAGCCTGGACCGCCGGCGCAACAACATCGTGCTGTCGCGGCGCGCCGTGCTCGAGAAGGAGTACGCGAAGAAGAAGGCCGAAACCCTGACCAAGCTGAAGGAAGGGGCTCGGCTGCCGGGCGTGGTCAAGAACATCACGGACTACGGCGTGTTCGTCGACCTGGGCGGCATCGACGGCCTGCTCCACATCACGGACATTTCCTGGGGTCGGGTCAACCATCCGTCGGAGCACTTCGGGGTCGGCGACGAAGTGGAGGTCGTCGTGCTTCGTTTCGACCCGGAAACCGAGCGTGTTTCGCTCGGCTTCAAGCAGACCACCGAGGATCCGTGGACCCTGGTCGACAAGAAGTACCCGCTCGGTTCGCGGGTCCGCGGCCGGGTCGTCAGCCTGGTCGACTACGGTGCCTTCGTGGAGCTGGAGGAGGGTGTCGAGGGCCTGGTGCACGTCAGCGAGATGTCGTGGACGAAGAAAGTCGTGCCGCCGTCCAAGATCGTCAGCGTCGGCCAGGAGGTCGAGGCGATCGTCTCGGAGCTCGACATGCAGCAGCGTCGAATCAGCCTGTCCCTGCGCCAGGTGGAGTCGAACCCGTGGGAGGACCTCGCGGCGCGCTTCCCGGTCGGCACGATCGTCGAGGGCCGGGTGCGGAACCTGACCGAGTTCGGCGCCTTCGTCGAGATCACGGAGGAGATCGACGGCCTCGTCCACGTCTCGGACATGAGCTGGACGAAGCGCGTGAAGCACCCCAGCGAGGTGCTCGCGAAGGGCGACGCCGTTCGGGCACGGATCACGAACATCGATGTCACCGGGCAGCGGGTGTCCCTGTCGATCAAGGACTTCCTTCCCAACGAGTGGCAGGACTTCGTGGACGGCAACCGGGTCGGCGACGACATCGTCGGCCGGGTGGTCAACGTGACCGATTTCGGGCTGTTCATCGACGTCTACGACGGGCTGGAGGGGCTGGCGCACGTCAGCGAGGTCGACATCCCGGGCGGCAAGCTCGAGGATCACTACAGGATCGGCGAGTTCGTCCGCGCCCGCATTCTCCGCATCGAGGAGGAGGACAAGAAGGTAGGTCTCAGCCTGCGCGGCGTGGTCGAGTTGACCGACGAAGAGGCGGACGAGCTGACGGCGGAGCGGGAACGGAAGCTCGCGGAGGCGACGGCGGCGGCAACGGCGGCCGAGGAGTCCGACGAGCCGGAAGAGACGGTTGAGGCCGAGGCCGAGGAGCCTGCGCACGCTGAGGAGGCCGAGGAAGCCGTGGAAGTCACAGCCGAGGCCGAGGAAGCCGAGGAGGCTCCGGAAGTGGTCGCCGAGGCCGAGGCGGCCGAGGAGGCTCTGGAAGTGGTCGCCGAGGCTGAGGAAGCTGAGGAGACTCCGGAAGTGGTCGCCGAGGCCGAGGCGGCTCTGGAAGTGGTCGCCGAGGCTGAGGAAGCTGAGGAGGCTCCGGAAGTCGTCGCCGAGGCCGAGGAAGCCGAGGAAACTGAGGAGGCCCCGGAGGTGGAGGCCGCCGAAGCCGAAGTGGACCCGCCTGAGGAGACCGAAGAGCCCGGGGACGGCGAGGAAGCACCCGCCGTGGAGGGTTCGTCGCAGAAGGACTAGGAAGGTCGGCTAAGGGGAGGAGCCGAAAATGAAAGATGCGATCCAGATCTCTGAAGCCATCCGCCGCGGGATGACCAAGGCTCACCTGGTCGAGGAAGTGGCGCGTAGCACCGACTTGACGAAAAAGGACGCCGAGGTCATCGTGAGCACGGTGTTGGAGAGCATCGTCGACTCCTTGAAGGACGGCGACAAGATCGAGCTCCGGGGTTTCGGGAGTTTTCGCATCCGCGAGCGCGGTTCCAGGATTGGGCGCAACCCGAAGACCGGCGCCCGGGTTGACGTTCCGTCCAAGAAGATCCCCTACTTCAAGCCTGGCAAGGAACTCAAGGAACTCCTGAACTCCGACGAGTAGACCGGGCTCCGCAAGGCCCGGGCCCCGCCCCCCGCCGCGCACAGATGACGACGACTTCGCCTTCAGCCGGGCCTCCAGCCGAGCCCCGGGTCGTTCTCCGGACCGTGCTTGTGGCGATCGCGGCCTGGGCGGTGCCGGGTTCGGGTCACCTGATTCTGCGTAAGCCGCGGCGCGCCGCCGTCGTGTTCGGCGTGGTCCTCTTCTCGTTCCTGTTCGGTTGCTGGCTCCGGGGTCACCTCTACGTCGTCGTGCCGGAGCAACCGCTCAGCCGGCTGGCGACCCTGAGTTCGATGGGCGCCGGCGCCCCGTACTTCGTGGCTCGCTACCTGGTCGAGTACAGCGGTGACATCCTGTCCTCGACGTTCGAGTACGGCAAGGCCTTCATGCTGACCGCCGGTCTTCTCAACCTCCTGGCGGTTCTGGACGCCTGGGACATCGCCAGCGGATCGAAGGACTGACGAACATGTTGACGAGTCACTTCGCCCTGATGGTGATTTACGCCCTCCAGGTCAGCCTGTTCTTTGCCGTGCTGTGGCGGCGGCGGTTCAAGGACCGGGTGCGGCTGTTTCTTCAGATGATGGTCGGCATGGTCGGCGGGGGCCTGGTGCTGGCCTGGTTGATGTACCCGTTCCCATGGTCGCCGGCGGCGCCGATTCCCTGAGGTCGGGCTCGCTGATCGAGGGCAGCCCGGCCGTTCTGATCTCAGCCGGCGAGGCCTCCGGCGACCACCACGCGGCGCGAATGATGGAAGCCGCCGGTCGGCTGGCCGGGGACGGAGGCCCGATCCGGTTCTTCGGACTCGGCGGCGACGCGATGGCCGCCGCGGGCCTGGAGCCGGTCGCGCACAGCAACGAAGTGGCCGTGGTGGGCATCTTCGAGGTCCTGCGGGAGCTGCCGCGGATTCGGAGGGTCTTCCGCCGGTTGCTACGGGCGGTCGAGGAACGCCGGCCGGAGTTGGCGGTGCTGGTCGACTTTCCGGACTTCAACCTGCGTCTGGCGCGACGGCTTCGGCGGCGGGGCGTCCCGGTGCTCTACTACGTCTCGCCGCAGGTGTGGGCGTGGCGCCGTCGCCGGGTGGCGGCGATCGCGCGCCTCGTGAAGCGCATGCTGGTCCTCTTTCCCTTTGAAGTCGAGGTGTACCGGGGGCTCGAGCTCGACGTGGAGCACGTCGGCCATCCCCTCGTCGACGAAGTGCCGGAGTTCGCGTCCGTCTGGGAGCAGGAGGCGGATCTGCCCGCTCGCGTAAGGGTGGCGCTGCTGCCGGGGTCCCGTAACAGCGAGGTGCGGCGGATCCTGCCGCCGATGCTGCGGGCAGCGGCCGCCCTGGTGTCGGACGGACGCGATGCGCGGGAAGACGGTTCGGCCGCCAACGCTGCGCGCGTTCGCCTGATCCTGGCCCCCACGGTGGCTACCAGCCTTGTCGATCGACTGGTTGCGGCGAGTCCGCTGGCGCGCCAGGACCTGGAGATCGTGCGTTCGGGGCGGTTCGCGGCATTGGCCGGCTCTCATCTCGCTCTCTGCGCATCCGGTACCGCGACCCTTGAGGTTGGGCTCCTGGGCACTCCGATGGTCGTGGTCTACCGCGTGTCGCCGCTGACGGGTCTCCTCGGCCGGTGGTTGGTCGACCTTCCGTTCATCAGCCTCGTCAACCTGGTTCTCGGTCGCCGGGTCGTTCCGGAGTTGCTCCAGGGCGAGGCCGGTGCGGCGCGGATGGCGGCGACGGCGCGGGATCTCCTGTCGGAGCGGCCCCGCATCGACAGCATGCGCGCCGCCCTGGCCGAACTCAGGCCGGCGCTCGGAGCGTCCGGAGCCAGCGAGCGCGCGGCGCGCAGCCTCCTTCAGGAGCTGGGCGCGGTCAGGGAATCCGAGGAAGGAGGTCGACCCTGAGGAGCATGACCGGGATCGGGGAGGCGACGGACCAGAGCGGCCCCTGCCGCGTGACCGTCACGGCCCGGTCCGTCAACCACCGTTATCTCGACTTCGCGGTACGACTGCGGGCACCGTACCGGCTCCTGGAGCCTGAACTGCGCGCGCTGGTCGCTTCGAGGATCCGCCGCGGCCGGGTCGAGCTGGGGGTCGAGATCGAGACCGCTCGCGACGCCCCGACCGTGGAACTCTGCGACGAGACGGCGGATGCCCTGCAACGGACCGCCCGTCGCTGGCGGCGCCGGGGTCTCGTCGTCTCGGAGCTCAGCGCCGGCGAACTGATGTCGGCCGTGCGCGGTTCGCGGCCGGAGCAAGTATCGCCGGTCATGGGAGCGGAGGAACGGGCCCTCGCGGTGCGGGTCAGCCGGCGTGCCGTGGCGGCTCTGGTGGCCGAACGCGAACGGGAGGGACGGGTCCTGGAAGCCGCGCTTCGCGGTCATCTCTCCGAGCTGCGGCGCAACGTGGACGCACTTGTCGCGCGCCGCAGGGAAGTGGTCGATCGAGCCCCGGACGAATTGGAACGGCGGATGCGCGAACTGCTCGAGGGATCCGAGGCGGGAGGCGCGTCCGGCGCCGGGCTGGACCCCGCGCGTATGGTTGAGGAGGTAGCCCTGCTGATCGAGCGCAGCGACACGGCGGAGGAACTGGAACGGCTCGGCGGCCACCTGGACGGCTTTGAGACGGCGATGGCCGAAGAGGGCGCGGTGGGGCGGCGGCTGGACTTCCTGACCCAGGAGATCCTGCGCGAGTTGAACACGGTCGGGTCGAAGTGCCGTGACCTGGCGATGCAGCGGGCAGTCGTCGAGGGTAAGGTGCTCTGCGAGCAGTTGCGGGAGCAGGTGCAGAACATCGAATGACTGCGGGCACGGCGAGAGGAGAGCTGTTCATACTCTCGGCGCCGTCCGGCGCCGGCAAGACGACGCTCGTGCATCGGGCGATGGAGCTCGTCGCCGGGGTCGAATTCTCGATCAGCCACACCACCCGCCGCTCGCGCGAGAACGAAGTAGACGGCGTCGACTACCACTTCGTGGCTCCGGAGACGTTCGAGTCCATGGTGGCGGAGGACCGGTTCCTGGAGTGGGCGGAGGTTCACGGCAACCGCTACGGAACATCGGTCGACGAGGTTCTGCCGCGGATCGAGAGGGGAATGGACGTCCTGCTGGACATCGACGTGCAGGGAGCGGCACAGGTCATGGCCACCGGCGGCGTCGCGGGCCGGTTGGGTACGGCCGTTCACAGTGTCTTCGTCATGCCCCCGAGCCCCGAGGCGCTGGTGGCGCGGCTGCGTGGACGCGACCTGGACGAGGCGCCGGCCATCCGGCAACGGCTTCAGGGTGCGCTCGATGAACTGGGGCGGGTGCGCGACTATGACTATGTTATTGTCAACGACCGCGCCGAGGTGGCCAGCGAGACCCTGGCGGCCATCATTCTCGAGAAACGACAGCGAAGGGAGCGGATGCGGGAGCGCGTACGCCGCGTTCTCGCGGATTTTCATGCACATGGCCCGTTTTCCTGAGAAAGTAGACAGCAAGTTCCGTTTCGTCCTTCTGGCCGCGCGCCGAGCCGAGCAGTTGATCCGGGGCGCCCAGGAACGCATGCCCAAGGAGAGCCCGAAGTTCGCCCGTCATGCGATGAGCGAGATGGAGCGCGACCTCGTGGAGTGGGACTACGGCGAGGCGCCCGAGTCTTCGGAACCGGATAGCGCCGGGGACGGCAACCCGCAGCCCGGGGACGATGCCTTCGGGCAGCGAAGCACAGTCCATTGACCCTGGCGTGCCCGACGCGCCTGCAGGGGTTGCCCAGGGCAAGGTCCTTCTCGGCATAAGCGGCGGGATCGCCGCCTACAAGGGCGCTTACCTCGTCCGCAGGCTTCGGGAGCGGGGGATCGCCGTCCGTTGCGCGCCGACCCTGGCGGCGGAGAGCTTCGTCTCGCCGCTGACGCTCGAGGTGCTGAGCGGCGAACGGGTCTACGGCCAGAGCTACCTGTCGCGCGACGGTGGTGTGGACGGCGCCGAGCTTCATGTGGAGGCAGCGCAGTGGGCCGATCTGCTCTGCGTTGCGCCGGCGACCGCCAACACACTGGCCCGTCTGTCCCTCGGTCTCGCGGATGACTTCCTGAGCACGACGGCCCTCATGTTCGAGGGACCCGTCGTGGTCGCGCCCGCGATGCACGACGCGATGTGGCGCAAACCCCAGGTCGGCGCCCAGGTCGAGGCGCTGAGGAGCCGCGGCGCGGAGATCGTGGGGCCCGTAGAGGGCGCGCTGGCTTCGGGCGAACAGGGCTGGGGGCGCATGGCGGAACCGGAGACGATCGTGGACGCCGTTTGCCGGGCGTTGGCGCTTCCTGACGGCGGAGCGGCCTCGCCGGTGGGTCCTCTGGGCGGCAGACGGGTGGTCGTCACCGCCGGTCCGACCTTCGAGGCGATCGACCCGGTGCGCTTCCTCGGTAACCGGTCGAGCGGCCGCATGGGCTTCGCCCTGGCGCGTCAGGCGGCGCTTCGCGGCGCGGAGGTCGTTCTCGTCGCCGGGCCCGTCAGCCGGGGAACCCCCGACGGCGTGCGGCGGATCGACGTCGGGTCCGCGGTGGAGATGGAGGCGGCGCTCGCGGAGACGGCGCCGTCGGCCGACCTGATCGTGATGGCCGCGGCAGTCGCCGACTACCGGCCTCTCCGGTGCGCGGACGAGAAGCTCAAGAAGTCCGGCGCCGACCGTCTGGTTCTCGAGCTGGAGCAGAACCCCGATCTTCTGGCCGGCCTGGCGACGGTGGCGCCCCAGGCCGTGCGAGTCGGCTTCGCGGCCGAGACCGAGCGCCTCGAGAGCTCGGCGCGGGGCAAGCTGAAGGCGAAGCAGGCGCACTGGATCGTCGCCAACGACGTGTCGCGGCCGGACATCGGCTTCGAGTCGGTGGACAACGAAGTGGTCGTCTTCGGCCGGAGTGACGTTCCGGTCCGCTTCGCGAAGCAGTCGAAGGACGAACTGGCCGGCCGGCTGCTGGAGCTGTTTGCCGGCGACCTGGCCGGCGGAGACGCCCCGGGCGAGAGCTCGTGACGCGACTTCGACTCTCCGTGGGCCAGGAACTCGGCCTGCTGCGAGAGCTCGGTTTCGAGGACGCCTATCCGCCACGCCGCACGCAAGGAGTCCGGGAGGGTGCGGACGACCGCTCGGGGCGCCTGCACGCGGCAACGGAAGGAGTCCGGGAGGAAGCCGGCGACCGCTCGGTACGGCTGCAGGCGGTAGCGGTCGAGGCCCAGTCCTGTACCGCGTGCCGGCTGTGCGAGCAGCGCAACACGGTCGTGTTCGGCGACGGTGACGCGAATGCGGACCTGATGTTCGTCGGCGAGGGACCCGGTTACAACGAGGATCGGCAGGGCCTGCCCTTCGTGGGTCGTGCCGGCCAGCTCCTGAACCGGATCATCCGCGCGATCGATCTGCGGCGCGAGGACGTCTACATCACGAACGTGGTCAAGTGCCGGCCTCCGAACAACCGGGATCCGCAGCCCGACGAGACCGCGGCCTGCCGCTCGTTTCTGGACCGGCAAGTGGAGCTCATCGAGCCCCGGGTGGTCGTCGCTCTGGGCCGGGTCGCGGCCCAGCAACTGCTGCAGACCCGGGACTCCCTGGGCCGCCTTCGCGGGCGCTGGCACGAGGTTGGGGGCGTTCCGGTGCGAGTCACCTACCATCCAGCGTTCCTGCTGCGGGATCCGTCGTACAAGCGCGCCGCCTGGGAGGACATGCAGCTCGTCCGCGATCGCCTGCTGGACACCGCTGAAGATGGCTGACGTCTACGAGGATGTGAGCGAGGCGATCGGTCGCACGCCCATGGTTCGTCTGCGTCGCTCCGTGAAGACCGCGCATCGCGGAATCGCGGTCTTCGCGAAGCTCGAGTACCTCAACCCGATGGGCAGCGTGAAGGACCGCGTGGCGCGGTACCTCGTGGACCGGGCGCTGGCCTCGGGGACCCTGTCGCCGGGCGGCGTGGTGATCGAGGCGTCGTCGGGCAACACGGCGATGGGATTGGCGATGATGGCGACGAACCGGGGCCTTCGCTGCCTGGCGGTCGTTCGCCGCCAGACCAGCCGGGAGAAACTGGACTGCCTTCGAGCGCTCGGTGTCGAGCTGGTCCTCGTGGACGGCGATCTGCCTCCGGAGCACCCCGAGTCGTACAACCGCAAGGCGCAGAGCCTGGTGGCTGCTTGTCCCGGCGCCTTCTTTCCCGATCAGCACAACAACCGGGAGAACAACCAGTGCCACTACGAGACGACCGCTCCCGAGATCTGGCGTCAGATGGACGGGCGCATCGACGTCTTCGTCGGCGGCATCGGCACGGGCGGAACGGTCTCCGGAGTGGGCCGGTACCTGAAGGAACGGGATCCGAAGATCGAGGTGATTGCGGTCGATGTCGAAGGTTCCGTGTTCAGTCGCCACTTCGCGGCTCTGTCGGGGTCGGCCGACGACTCGGCCCCTCCCGGGCGCTACCTCCTCGAAGGACTGGGCGATGAGGAGATCATCGACTGCCCGGAGTTCGAGGTCTTCGACCGGATGCTCCAGGTGAGTGATTCGGAGGCGTTCCTGGCCGCCCGCGAACTCGCGCGGGACGAGGCGATGCTCGTAGGCGGCTCGAGCGGCGCCGCGCTCTGGGGCGTGCGCGAGATCCTGCCCGGCCTGCAGCCCGGCGCCCGGGTTGTCACCCTCTTCCCGGATTCGGGCACCCGCTACCTGAGCACGATCTACAACGACGACTGGCTCCGCGAACAGGGCTTGCCGACGGCGCGCGACTAGCGTGCCCGCGGGGGCTCAGCCGGCGAAGACCAGGTCGTAGCCCACCGCCATGATGGCGAGGTCGAGGCATATGTGGCTGATCCAGGGGGCCAGGAGGCGGTTTCCCGTGGAGCGGTAGAGCAGGCACCACAGGGCGCCGCCCAGGAAGACGGGTAGGGACATGACGACCAGGACGAGGATCGACGCGTCGCCCAGATACACCGCGATGACGACGACATGGTGCGCTGCGAAGCCCGCGGCGGCGACCAGCAGAGACCATTCGGGAGATGTCAGGCGGCGTAGCCGCCCATAGACAAACGCCCGCCAGTACACCTCCTCCAGCCAGGAGTGGAGGAAGCTGATGAGAAGCGCCGCGACGATGTAGCGGCTCAGGGTGTCGAGGTGGAAATCGGCCAGCTTGACGGTGATCGCCTCGGCCGCGGTGGCGGCCATCTCGCCGCCGCGAAACAGCACGACGTAGCTGAGCCAGGTGAAGGCTGCGCCGGCGATCCCGGTGCCCAGCCCGAGGGCCACGGAACGTCCGGTGCGCGAGGGTCCAGCCGCGGCCGCCAGCAGGATCCCCAGGGCCGCTACAGGTCCGGCGAATTGCAGGACCTTGGCGCCGAGGTAGACCGGTGCGACCCAGGCCGTACCCTCCAGCCAGACGAAGTAGGCGAGCGAGGCGACGGTCGGCAGGGTCATGGCAGCGATCAGGGCCGTCCACCAGACCCTTCGGCTTCGCGGGCCGATCGCGACTTCCTGGCCTTCAGACCTCATGGTCGTTGGCGCTTGGACAGGGCCTGCAGGTAGGCGTCGCGATACGCGGCGGCGACCTGGTCCCAGGTCAGGTGCGAAACGGCCCTGGCGCGGGCTCTGGCACCCATCCGGAGGCGGCGCTCCGGAGAGCGCAGGAGTTCGGCGATCGCGTCGCCGAGAGCGTCGCGGTCCTGTTCCGGGACGAGCAGCCCTTCGACGCCGGACTCGATCGCGAGTGGAATACCCGAGATCGCGCTGGAAACGACGGGCAGCCCGCTCGCCAGGGCTTCCAGGATCACGTTGGGCAGTCCGTCGACGTTGCCCTGCGGGTCGTGGACGGCGGGTAGCACGAAGAGGTCGGCACCTCGGTACAGGGCGGGCAAATCGTCGTGAGCCACCGGTCCCGGAAAGTGAACTCGCGAGCCGGGTTCCTGCTCCCAATCCGCTACGGCGGATCGCAGGGCGGCCATCTGGTCGCCGCCGCCCGCGATGACGGCGTGCAGGTCGTCGAACTCGGCCAGGAGCCGGGGCACGACATCGACCAGGACGTGGAAGCCCTTCTTGGTCGCTAGCCTTCCGACACCGAGCAGCACCGTGGCGTGGCCGGGGATGCCGAGCCGTTCACGCCAGCCGTTGCCGGCGACCGGGTCCGCGGCCTCCGCGGCGGGACAGAAAAGGTCGACGTCGACACCGTAGGGGATGACGTGGCAGGGCTTGTTCCGGTAACCCAGCTTCACGACGCGCTCGACGAGTTCCGGCGAACAGCCGGTCAGGAGGTCGCAGCGCCTCAGGGCGCGCCGGATCGCCGGACGAACCAGGGCCTTCTCCGCCAGAAAGACATCACTGCCGTGCAGGCCAGCGGCGATCAGGACGCCCCGATTGCTGAGGCCCGGCCACAGCGCCACGAGTCCGTTCGGCGCCAGCCAGTGCGCGTGCAGCAGGTCGCACTCTTCGCGGGCGAGATGGCGGCCGACCGCCGAGGCGGCGGCGCGCAGATAGAGTGGCGCCGCCAGTCCGGCGCCGAGCCTGACGCGTTCGTCCGCCGCCAGACTGCGCCCATAGCCGAGCACCTCCAGCCTTCGCGGGGCGTAGGCGAAGGTGCGGACCTCGACGCCATCGTCGATCCAGGACCTGCGGACACCCTCCGCGCGAGGCGCCAACACTGTGACACGGTCGCCGCGGCGGACCAGACCGCGGGCCAGTTCGCGGATGAAGGGGCCGGCCATATCGCCCGGCCAGCGGGGGTAGGTCTGCGTGAGGAAGAGGATCCGCAGAGCCAAATCGCCCTCAACCGACCCGTTCGCGAACCGAATAGCTGTCGTGGCGGCGGAAGTTCTTGAAGGTGATCAGTTCGCCGATCAGTCCGGTGGTGACGATCTGTATGCCGACCACCATGAGCAGGACGCCAAGCAGCAGCAGGGGCCGGTTGGAGAGGGTCTCGCCCGCGAACCAGAGCCCGGCCAGGTAGGCGCAGACGCCGAAGCCCAGGGCAAAGCTGATCAGGCCGATCGGTCCGAAGAGATGCAGCGGCCGGCGGGTGAAACGGCTGATGAAGAGCACCGTGATCAGGTCGACCGGGCCCTTGTAGGACCGATCCCAGCCGTAGCGGCTGCGGCCGACCCGACGGGGGTGGTGAGCGACCGGGATCTCGCCTACATTGAAGCCGCGCCGGCTGGCGAGGACCGGAATGTACCGGTGGAGTTCGCCATAGACGGCCACCTGCTCCAGAACCTCCCGGCGATACGCCTTGAAGCCGGAGTTGAAGTCGTGCAGCTTCACATTGGAGAGCGTCCGCGTGACCCAGTTGAAGACCCTCGACGCGATGCGGCGCCGAAGGGGGTCGCGGCGGTTCCGCTTCCAGCCGCTGACCAGGTCGAGCGGGCCGTCTTCGAGGGCCTGCAGGAGTCTCGGAATCTCGTCCGGGTCGTCCTGCAGGTCGCCGTCCATCGTCACGAGAATGCGGCCGCGGGCGTGGTCCACTCCAGCCGAGAGCGCCGCCGCCTTGCCGAAGTTCCGGCGCAGACGGACGAGGCGGACCCGTGAGTCGCGCTCGTGTTCCCGACGAACCGCCTCGGACGTGCCGTCGGTCGAGCCGTCGTCGATGAACAGGAGCTCGCAGCGGGCGCCCATCGCGTCCAGGTTCGCCAGGACGCGCTCCGCCAGATCGGCGACGGTGGCCTCCTCGTTGAGCACCGGTACCAGCACGCTGACATCGAGCGGCGTGGCTTCAGCGCCGGCGTCGCTGTTACGGCGCGGGCTCCTCATCAACCGGAGCGTACTCGATCCTCTGGCCGTCGACGATCAACGCCGGCGGCTCGGATTCGAGGTCGAACTGCACCGTGGTCTCCTGCCTGGAACGTACCCGGATCTGTTGATCGATCCGCTCCTCGGGCCGCCAGGTCGGGTTCTTGAAGACGCTCAGGACATGGGTGCCGACTGGCAGTTGCAGTCCTTCGATCGGTGCCCATCCGATCGCCTCGTCGCCGATGCGCACGAACACCGGACGTGCCGATTCCTCCGCTGGAGCCACGCGGAGGAATCCGGGTCGTACGAGGGGCACGGGCGTCTCGAGCAGGCGGCCCGACGGGACCTGGGTCACCACCTGTTCCCGGATCTGGTAGTCGCGGGTGGCAAGTTCGAAGGTGAGCACGTGGTCGACGCCGGCTTCGACTTCGAACACTCTCCGGCGGTCGAGAAGGACCGGCTCGCGGCCGGCCACGGACACCGTGATCTCCGGGTGCCAGGCGGGCGCCAGGGCGAGGCGGCCGGTGCCGGCGCTCGCCGAGTGGGCAGGTGTCGGCCGGCTTGGGGCCGTGTAGGCCGGCGCGGTGCCGTTCGCTGGAGAAGCCACGTCGTCGGAGGGGACTGGGTCGGGCATCGCGACCGCCGTGCCCGGCCGTTCAGTCTCGGTGATTGCCGCTTCCCCGGCGACCGGAGCGTCGGAACCGGCGACGGCCGGACTACCCTTGGACCACCAGAGCGTGCCGCCGAGCCAGAGCGCGGTTCCAGCCACGGTGGCGAACGTCAACCAGCGGCGTCGGAAACGCGAACGCGACGGCCGCTTGATGGCCGCCGCCACCTTCTCGAGACTCGGCGGTGAGTCTCCGTCCTTCCCGGGAACGCGGCCCCGGAGTTCGACATCGGCCAGGGAAGCCTCGGTCGCGGTCAGCTCGTGGGCCGCGGCTTCGAGCGCGCCGAGAACGGACGTGAAGTCGCCTGGGCGGTCCGCTGGATCGTCATGAAGGCAACCCTCGAGGACGGGGAGCAGCCGGCGCGGAAAGTCGGCGGGCAAGTCCTTGAGCGACACGGAAGTCGCGGACTTGAGCCGGCGCGGAACGGCCTGGTGTCTTCCGGGCCGATAGGTCAGCAGGCGGTGAAGCAGGACGCCGAAGGCATAGAGGTCGGTGCGCGCGTCGACAGGGTTGCCGCGCAGGAGTTCCGGGGCGCGGTAGCGGAGCTCGCCCGTGGTGCGCGGATTGGCGAAGCCTCGCAGCACCGCCGTGCCGTCCGGGCGGATCGTGACCATGCCGGGGTGCAGGTCGCCATGAACGACACCCATCCCATGGGCGTACTCCAGTGCGCGCGCGGTCTGCGCCAGCCAGGCGAAGGCGGTCTTCCTCCGCAGTTCGCCGCCCTGCTTGAGCCTCGTCTCGAGAGTCTCGCCGTCGCAGGCCTCCTCGATGCGGCACGAGGTGGTTCCGTCGATGCCGAAGTCGAGAATGCGGGCGACATGGTCGTGCTCGAGCGCCGCGGCGCCGGTGGCCCGTTCGAGAAAGCGAGCCTGCGCGTCCGGCACCTCCGCCGCCCAGACGTCGATCGTCGCCAGCGCACCGTCCGTCGAGTTGCGGCCGACGTACGAAGCAGCTCCGGCGTGGGCTTCAAGGCGGCGGACGATCTCGAAGCCGCCGATCTGTTTGCTCATGGACTCATGCGAAGAAGTTGATCGTTGGCAGAAGCCGATAATAGCACGTTTTCGACGTAAGTTGTTGTTTCTCAGTATGTTGTGTTTCACCTAGCCACCGCGTGTGGTGACTGCTGTAATCTCGCGAGCCGGGATCGGTTTGATGCGGGGGAACGGGAACACCTGGGCCAGAGGACTCGTCTGCTCGGCCACCGGAGTCCGGGCGCCGCTTGACGAGCCGGCCTTTCTGTCGCCCGCGGGCAAGCCCTGGCTGGTCGAGTACGAACTCGACACGAACCGTGGACGAACGATCGCCGGTGCGCTCTGTGGCCGGCCGTGGACGCTGTGGCGCTACCGCGAGCTGTTGCCGGTTGTCGATTTCCACAGCCGGGTCGATCTCGGCGAGGGCGGAACACCGGTCCTTCGGCTTCATCGACTGGCGCCCGCCGGCGTGCGCCTCTTCCTGAAGAACGAGGCCGGTAATCCAACCGGTTCCTTCAAGGACCGAGGGCTCTCGCTGGCGGTGAACCGGGCGCGGGAGCTCGGAGCCCCCGGTATCCAGCTTCCGAGCGCCGGCAACGCTGCCGTCGCGGCCGCGGCCTACGCGGCCGCCGCCGGGCTGCCCTGTCGGGTGGCTCTGCCCGAGGACACGCCGGCAACGGTTCGCCGGCGCTGCCGGCGCTTCGGCGCCGAAGTCATCGAGACCGGCGGGACGCTGGTCGAGGCCGGCGCCGCGCTCCGGGAGCGGGGCGGCGACTTCTGGGATCTCTCTACCCTCCGCGAGCCGTACCGTGCCGAAGGCAAGAAGACGATGGGCTTCGAGGTCGCCGAGCAGTTCGGTTGGCGGCTGCCGGACTGGATCGTCTATCCGACCGGCGGCGGCACCGGCATCGTGGGCATGATGAAGGCGTTCGCCGAACTCCGCAGGCTTGGCCTCCTGAGCGGTCCCCCGGCGAGGTTCGCGGTCGTGCAGATGGCTGGATGCGCGCCCATCGTGCGTGCCCACGAGGCGGGCGGCGAGGCGGCCGACCCGTGGCCGGAACCGGACACGGAGGTGTGGGGGCTGCGGGTGCCCAGGGCAATCGGTGACTTCCTCATCCTGCGGGCGCTGCGCGACAGCGGTGGCGCGGCCGTGGCGGTGGAAGAAGTCGAGGTCGCGGAGACGGCGGCCCGGGCGGCGTCGGAGGAGGGAGTTCTGGTCGGCCCCGAGACGGCGGCCGCCCTGGCCGGGCTCTCGCGCCTGAGCGACTCCGGTACCATCCGTCGCGGCGAGTCCGTGCTGGTCTTCGCGACCGGCCAT
>WTGL01000272.1:0-4849 GCA_011523565.1 Acidobacteriota bacterium
CCCACAGGGGCTGCGGTGCGGTTGGCGCCTCGCTGGTCGTGGGCACGTAGGAGTTCGGTCGCCAAGGCGTGTCGTCTGTGAGGACGACGAATCACCCTAGCAGCCGACTGGCGGCCAATCCTGACCGCAGTCCTAGCTCTTCCTGATGCCACGGCCCGTTGCGCCGTCCGGGGGCGTGTCGCGAAGGACCCCGGCGCGTTCCAGCTCGTCGACCCGCACATCTCCGAAGCCCAGGACCTCGACCAGCACCTCCCGGTTGTGCTCGCCGAGGCAGGGGGCGCCGCGGCGATAGGTCGGCGGCGTGGCGCTCAGGTGGATGGGCAGACCCGGGTAGCGGCGACGGCCGACCTCCGGGTGGTCGACCTCGGCCCAGAAGCCGCGAGCCTCCAGGAACCGGTCTTCCGCCAGGTCGCGAGCGTCGGCGACTGGCGCCGCCGTCACGCCGCCGCGACAAAGCCGCGCCACTAGCTCGTCGCGCTCGCGACCGCGGGTCCAGACCGCCAACAGGTCGTCGATCCGATCCTCGTCGGCCTGCCGCTCCTTCAGCGACATCGAGCGGAGCGATACCGGCAGATCCGCGATCTCGCACAGCGCTCGCCACTCCCGGTCGCTCTCGACGCTGATCGCGATCCACCGCTCCTCTCCAACGCATGGATAGCAACCCTGGGGAGCCCGTCGAGGATGCCGGTTGCCGCGCCGGGGCTCGGCGGCCCCGCGAAGCTGCGCCGCCAGGATGTGATCGCCGAACATGGTCGCCATCGCCTCCACCATCGGGGTCTCGACGGTGCCGCCCCGGCCCTCGCTCGACTGCGAACGGCCGTACAGCTTGGCCAGCGTGCCGACGGCCGTGTGCAGGGCGGTTATCGGATCCGGCCAGGCGATGCCCGAACGGTGGGGACCGCCGTCCCGGTAGCCGAGCGCGGACGTCAACCCCATCGTCGACTCGATCAACGGACCGAAGGCAAGCCGGTCCCGGTAGAGACCCGAGTTGCCGAAACCTGGCATCGAAACCGCGATGATGCCCGGGTTGATCTCCCGCAGCCGATCCGGGTCGAGTCCGAGCTTGGGCATGACCCGGGGGCTGAAGTTGTCGCAGACGACGTCCGCGTGCTCGACCAGAGCTTCGAAGATGCGACGGGCCTCCGGCTCGTCCAGCTCGAGGGTCACAGACCGCTTGTTACGGTTCATCTTGTTGAACGCGGCATTGCGGTTGAAGGGGCGGGCGCCGGCGTCGTTCTCCGGAAACAGGTGGGTGAGCCTGGCGAGCCTCGCCGACCGAGTCGCTGGCCCTCGTGCCCACGCGGCCTCGATCTTGATCACGTCCGCGCCGAGATCGCCCAGAATCCGCATCGCCAGCGGGCCGGCCCAGACCCGGGTCAGATCGAGCACGCGGACGCCATGAAGCGGCCCATTGTTCAACGCGGAAGCCGCCGGCACTCCGCCCCTGCCGGTTTCCCGCGCCCGCCAACCGGCAACCCGGTCCAGGGTCGGCGGCGCTCCAGCGACCGAGGTATCGAGTACGGGCGCCGGTGCGGCACCGTCGAGGAGAAACGGCCCGCGGGGAACGAGCGGGCCCCTGTCGCCGTCGATCGGCAAGAAGAAACCGCGGTCCCGGAAGTGCGGGTCGTCCAGCACCTCCAGCGCGTCGATCACCGGGCCGATCGGCACCCGTACCCGCTCGCCCAGCTCGATGATCTCGGCGGCCGTGTGGGCCATCATCCACGGATCGATCGCCCGGTCGAACTCCTCCCGGTGTTCCGCGCGGTCGGCATCCTCGGCGAAGCGCGGGTCCTCCAGGACGTGAGCCAGGCCGGCCGCATCGAGGAACGGCTGGAGCATCTCCCGGCTCGGCATCGAGAGAGCCACGTAGCCGTCCTTGCAGCGGTGGACGCCGACCGGATGCCACGGACCGCCCTGGGAGTTGCCGACCCGGCCGAGGATGTAGCCGGCCTGGGTCCACATCACCGTCGTGTACTGGTGCAGAGCGGCCAGCGCCTCGACGTGGGACACATCGACCGTCTGACCGCGGCCGGTCACGGGACGCGCCAGCAGGGCGGTCAGACCGCCGATCACCGCGTGGGCACCCGCCTGGCAGGCCGAATGGAGTCCCGGACGCGCGATGGGCTCCCGGTCCGGGGCGCCGTTCAGATAGAGGTGGCCCGACCAGGCGTCGTCGGTAAAACCATTCGAACGCGGTGCACCGTCGTCGCCCCAGACGCCTGCTGTCCCCGCGTCCAGGCCAAACGGCGAGATCCTCAACAGCACAGTCTGCGGCGCGTCGGATTCGCCGATCAACGGCTCGATCGGTTCCGGCGCAGCACTCTCGATCACGACGTCCACGCGGCCGCGCTCCACCAGTTCCAGGATCTGAGCCCGCCCACCGTCTTCGCTCGGCCGCAGCCGCGCAGCACGCTTGCCGACGTTCAGGTACGCATACTCCGCTCCGAGGCCCCGCCAGCACTCACCGACAGCCCGCCACGGATCGCCCCCGGGCCGCTCGAGCCGCTGCACCTCGGCACCGCACACCGCCAGCAACCGACCTGCATAGGCCCCGGCAGGCGAGCCGGCGACTTCGATCACGCGCAGGTCGGAGCAGGGAAGATCAGCCACCGCCGCGCGACGCTAGCAGCCAGTTCGTGGCCTCACTGCGGAACGAATTAGCGCCGGCGTCAGGAATAGCATCGGATTGGAGCCAGGTTGAACAGGGCAACTCCCGGAAGGACTTCGTAGCCAGGCGGAATCGGATCGACCGACCGGAACCGCCAAGCAGTCTCATCTCGGCCGGAGGCAGATCGAACGTGACGAAAGCCATACGCAACGGCAAATTCGGGCGCTTGGACATCCCTGCGGTTCTGGCCGCAACGGCGCTACTACTGACTGGCGCCTGCAACCGCGCCATCGTTCCGACCCCGGCAGCTTCTGACAACGAAGCCAAGGTGACTCTTCCGGAAACCGGTCCAGACTGGGAGGCGATCGAGAAGTACATGGAGGAGCACGCGGCGTGGCTTGAAGATGGTCGGAAGCTCGCCGTTGCTCAGAACAGGCACGTCATACCGATCACGGAACTACCGGAGCGTCCTGACATCGGACCCGCGATTGCCGCGGCCTCGTCCATCCTCGAAGCGGCCGGAGACCACGAGAAGACGATCGAAGCTGCCGAGTTTCTGATCAAGCTGGCGCAATTCGACTCCGACGCCGTCGAGGATCCGAAGAACGAACAGCTGACGTACGCGGCAGCCAGGACTCTCATTCAACAAGCACCCGACGACGAGCGGTGGCCGCAGTTGCTCGAGGAAATCGACCGCCGCAGGACCTCAAGTAACGGCTTCCTTGAAGAGATGGCGAAGGCGGCGGACAACCCCGTGTTGCGCGCCTCCGTCCGGTACTACCGCGCCCTGGACCTGGCGCGGGCAGTTAACGCGTCCGCACTCCCGCCTGAGGAGCGCGAAGCGAGACGCCAGCGGGCCCTCCAGATGGCGGTTGGGCTGAAGGCGGGAGTCGAAGACGAGGCGTTCCTGGGCCGCTTGGCCAACATGTCCACGCCAATGACCTTCACCGAGACCGAGACGGAACTCGTCGAGATGATCCGGCACGCGACAGTTGGTGGCACTCTGCCCGACCTGGCCGGCACTCGGCTCGACGGCGTCACGGCAAGCCTGGCCGACTACAAGGGTCGGGTGTTGCTACTCGACTTCTGGGCCACCTGGTGCCAGCCCTGTATTGCGGCGTTGCCCGATCTCCGTGGACTGGTTGCCAGCCTTCCCGCGGATCAGTTCACGATCCTGGCAATCAGCGTTGACACAGAGCCCGAGCTCGTTACCGACTTCCTTGAGAAAGAGGCCATGCCCTGGGCCAACTGGCACGTTGGCATGTTCAGCGATGTGACCCGGAAGCTCGATGTCAGCTCCTTCCCCACCTACATGCTCCTCGATCCACACGGCCGGCTACTGGCCCGTAGCACCTGGCTGTCCGAAGAGTTCTTGGCTCTGATCGAGCAGGCCGTCGCGACGGCTTCGGAAGGCTGAGTTCTGCGGCCGTCTGTCTTCGGGCCGAAGGGCCCGCTGAGAGAAGCTGGTGTGGCGCGCATGGACGCGACCGCATCCAGGAGCGCAGAGGCACAGGATCGGGCGACCGTGTCTTGGGCGGCTCTAGCTGCACTCGCGATGTGCTTCTCGGTCGGGGCGTGCGAACGCGGCACTGTCCCGGATCAAGGGGAGCCCGAAGACCTTTGGACAGCCGCCTCTCGCGACACCGGCCCGGACTGGGAGATCGTGCAGGCCTACATCGACCAGACCGAGGCCGCGGACATCTACCGTTCCGCAGCGGCCGCTCGGGCGATCCTCGGAGAGGGCGGTCGCCATGAGAAGGCGATCGAGGCAGCAACGTTCCTCGTCAACCTGACCAGCTTCGATCGCACAGCCACCGTCCTGCCAGGCGTCGACCAGCAGGTGGCCGCGGGTGCGAAAGCCCTTTTGGCGCACGCTCCCGACCATGCAGAGTGGCGGCAGGTGCTGTTCGAGATCGGCAGCTTCAATCAGTACGCAGGGCCCAACCGGTCAAACCCACCTGCGACCGACTCGTTCCTCCAGGAGATGGCATCCGACGGTGGGGATCCCAAGCTGCGGGCCGCCGCGCGCTACTACCTGGCAGTCAGCGTGATGCGTTCGGCCAACGTCCTCGGGCTGACACCGGAGGACCGCGCAGACCGCCGGCGGCGCGCGCTCGGGCTGGCCAGCGGTCTCAAGGCGGGAGTGGAACAGGAGGAGTTTCTTGTACCTGGCTTCCGCATCAGAGCAGCGAAGAGGACGTTTGCCCACGCAGAGGCTGACCTGGTACGCCGCATCCAGCA
>WTGL01000272.1:4859-6975 GCA_011523565.1 Acidobacteriota bacterium
AGGCAACCGTGGGCGGCACGCTTCCTGATTTGACCGGCGCCCGGCTCGACGGCGTCGAGGAGAGCCTCGCCGACTACCGGGGCCGAGTCGTGCTACTCGACTTCTGGGCTACCTGGTGCGCACCCTGCCTGGCAGCGCTTCCCGATCTCCGCGAACTGGTCAACCGCTTGCCGGCCGATCGTTTCGCTCTACTGGCGATCAGCGTCGATGTCGATCGTGACTCGGTTACCGAGTTCTTCACCTGGGACGTAGTAACCGAGCTTCTCAACAAGGAGCCAGTGCCCTGGACAAACTGGCACGTCGGCGAACAGAGCGTCTTGGAATGGCAACTCGAAGTCGACCGATTCCCGACCTACATACTCGCAGACGACCACGGGAAGATCCTCGCCAGAACGAGCGAACTCTCCGACGAACTCGTATCGCTGATCGAACGGACCGTCGCGAACTCCGCGACCGGCTGATCGATCAGGCGCGCAGATCGCCACTGGTGCCGGTCGTCCTGACCGGCGACGCCGACTCGGATCGGCGATAATCCACCGTGGCCGCCAACATCCTCGACAGGATCGATCAGCTCAAGTCGGAACTCGACGCGCTCCGGCCGCTGCCGCCTGATGTCGTCGGGCAGGTCGGTCAGAAGCTACGTCTGGAGTGGAACTATCACTCCAACGCCGTCGAAGGGAACTCGCTGACGCTGGGCGAGACGAAGAGTCTGATCCTCCACGGCATCACCGCTCACGGCAAGCCGATGCGGGATCACCTCGACATCCAGGGTCACGACGACGCCGTCAAGGCAGTCGAAGAGGCGGCGCAGAACGAGGAGGCCCTGAACGAGGTCTTCATTCGCAATCTGCACCGTGTGCTCTTGAGAGAGCCGTACGAGATGGACGCCCGGGTGCCGGACGGTCGCATCGTCAAGCGCCGGATCTCGATCGGCAGCTACAAGACGGCGCCGAACAACGTCCTGACCACCACCGGCGAGATCCACTACTTCACGGCGCCCGAAGTCGTGAAGCCCGAGATGACCGACCTGCTGGACTGGTACCGCGACGGCGAACAGAGGGGCGAACACCCGATCGTGCTGGCGGCGGTCCTTCACTATCGCTTCGTCGCGATCCACCCCTTCGACGACGGCAACGGTCGCATGGCCCGCCTGCTGATGAATCTGATTCTCATCCGGCACGGTTATACGGTGGCCATGATCCGCGCAGAGGACCGGGGCCTCTACATCGACATCCTGGAGCGAGGGCAGCGAACCGGGCGTTCGCCGGTCGCCGGGGACCTGAAGGAGTTCATCGAGTTCGTCGCCTCCTGTTGCGAAAGCAGCTTGAGACTCCACCTGAGGGCCGCGCGCGGAGAGTCCATCGACGAGCCGGGTGATGTCCAGCGCGAGATCGACCTGTTCAAGAAGTCGCTCAACGAACCGCCAGACAAGCCGTGAAGGACGCGCTGTAGCCGGCCCGCGACCGTTGTCGGCGCCGGCGCTCGGCGTATGCTCGCGCGCCGAACCCGAACCCAGGTGGCGCGGCTCGCGCTACCGGCGAACCACTCCAGTCATCGTGACGCATGGATGGCACACAGGAGACTTCAGCCCATGCCCATTCTCGACTTCAGCCTCACCGACCAGATCGCCCTCGTCACCGGCGCCTCCCGCGGCATCGGCGAGGCCATCGCGCGCGGCTTCGCCGAACAGGGCGCCACCGTGGTCCTCGCGTCGCGCAAGCAGGAAGGGCTCGACAAGGTCGCCGAGTCGATCGAGGCCGACGGAGGGAAAGCGGTTCCGATCGCCTGTCACGCCGGCAACGTGGAACAGATCGCGGCGCTGTTCGAGCGCATCGAGAGCGAGTTCGGGCGGCTCGACATCCTGGTCAACAACGCGGCGACGAATCCCTACTTCGGGCCGGCAATCGACATGCCCGAGTGGGCCTTCGACAAGACCCTGGAAGTGAATCTGAAGGGCTACTTCGTCCACATCCAGCAGGCGGCGCGCCTGATGAAGCAACAGGGTTCGGGGAACGTGATCAGCGTCGCCTCGATCGCCGGCCTGCGCCCCGGCCCGAACGAGCTGACCTACGCGCTGACCAAGGCGGCGGTGCTCAACATGACCCGCGGCTGGGCC
>WTGL01000272.1:6985-8260 GCA_011523565.1 Acidobacteriota bacterium
CGCGCAGCCGAACGAGATCGCCGGCGCCGCCGTGTTCCTGGCCTCGAAGATGGGAAGCTACGTGACGGGCGCGACGATCGTCATGGACGGCGGTTCGTCGGCCTGAACGGCCGACCTTAGAGTTCGGCGCGGCGCCGGTCGTCCGCGTCGGCGACCGACTCGAGCAGGTAGCCGAGCAGGTCACCGTCGACGTAGTCGTTGTCGACCACGTTGACCAGGAAGTACGTGTCGTGGATGCGCTGGAGCAGGCGCCGCGACTCGCTGCCTTCTTCGTACACCGCCGCCCAGGACGACAGCCACAGGTCGAAGGCCTCGTCCTTCCAGACCTCGAATGAACGCGGGTCGACGATCGTCGGCTGGCGAATCTCCTCACCCGGGAACACGCCCCAGGTCACGGCGTTGACGGTGTCGCAGTTGCTGTAGGCGGTTCCGGATCGGTCGATGGCGTGATACGTCAGGCTCGGCTTGGCGTCGAGTGCCGCCAGCAGCGGCGGCACCTTCTCCGGCGCCACGAAGAACTCCAGGTACGCCTTCTGGTACACGCGGCCGCCGGCACCACCCCAGCCGACTGCGGGATCCTCGGACGGAGCGCCGTTCACCAGCGGCTGCGAGTTGATCGTGAGCAGCCCCGCCAGGTTCAGCCGCACCAGGGCGTTGCGCAGCGGTTCGCTCTCCAGCTCCAGCGGCCAGTCGTACCAGGGGATCCCGTCGACATCGCCGCGGCAGAAGCCCGCAAAGATCTTCCGCACCTGGCCGATCGAGCGCAACTCACGCCCCCAACGCTGACGGGCGACATCGGCCTTGATCCGACGAAACGCCAGATGATGGTCGCCGAGATCACCGAACGCGGGTGAACCGGCATCGCCCCAGCGCCCGTTCGGGAACTCGTCCCAGTCCTGGGTCCGGGCGAGATAGCTCTTCGGCCGATTGGCCCAGAAGATGGGGCGGACGTCCTCCTTGGGACGCCGGACGGCCGATGCGCTCCGCCACGGCAGCACCCGCTCGCCGCGCTCCGGCACGATGCCGAGGCGGTCGAGGATGACCTGCGTCGAGCGCTCGAGGTTCAGCGTGTAGAAGTGAAGACCCGGGGCACCGCCGTCGAGCAGACGGCGACAGATGCCGGTCAAGAGGTCCTGCCCGTACTCCCGGACCGACGCGTCGTGGAAGCGGCGCGTCTCGATCTCACTGACGATCTCAGGCGGCGCGCTGGCACCGAAGCCGGTGATGCGCTGAAAGGACTGGTAGCCGTTGATGGGCGCCAGTCCGGGAACGATC
>WTGL01000137.1:0-2976 GCA_011523565.1 Acidobacteriota bacterium
GTCCCACAGCTCGCCCGAAGCGTCGATCGGGAAGCCCGCGTCGACCGTCCGCCAGCGGCCGATCGCGTCGTAGTTCTCGAGCGCGAAGCCGACCGGGTCCATCAGCCGGTGGCAGCCCGAGCAGGCCGGGTTGTCGCGATGGGCCGACAGCCGCTCGCGCATCGGCAGTTCCTTGGCAACGATCTTCGCTTCCGGCAGGTCCGGCACGTCGGGTGGCGGCGGAGGCGGAGGCACGCCGAGCAGGTTGCCCAGCACCCAGTTGCCCCGCACCACCGGTGACGTGCGCGTGGCGAACGACGTCACGGTCAGGATGCTGCCGTGGCGCAGCAGGCCGCCGCGCACCGTGTCGTCGCCGAGCTCCACACGACGAAAACGGCTGCCATAGACGTGGGGAATGCCGTAGTGCTTGGCCAGCCGCTCGTTGAGGAAGGTGTAGTCGGCCCGCACGAGGTCGAGGGCGCTGCGGTCCTCCCGCAGGACGCTGCCGACGAACAGTTCCGTTTCGCGGCGCATGGCCTGCCGCAGGTTGTCGTCGAAGTCCGGGAACAGGCGCTTGTCGGGGGTGACTCCGTCCAGATTGCGGAGATGGAGCCACTGGGCGGCGAAGTTCGTGACCAGGTTCTCCGCCCGCGGATCGGCGAGCATGCGCTCGACTTGGTGCTCGAGCACACCCGGCCCTCTCAGTCGGCCGGCCGACGCCAGCTCCAGCAGTTCGTCGTCGGGAATGCTGCTCCACAGGAAGAAGGCGAGCCGCGACGCGAGCTCCAGGTCGCTGACCCGGTACGGCGCCCCGGGCTCCACGCCGGCCGGTTCCCGTTCGATGCGGAACAGGAACTCGGGGCTGACCAGCACCGCCGCCAGTCCCATCTCGATACCGGCTTCGAACCCGTTCTCGGCCCTGGCCTGCTCGTAGAGCGCGAACGGTCCGCGTACGTCCTCGGCTGCCACCGGCCGGCGGTAAGCGCGGCGCAACACGTTGGCCAGAATCTCCCGCGCGCAGGGGGCTTCCTCGGCGGCCGTCCCAGGCTGGCAGACGAAGATCCGCTGGCGGCTCGGGGTGTCGCCAGCGCCGAGCGGAAGGTACGGCCCGACGATCGAGACGGAGAAGATGGCCGGCTGCACCCGGGGGTGGCGGTAGTAGTTGAAGTGCGACTCGTAGGGCTGTCGCGCCGTCTCGAGCAGCACCCAGGGCCGCGCCGGGAAGGTGACGCCGACATCGTGCGGTCCCGCGGTGACCGGCACCCGCACGACCAGGTGATCGTCGACGTCGTCCTGCGACGGCTGGTAGTTCAGCGCCACGTCGCTCATCAGGTCCGGCGGCGCGACGGTGAAGGTCTCGATGTGCTCCCGGTCGATCAGGAGTTCCAGATCGTGTGCCTCGCTCAGGCCCTCGACGTGCTCGTTCCGGTCGCGGGCGAGACGGATCGAGAACTCGTAGACACCGTCCGCCGGGAAGTTCCAAGTCGCGAGCAGGCCGCCGCGAGTACCGACCGGCAGGCCTTCGACGTGCTTCTCCTGGGTCTGGTCGGGCTCCGTGCGGAACGTGATGCCGACCGGTTCGGCGTACGAGCGGCCGACCGCCAGCCGGCTGATCTTCTCCGCCGCGCCGACGTAGCGCTCCAGCAGAGTCGGCGACAGGTCGCCGACCGTCACGTTGTCGAACCCGAAGCTCGCCGAGTCCGCCGGCAGGAGCGAGGCGACGTCGACTTCCAGCGCGAGCAGATCGCGTACCGCGTTGTGGTACTCGGTGCGGTTCAGGCGACGGAAGGTCTCCGTGCGGCCCGGGTCGGGCGCCTCGGCGGCGATCCGGTCGAGTTCGCCTTCAAGGGACGAGAGCGCCTCCCGGTATGCAGTCTCGTCCGGACGGCGCCGTCCCGGTGGCGGCATCTGCCGCGCGCGCAGCTTGCGGGCGACCTTCTCCCAGGTAGCGCGGTCCAGATTCTCGTGCTGTTCGACCAGTGCGTCCAGTTCGAGCCCGGCGGTCTTGAGCCGGTTGTTGTGGCAACCCAGGCAGTGACGAGAGATGAGGACGCGGTGCGGCGCGTCGGCGTCGAAGGCCGGAGCCGCCGCGGGCGTCGCAGGAGGCCCGGCCGCGGCTGGCGAACCGGCGAGCGACAGGAAGAGCGCGGCGCACAGCGCAGCCGCATCGATCGCCCGCGGGCGACAACACCGACTGGGTCGTGGGTCACGCAATCTCCAACTCCCGGGCTGAAGACCTGAACTGGATACAGGAATTACGAGCGGCAGTCTAACAGTCGGCCCCGTCGCCGAACATCCAATGAACCGTACATTCTGGGCTCCCTTCCGCGCCGCGTCCTAGGATCTCAAGCGGTGACAGGGATCGACCATCGAATCCGGGCGCTGTTCGTCGCCGCGGTCGTCTTCGCTCAACCGGCAACGGGCGAGGAGTCGGTACCTGCCCGATACGAGACCGCCCTTGCCGAATGGCGAGCCGATCGGGTGGCGCGCCTCAAGGGTCCGGACGGCTGGCTCAATCTGGCGGGCCTCTATTGGCTGAAGGAAGGCACCAACAGCTTCGGCGCCGCGGACGGCAACGACCTCGTGGCTCCCGAAGGATCGGCGCCGTCGGAACTCGGCGATTTCGTGGTGGAGAACGGCACAGTCACCTTCCGCGCTGCACCTGGAGCCGACGTGTTCCACGGTGAAACGCCTGTCACCGAACTGCTCCTCGCCGACGACCAGGAGAAGGAGGCCAGCCTACTCACGTCCGGCTCACTGGCCTGGACGGTCATCCGGCGGATGGATCGACTCGGAGTGCGGCTGCGCGACTACGATCATCCTGCCGTCACGGCCTTCGCCGGCATCGAGTCCTATCCCGCCGAACTGGACTGGCGCCTCGAGGCCCGTTTCGAGCCCTACCCGGAACCGCGGACGATCCGGGTGCCGACCGTCGTCGAGGGCCTCGGCTGGGAACCGACCGTCCCCGGCACCCTGGAGTTCCAGGTCCAGGGGCAA
>WTGL01000137.1:2986-4578 GCA_011523565.1 Acidobacteriota bacterium
GTCGCTGGAGGCGTACCGATCCGACGACGGGTTCATGATCGTCTTCGCCGATGCGACGACCGGCGACACGACCTACCCCGCCGGCCGCTACCTGGCCGCGGCCCTGCCCGGCCCCGACGGCACAACGACCCTCGACTTCAACCGGGCCTACAACCCGCCCTGTGTTTTCACCGAGTTCGCCACCTGCCCGCTGGCTACGCCACGCAACCGGCTTCCCGTCGCCATAGAAGCCGGAGAGAAGTACTTGGAGAAGCCGTAGGCCCGCCTAGCCGCAGCTCCGGAATGCCGGCCAGAAGGCCGGCGCACCGACGCGGCTACGCCGGTCGGCTGCGTACGAGCCGTCCCGGCAGAGCGCCGGTGACCTCGTCGTTCTCCAGAACGACTTCGCCGGCGCAGATCGTGGCGTCGTAGCCCTGCGGGCGCTGCATGTAGCGCTTCGCGTTCTCGGGCAGGTCGTAGACGAGGTAGGGGGCCTCGGACGACAGGCGGTCGAAGTCGATCACGCTGATGTCGGCGCGCTTTCCCGGTTCCAGGACGCCGCGATCTGACAGGCCGTACAGGGCCGCGTTGGCGCCGGTCTGCTTGTGAACGATCGTCTCCAGCTCGATCCGGTCGCCGCGGCTACGGTCGCGGCCCCAGAACGACAGGTTCCAGGTCGGCATGTGCGCGTCGCTGACGGCACCGACATGGGCTCCGGCGTCGCTCAACCCGTTGCAGGTCAGGGGATGACGCATCAGACCCGCCATGTAGTCGAAGTTCCGCTTCGAGTAGCCGTCCAGGTAGAAGAGCAGCAGCGTGCTGCCGTCGCCTTCGGTCAGAAGGTCGTAGAACGCCTCCGGCCCCGTGAGGCCCTTGCGCCTGGCATGGGCCGCGACGCTCGCCTCCTGGTCCGGCTCGTAGTTCGGCGGGTCGCCGAGCACGTAGACCGACTCCGGTTGCGAGTGCATCAACTCCAGGAGACCCGGCAGCAGGCTCCCGGGCGTCGCGTCGACCAGGAACGGGTGATCCACGTCTTCGGGACTGTTGCGGCGCGCGTCGTTCGTCATGTCCCAGTCGCTGGCGAGAATCTTTGCCCGCACTTCCGGATCGCGCATCCGCTCGAGCCGCTCCGGCATAGGCAGGTGGCCGACCAGTTCGCGGTAGGCGTAGTTCAGGACGTAGGGATGAAGCGAGCCCTCCAGGTTCATCAGGACCGTCGTGCCGCGGCCACGGATCTGCGGAAACACCCGGATCCCCTTGTAGCGGCGCTCCTCAAGCGCGGTCAACCCTTCCTGCGCCGCTTCGCCCGAGAGATAGGTCACCGTGATCCCGTCCTTGCGGCCTAGGCCGAGCAGCCACTCGCGCTCGAACGGCCCGACGAACTGGAACACACCGCCGCCGGCCTCGCTCATGCCGTTGGCGATCGCCTCGAGCTCCGGATAGCGAGCGAAGGTCCCCGGGACCATCTCCCCTTCCTTCGTGCGGTGCGCCAGCAGCCGATTCGAGGAGACGCCGAAGGCGCCCGCCCGGATGCTCTCCCGCACGAGACTCTCCATCTGGGCCAGTTCGTCATCCGTCGGCTGGATGTCCTCCGCGCCGCGCTCCCCCATGAC
>WTGL01000137.1:4588-5696 GCA_011523565.1 Acidobacteriota bacterium
CGCGTCGAGGTACTCGGGGAAGGTCTCCCACTTCCACTCCATGCCCGCCGACATGGCGATCGCCGGGATGTCCTCGACCGCGTCCATCAGGTCGAGCAGCCAGTCGCGGTCCTTCGGCTTCACCGGCGCGAAGCCGACGCCGCAGTTGCCCATGACGATCGTCGTGACCCCGTTCCAGCAGGACGGTGTCAGGTACGGGTCCCAGGAGACCTGGGCGTCGAAATGGGTGTGGATGTCGATCCAGCCCGGGACGACCAGCTTGCCTTCGGCGTCGATCTCGCGGCGCGCCTTGCCCACGCCCCCGTTGACGCTCGTGATCACCGCGCCGTCGATGGCGATGTCGCCCTGGAACTCCGGGGCGCCCGTCCCGTCGATGATGCGGCCGTTGCGAATCGCGATGTCGTGCATGGTCTGTCCTCTTGTTCGGGCTGATTCAAAGTCTCACTTCGAATCAGCCAATCAGAAATAGAGCTGGATCGCCTGGCCGTGCAGCTCGGCGAGCGTCGAGCGCTTGCTGATCCACATCGGCTCGGCCAGTTCCGCTTCCCAGTTCGCCAACGCCGCTTCGAGGCGTTCGACGACCTCCGGGTGCTGGTCGGCGACATTCTCCCGCTCGCCGATATCCGCCTCTAGGTCATGCAGCACGGTGACCTGACCATGGACCGACACCGGCGGGTAGTCCTCCTCCGGCAGGAGGCGGCCTCCGCGGCTGAGCACGGAGGCCGGATCCTGGTCGGTCAGATCGACCCGCCAGAGCTTCCACTTGCCCGAGCGGACCGCCGCGTTGGGCAGGGACCGCCAGTAGAGGTACTCGTGCGGCGGCTCCTCGATCTCGCCGCGCAGGTACGGCAGGAGGTTCACGCTGTCCTCGGTACCCGCGTCCGACCCGGCCGCCGCGGCAAACGTCGCGTACAGGTCGAGGACGCTCGCGGGCAGGCTGTAGACCTCGCCCCGGGGCAGGCCCGCCGGCCACTTGACCAGGTAGGGCACCCGGATGCCGCCGTCCAGGTGGTAGCGCTTGCCGCCGGAGAGCGGCGAGTTCGTGCAGATGACCGCCGGCATGTAGTCGATGCAGCCGTTGTCGGAGATGAACACGACGAGGGTGTTC
>WTGL01000137.1:5706-8162 GCA_011523565.1 Acidobacteriota bacterium
GTACTTGCTCGTGGCCTGAATCGGCGTGTGGGGCGCGTTCGGCGCCAGCATCAGGAAGAACGGCTCGCCCGCGTGGCGCTCGATGAATGAGACGGCGCGGTCCGCGAACACGTCGGTCAGGTACTCGTCGACTTCCACGACCTCGTAGCCGTCCAGGATCGCGCGCGGACCGTCGCCGCGGTCGCCGACGACCGGCGCAGGCCGTATCGCGTTCGGTTCGGTCGTGGCGGGCTGGCTCCGCGGCCAGCTATGGGCGTCCGCGTCGTTGGGGTCGACATAACTCGTGCCGCCGCCCAGATGGCCGAAGAACTCGTCGAAGCCGCGCTTCAGCGGATGGTACTGCTCGCGGAAGCCCAGGTGCCACTTCCCCACCAGGCCGGTCGCGTAGCCAGCCGCGCGCATCATGTCGCCGAGCGTCGTCTCGTCCACGGGCAGTCCCAACTCCGCGTCGGCGTTCCGCTCGTAGTTCGCGGTCGGGTTGTACTCGTAGCCGAACCGGTTCTGGTAGCGGCCCGTGAAAAGACCCGCCCGCATCGGACTGCAAACCGCTGCAGACACGTACCCATCGGTCAGCCGGACCCCGCTCGCCGCCAGCTCGTCGATGTGCGGCGTCGAGATGACGGTCGATCCGTTGGCGCCGATGTCGCCGTAGCCGAGATCGTCGGCGAGGACGACGATGACGTTGGGCGGTGGGACCGATTCTTCAGCGGCGTCCGGAGCGGGAGCGCAACCGGTCACGGATAACGCCAGTGTGAAGGCCGAAACGGTGATCGCCCACAGACGCCTCTTCATCTCAATCTCCTCTCTCTCTGCACTGCGCCCCTACTTGCAGCTCCAGTTCGCCGCGTCATTCACGTCACCCTCGCCGTTGTACTTCGCGGCCTCCGGCCAGGCGCAAAGCGGGCGCGTGAACGCCGGTTCCGGGCCCGGACGACTCGCCTCGATCCGCTCCGGCGCGATCCCCTTCTCGGTCCAGGCCACCAGCGGATCGACGTAGTCGGCGAGCCAGGCGCCGGGGCCGCGGGCGCAGTGGATCATCCCGGGCACCATGAACAGGCGGTAGAACTCCGCCGCCTCGCCGGCGCCGCCGTTCTCCTTCTCCACCGCGTGCAGGTAGTCGATCGCGCGCTGCGGGCGCAGGGGGTAATCGTTCCAGCCCTGGTACATCAGCAGCTTGCCGCCGCGGGCCCGGAACGCCGAGAGGTCCGCCGTGAGCACGTCGAGGGGCGCGGTGGCGGCTGCGAGCAGATCACGGTCGGCGACCGGGTCGAACGCATCGACGTCGAAGTCCGGCTCGAAGCGCATCAGAGCCTCGAGCAGCACGTCCATGCCGTCGATCAGGGACTGGTCAGGAGCCCCGCGACGGGCAGTCGGCAGCATCCAGGTTGCCCAGTCGCCGGCGTCCTCGGCGCCCGGCGGCACCCCCGGTGAAAGGACGTTGCCGTCCGCGTCGACGACGTCCGCGTACATGTAGCGGGCGGTCTGGAGTTGGCCCGCGGTGAGGCAGTTCTCCGTCGAATCCGGCGGGCATTGCAACGCGTTCAGGTGGAAGACGTCGGCAGTGCATTTCGTCGGATCGTCGATCACGCCGTCCTCGACCCCGTCCAGGGCGTCGCAGGCTTCGCGTGAGGCCTTGCCGAGCAACTGGAAGGACTCCGCGGTCAGCGGATGCTTCGCCTGCAGACGCGCCCCGCCGATCATCCAGGGCACGAACTCCTGGAAACGGAAGGCCGGGGCCCCGGCCAGGACGCCGTCGTAGTCGGCCGGGAAGCGGGTCGCCTCGAGCATCGCCGCGCGGCCGCCGTTGGAGCAGCCCTTGACGTAGGAGTAGTCGATCTCCCGGCCGTAGTAGTGCTGGATCACCCGCTTGGCGGCCGCGGTCGCGAGATGCACGCCGCGGTAGGCGTAGTCGAGCAGGGCCTCGGGCTGCCGCACGTAGTCGCGGTCCTGGCCCTCGTGGCCGGTGTCGGTCGATGCCATCGCGAAACCGCGGCCGAGCAGGCTCGTCGTGTCGCCGATGAACCCAGCGGCGCCGCCGACCGTGCTGAACATCATCCGGCCATTCCAGCCGTCGGGAAGCGTGACCTCGAAGCGGATCGCCCGGTTGACGACGCCGCGCACGCGACAGTGGGCCGGCACACCTTCCGAAGCCGCGACTCGCAGCCCGGGCTCGACCGCGTGGTCGAGGTCGGTCAGGCCGACCAGGCCGCGGCAGTCGCGGCCGGTGTCGTTCGCGGCAAGAGGCAGTGCCGCAACAACGAGCAGCAGCAGGGCGAGGGCGGAACGTCGGGTCGTCATTGGTGCTCCTCTACGGAGATGTGTCGAAGTCACGCTGCGACGCCGGCGCGGGCGATGAGCGCGACCGTGCCGTCCGCCTTGGCGATCCAGACGAAGGCCGCGGCGCGTTCGGGATCGTCCGGCTCCGGGCCGGTCACGACACCGTTGACGGTGATCGT
>WTGL01000229.1:0-736 GCA_011523565.1 Acidobacteriota bacterium
GGCCCAGTTCGCGGGCGTGCTCCTGAACGCCGTGTTCCTGGATCAGCTCGACCAAGACGCGAACCGGATGGAACTCGTCAACGGTCTGCTGGCGCGGCTGCCGGAGTCGGAACGTGGATCGCTCCGGCTCGTCGACCTGGTGCTGCTGCGGCCCTCCGAGGACCTGGGGCGGCTCGCCAGCCGGTTCGAGCCCCGTTTGCCGAAGGCGTTCCGCTTCATGACCCGAGGTCTCGGCACCCGCGACACGAAGAGCCCGGACCTGCTCAGTCTCCTGATGTTTCAGCCGGACTACATCCGGGCCTTGATCGAGGTAGGAGAAAGGGACGCGGAGGCGCGTCACGGAGAGATCGCGACACTGCTGGGCGCGGCGCCTACGCGATCGTAATGTCGTCGCAGAGGTAGACGTCCTGGATGTGGTTCAGGAGTTCCACCCCTTCCGCCATCGGCCGCTGGAACGCCTTGCGGCCGGAGATCAGCCCCTGGCCGCCGGCACGGCGGTTGATGACTGCCGTGCGCACCGCAGCCGCCAGGTCACCGGCGCCGCCGGAGGAGCCTCCCGAGTTGATCAGCCCGACCCGGCCCATGTAGCAGTTCGCGACCTGCCAGCGCACCAGGTCGACGGGGTGATCGGACACCAGGTCGCTGTACACCAGGTCATGGGTCTTGCCGAAACCAACCGCCAGGTAGCCGCCGTTCTTCGTCGCCTGCTTCTGCTTGACGATGTCCGCCTCGATCG
>WTGL01000229.1:746-41841 GCA_011523565.1 Acidobacteriota bacterium
CAGATCCCAGGCCTGCTCCACCTGCGAGAACAGGACCTGGTGGTACGTGTGCGGATGGGTCAGGCTCTCGTTGTGATTGATCTTGACGATGAACGGAATCTTGTGGGCATAGCGCCGGCCGATGCTGCCCAGCACGCCCAGGGTCGAGGCGACACCGTTGCAGCCGCCCTCGATTCCCAGCCGGATGATGTTCTCCGGATCGAAGTAGATCGGGTTCGGCGCGAACGAGGCCGCACCGGAGTGCTCGATCCCCTGGTCCACGGGCAGGATCGAGACGTAACCGGTGCCCGTGAGCCGTCCGTGCCCGAGCAGCCTCTGAAGGCTGGCCAGGGTGCGGTTGTTGCGGTCCGAAGGGCCGAAGGCCCGGTCCACGGTATCCGGATCCGGCACCGTGAGCAGCTCTTTCGGGATTCCTGTGCAGACGTGTCCGAGGAGGCTCTCCGCCTCACTGCCTAGAAGCTGTTCGATGCGCGCGATATCGGCCATGGGTGCTCTTGCGACCTCCTCAGGAAAGGTATCGGTGGGTCAGGCTCGGCGCGATTGTAGCGCCGCCGCAGGCGGCTCTGCGCCACCGCTCAGTTGAGGCTGCCGACCGGGAATTCGGGGCCGGATTCGCGCTCTTCCAGGCGTTCGAGCAGCCGGAGGAGCACATCGAGCGGAGGCCCCCAGAGACGGTGACGTCCAACGTGGTACACGGCAAGCGGTACGTTCTTCCCCTCGATGTCGAAGGTCCGCTCCTCGATCAGCCGCGGGTGCCTCAGAGCCGACAGCGGCAACCGCACGGCCGGTACTTCCACGTTGCTGCCGTCGCCCTCGGGAGACGGCACGGCGACGACACAGGCCCTCAGCCGGTAACCACCGGACCCGCCCAATTCGTCCAGTTCGCCCAGGCGGAGAACCCGTGACGGTTCGACACCGAGTCCGACGCTGACGAGCCGCGCCACCGTCGGCCACGGGTCATCACCGTCGAAGGGCGTGGCGGGGAAGCTCAGCGGCGGTGTCTCCTGCGGTTCCTCCCGCAGCAGGGTCCAGAGTTCGGCCGCCTCGACGTACAGCGGCACCACCAGGACCACCTGGGTGCCGCTTCCTCCGGCGGCCGGCAGCCGTTTCGATTCGTCCAGCATGCGCCGGACTTCGAGGATCCAACTCACTGCCGCCGACACTATCCCCCGGGATTCCGCACTTCCTCACCGCGCGCTGAGAGTTCAAAGGTCGCGGTCGAAGACCTCGGCGCCGCAGTGGATCATCGAGCCGCCGCCGAACAGGTGGGGCTCGAGGCGAAGCCGGGCCGGTCCGATCGGCCGGCGGAGCCTCAGGCCGATCCGGCACGCTTCTCCCGGGGCGAGATCGCGCGGCAGGGGAATCCACGGCCTGCCCTTGAACAGATCGCGGCCGTCGCTCAGGAGCTGGGGTTCGAGCACGACGCCGCCGTCGGCGCGGCGGCCCGACAGCCAGGTGGCGAAGCCGGTGTTCGTGACCACGATCTCCACCTCGCGCCGTTCACCCTCAGCCCAGGGTCGTTCACAGCCTTCGACTTCGATTCGACCCGGCAACCAGCCCCACGTCAACGACGTGGGCGGCAATGGATGCGGCGGCCGGCGTGCGGAAGCCACGTTTTCCGGGGGGCCGGACCACTCGGCGAGAGCCTCCGCAACGGCGTTCGCCGCCTTCGCCGGCCGGTGCTCGCGCTCGATGAAGGAGCGGGCCGCATCGCCCATTCCCCCCAACCGGTCGGGAGTCGCCAGCAGCCGGCCCAGGAGTGCGGCGAGCGCCTCCGCCTCCGCTTCTGGTTCGTCGGCAAGCGGCGCCTTGACCACCACGTCGTCCGGCAGGTCGGTGAACTGGCCGTAGTCCGAGACCACCGCGGGCCGTCCGAGAGCCAGAATGCGAAGCAGTGACGCCGAGGTCTCTCCCGCGCTGGGATAGCGCAGATTGAGGCACAGGTCGCAACCGGCAATCGCGACCGGGAAGGTGGCCTCGTCGAGAAAGCCGGTCACGGTGACGCGGTCCTGGACTCCCAGGTCCCGAATCAGTGTCGCCAGATCGAGCTGCGGCGCCACTTCCCCGGCAACCACCGCATGCACGTCCGCCATGCCGGGTTCCGCCAGCGCCCGCAACAGCACGTCCGTCCGCTTGATCGGCGTCTGGAAGCCGAAGGAACCGAGAAGGACCGCCGAAGAGGGAACACCCAACTGCTGCCGCCAGGCCGCGGCGGCCCGCCGGCTCGGCGGATCGGGCACCGGCATCGGCATCGGCACGCACCGGATCTCCGGCAGTGGATGGCCGGACGCCCGCTCTTCCAGTTCGTCCTCGAGAAAACGCCGGCCCCACTCGCTGTGAACCAGCAGGCCGCGCTGGCGAACAAGCAGCGAGCCATGGGCCGGCATCTCGAACAGCCGCGCCCGGCCGTGCGCACCCCATCGGGTGGGTATTGCCGCGGCGGCCCCCTCCCAGCCGTGCTCACCGCCGAGGGCCGCCACGTATGCGTCCAGATCGCCGCTGGCCAGCGTGGCCTCGACCAGAAGGTGATGCAAGCGCAGGTCATGAACGGTCACGACGCCGGGAGATTCCAGGGCGAGCCGCCGCACACCTTCGTGGTACACGTTGTTGCCCAACTGGTAGAAGGGAAGGCGCCGCGCCGGATCAAGCGCCGCGGGTTCGATGACCTCGTAGCGGCGGCGCACGTCGGTCGCCACCTCCTGACCGGGCAGGCGCACCAGGCGCAGGTCGCACAGAGGCGCGAGTTCCTCCAGCAGGTCGACGCTGTAGTCGGCGATCCCCGACCGCACCGGAGGCAGCGGCGAAACGTAGTCGACCGCCGGGCCACTCACGGAGAACCCGCCCTACGCGGTCTCGAGCTGCTGCCCGAGCCAGGCATCGATGAACGGGTCGATCTCACCGTCGAGGACGCGCTCGACAGCCGAGACCTCGAGTTTCGTACGGTGGTCCTTGACCATGCGATACGGGTGCAGCACGTAGCTCCGGATCTGTGATCCGAAGCCGATCTCCATCTTCTGCCCCTCGCGCTCGGCCTGTTCCTCGCGCCGCTTCTGCAGTTCCCGGTCGTAGAGCCGCGCCTTGAGGATCTTCATCGCCATCGCCCGGTTCTTGATCTGGCTGCGCTCGTTCTGACAACTGACGACGATCCCGGAGGGATGGTGGGTGATGCGCACCGCCGAGTCCGTCACGTTCACGTGCTGACCGCCGGCGCCGGACGACCGGAAGGTGTCGATGCGGATGTCCTTGTCCTCGATCTCGATGTCGATGTCGTCGTCGATCTCGGGGTAGGCGTAGACCGACGCAAAGGAGGTGTGGCGCCTCTTCGCCGCGTCGAACGGCGAGATACGGACCAGCCGGTGAACGCCGCTCTCGCCGCGCAGGCGACCGAACGCGTAGTCGCCGCGCACGGCAACAGTCGCACTCTTGAGGCCCGCTTCGTCGCCGTCGAGCCGTTCGAGCAGCGTGACGTCGAATCCGCTCTGCTCGGCCCACCGCAGATACATTCGCAGCAGGATTTCAGCCCAGTCCTGGGAGTCGGTGCCGCCCTCACCGGGGTGGATGGCGAGCAGGGCGCTCCGGTCGTCGTCTTCGCCCGAGAGCTTCAGCTCCAGATCGAGCGCCTCGGTCTCCCGCTCAACCCGCGCGATGAACTCGCCGAGTTCCGCCTCTCCCTCGACCGCCTCCGCACTCTCCGCGAGCAGTTCGAGCCAGGCCTCGACCTCGTCGCCGTCCTCGTTCAGCCGGTCGACGGTCTTCTGACGCCGTTCCAGCGTCCGGCGGCGCCGCAGCAGAGGCGCGCTCTTTCTGGGGTCGTCCCAGAATCCCGGCTGCTCCATCTCATGATCGAGCGCGGCGAGCTGTTCCCGGACTTCGGCCGGGTCAAAGATACCTCCGCAGACCGTCCAGACGGGCCCTGAGTTCGGTTAGCGAGCGGTTCGCGTCGGCAGCGATCATCTGCGGAGTCTACGAAGAAGTGGACACAACGAGGCGAAGCCGGGCTCCAGCCGCCGACACGGCAGCCGAGTCACCGTCCACGCAGTATGGCAAAGGCCGCCAGTGCGAGGCAAAGCAGCGGCACCAGCAGGGGGGCGCGGGTGAACAGGGTCATCCTGTCGAGCGGGAAAACTGGTGTGTCCAGGCCGTAGACCTCATCGATCGGCGCTGTCATCTCGGTCTCGCCCCGGTGGTTGATCACCGCCGAGATGCCCGTAATCGCCGCGCGGATCAGGGGCCGGCTGTTCTCGGCCGCCCGGAAGCGGGCCGGGCGCAAGTGCTGGTAAGGCGCCCAGGTACGGCCGTACCAGGAGTCGTTCGTCATCGTGACCAGCACGGAGGCTCCGCGACGTACCCGCGCCGCCACCTGCGCCGGAAAGACGATTTCGAAGCAGATCGAGACGCCGAGCCGGACATCGCCGTGATCAAGCAGACGGACTTCGTTGCCCGGTGAGTAGCTGCCCGTGTTCCGTGCAAGTTGGCGCAACCGCGGCAGAAGACGGCCAAACGGTACGTACTCGCCAAACGGCACGAGATGCATCTTGTCGTAGATCTGGCGCTCGGCGGCGCCCTCCGACGGGTTCAGCAGGTAGGCGGAGTTGTAGGCGCCCTCTTCGTCGCCGGATCCGAACCGGCGGGTGCTGTTGAAGAGAAGTGAGCATCCGCCGGCAACCAGGTCTTCGACATCTCGGGCGAACGCGGCGTCACGCTCCAGTTCGTAAGGCCAGCCCGCGCTCTCCGGCCAGACGACAAGGGCGCCGGGCTCACAGCTCAGCCTGCTGAAAGCGAGGAGCGACTGGTAGTTGGTCTGAATGCGGGTAAGCCGCACGGCCGCGGACTCCTGCTGCATCTCGACCGTCTCCATGTGGATGTTCGGCTGCTGCAGCCGCACCTCCAACGGGGCCGCCGCGCGCGGCGGCCAGTCGGGGTTCGTCCACCGCGCCACCCCCAGGAGCGCAACAACGACGGCGACCGCGACAGCCGCAAACCGCCGGGTCTTTCCGTCGGCGAGCCCCAGCAGAGCGAGACCGAAGGCCACGACGAGGCCGGAAAGACCGTGGCTGCCAACCCAGCGGGTGACATCGAGAGCTCCCGGAACATCGACCCAGGCGTAACCGAGCAGGTTCCAGGGGAAACCGGACGGCCCGAGCCCGCGCACCCACTCCAGACTGACCCAGACGGCAGGCACAAGAAGCAGGGAGAGGACATCCCGCCGGGCAAGAGCGGGACCGGCAAGCCAACAGAACAGACCGTGATAGAGGCCCAGGTAGAAGGCCAGAAGGGTCAGGAGCGAGGCGGACGCGACACTCGGCAGACCGCCATAGAGGGTGAGCGTGCTCGCAATCCACGGCACCGCCACCAGCCAGGCCACCGT
Organism: Acidobacteriota bacterium; assembly: GCA_011523565.1. Classification (GTDB taxonomy): domain Bacteria; phylum Acidobacteriota; class Thermoanaerobaculia; order Multivoradales; family Multivoraceae; genus Multivorans. The sequence continues at coordinate 6,115 of WTGL01000229.1, forward strand.
GCCATGAAGCCAGCCAAGCCATAGACGCCTACCAGGTTTCCGCACCATCGCCACGATCAACAGGAGCGGTACTGTCGCCGCGACCGGAACCAGCAACCCGGGGCGCTCGTCGAAACAGAACGCCCACCACACCCCGCCGACGACGCTCAGGCCAAGTTGGAACCAGAGGGACGCCGCCACTCGCCCCAGTCTGTCCGGGAAAGAGCCATCAGTCCGGGCCGGATCGGACGGCTCGCCGGTCAGTTGTTCGGCGTGATCCAGGTCTCGAGCCCGTACTGTTTGGTCAGCAGCTCGGCAGCCGCCGCGGCGGAATCCTGGTCCTCGAACGGGCCCACCCGCACCCGTTGCATCACCTGGCCGTCCAGCGTCTGGGGCGACAGGAAGGCGCGATGTCCGTCAGCGCGCAGCTTCTGCTCCACCGAGGCCGCCTGCCGGGCGTCCGCGCTGGAGAAGACCTGAACGACCAGGCCAGAGGCGGCAGGCCCAGCGGCCGCAGCCGGGCGAGCGGTCTCGACCGGTCCGGCTCCGTCTTCGCCGGCGCCGAAGAAGCGCACGACCGCGGCCGGCGCTTCCTCACTGTCCGCGTCGGCCGCAGCGGGAGCCGCCGGCCTGGTGACCGGCTCCGGAAGCGTCGCTTCAGGCGGCGTGACGGCCGCCCCGGTCGCGGCGGGGTCGACGTCGTTCGACCGGCCCCACCACACGCCGGCGGCGAACGCTCCCACCAGGGCCAGCGCCAGCAGAGCTACGAAGGCAGCGATCTGACTGTTGCTGACCGCGACCTCGTACGGCTCGTAGGCGTCGCCCTTCACTCTTCGGGCGGTTTGAGTGCCGAGAACGCCCTGAAGAGTTCAAGCGGCAGCGGGAAGAGAATGGTCGAGTTCCGCTCGGTGGCGATGTCCGAGAGGGTCTGCAGGTACCGCAGTTGCAGCGTGACCGGGTTGGTGCTGATCGTGTTCGCCGCCTCGGCAAGTGATTCGGAGGCCTGCAGCTCACCGCTGGCGTGGATCACCTTGGCCCGCTTCTCCCGCTCCGCCTCGGCCTGCTTGGCCATCGCTCGCTGCATTTCCTGCGGCAGATCGACGTGTTTCACCTCCACCATGGAGACCTTGATGCCCCAGGGGTCGGTCTGCTGATCGATCACCGTCTGCAGGCGGTCATTCAACTGCTCGCGCTCGCTCAGCAGTTGGTCGAGCTCGATCTGGCCCAGGATCGAACGCAGCGTGGTCTGGGCCAACTGGCTGGTCGCGAACAGGAAGTTCTCGACCTCCACGATCGCCTTGGTCGGCTCGAGCACCCGGAAGTAGACGACGGCGTTGACCTTCACGGACACGTTGTCGCGCGTGATGATGTCCTGCGACGGTACGTCGAGCACCACGGTGCGCAGCGACACCTTCACCATGCGGTCGATGGGCCACAGGATCAGGACCAGACCCGGACCCTTCGGCCGCTCCAGGATGCGACCCAGCCGAAACACGACGGCGCGCTCGTACTCGGCCATGATGTTGATCCACCGGGTGAGCAGGAACAGACCCAGAACGACCAGAAAACCAATAAAGGGAAGAGAACTCATACCGATTCAGGTCCTTTCTTCTGTATGCCCGGCAGTCCGCGGCTGCCACATCGCGCCGCTCTCGCCACGGACTCCCACTACTCGCTTCTCAGCCGTCTCCGGCTGGTTCCACGCGCAGGGTCATGCCGTCGACCCGCAGGACCCTCACGCGGTCGCCAACCCCGACCTCGACGTCGGATTCGGCGTTCCAGATCTCGCCGTGCAGCCGGACTTTGCCCGGCGAACCGGCATCGATGGCGGCGCTCACCAGCGCAAGTTCGTCCCGCAGACCCTCCCGCCCGGTCGCCACGCGGCCACGCTGCGCCTTGAGCGCCAGGCGAGCTAGAGCGAGCGCCACGAGCGCGATCGTGATGCCAACCGCGATGATCAAGTTCAGGCTCGCTCGAAGTGCCGGGTCGGCGTCCCTGAACAGCATCATCGCACCGAGACAGAAGGAGATCGCGCCGCCCAGCGTCAGCATGCCGAAACTGGGAATCTTGACCTCGAGCACCCAGAGGACGACCGCCAGAAAGAGCAGGGCCAGACCCGCGTAGTTGACCGGCAGGACGGACATCGCCCACAAACCGAGGATCAGACAGAGGGCTCCGACGACCCCCGGGAAGATCGATCCGGGGTGCGTGATCTCGAAGATCAACCCGATCGACCCCAGCGACATCAGGAGAATCGCGACGTTCGGGTGCGCGATGATCGACCGCACACGCTGGAAGGCCGACATCTCCATGCGGCGTACCGTCGCCTCGCGGGTCGAGAGCGTCAGCTCCCGCCCTCCCTTCTCGACGACGCGGCCGTCGAGATCGACGAGCAGGGACTGCAGGCTTGGCGCGACCAGATCGACCAGGCCCAGGTCGAGCGCCTCCTGCGCCGTGAACGACTTGCTCTCGAGCACCGCCGACTCCGCCAGCTTCTCGTCCCGGCCGCGACGGGCCGCCAGGGAACGGATGGTCGCCGCCGCATCCTGGGTCACCTTCTCGCCCATCGCGCCGGGGATGTCCTCGCCGCCCCCGGCGACCGGGTGAGCCGCGCCGGTGTTCGTTCCAGGCGCCATCGCGGCGACATCGGCCCCCAGCAGGATGAAGAAGCCGGCCGACGCGGCCTGGGAACCGCTCGGGGAGACGTAGACGACGACCGGTGTTGCGGCCTCGAGGAAGGTCGTGAAGACCTTTCGCATCGCCTGCATCTCGCCGCCCGGCGTAGACAGCTCGACGATCAGGGCCTCCGCGCGAACCCGGTCAGCCTCCGCCACCACCTCTTCGATGAACTCGGCCACGACGACCTGGATCACGGAATCCACGGCGGCGACGATCACCTGCGGCCCGGACTCTCCGGGCGGTTCGTCCTCCCCGCCGGGGGGATCGGCGTCCGCGGGCTCCAGGTCTTCCGCCTCCTCCGGTTCGGCGGCGCCGGTATCTTCCGATTCCGATCCGGGTCCGTCCGCGAGCAGGACCAGCGGCGCCAGGGCCAGAACGAGGGCCAGCACCAGCAGCGGGAGACTTCCCGGTCGTGTCAGCTTCAGCGAGCTGCGCATCACGAACAGTCTACTTGACGAAGGGCCGCCTACTGTCGGCGGAATGGTCGGGGCGAGAGGATTTGAACCTCCGGCCTCACGGTCCCGAACCGTGCGCTCTACCAGGCTGAGCTACGCCCCGCAGCACCGGTACCCGAATGGCGCGGTCCGCGCCATTCGGGTACCAGTCCGCACGTCCGTCATCGGGCGCACGGATGGCACGCCGCAGGATACGGCCACGCAGTCAGGAAGTCCAGCTTTGCCCAGCGGAGCCTGCGTCAAGCCGCGCCGGCGGACCCGGGAGCCGAAATCAGGATGTCCTCGTCGTCTCCCGCCCCGTGCTCGAACGGCTCGCCATTCACTTCGATGGTCGCCGCGTCGACGTTTCGGAGTCTGAGCCGGATCTCGTCGTCGGCGGTGACGGTCAGGGACTCGCCCTGAACCCGCAACTCGCTGACCGTGCGCTCGCCGTCGCTATGGACATCAACCCAGCTCGTCGCCCGGAACTCCAGCGTGACCCGCAGCGCCTGCTCAGGCAGCGGCTCCGGCGTCGGCGGCGCAGGCGCTACTTCGGTAATCGGCGGCGCCATCGTCTCCATGTCCTCGGCCGCGTCCGGATCTCCACTGGCGAAGAAGCGCCACACGAGGAACAGGAGGATCGCCACGACGACCAGTCCAACCGCAACCGTCCGTCCGGTCGGCCATGTCGCGGGCCGACTCGACACGTTTTCGATTCCTCCCTCGAGGTCGTCCCGGGCCGAAGCGGCGAGATAGAAGTTGAGCACCTCGTCCGCATCGAGACCGACGATCCGCGCGTACTCGCGGAGGAAACCCCTGACGAAGATGGTCGCCGGCAGCAGGTCGAACCGATCGTGCTCGAGCGCCTCCAGATACCGGATGTTGATCTTGCTCGACTGCGTGATCGACTTCAGCTCGATCTGGCGAACTTCACGCTGGCTGCGAAGCCAGGAGCCGAACGACTCCCCCTCGCCCGGAGACGGCACGGCCTGACGCTCTTCGGTCATCTCTCCATCGGGTTTCTCGGGACCCACCTCACCCACGTCGGCAGGGCCCATTCTAGTCTGATCGCGCCTGGAGGCGGTCCCCAACCCCATTTCGGGCTGATACGATGTGCGGCCCGCATACGCCCCCGGCTCAGCCGCGACCCCGACCGGGCGCGCCCGCCGCCGCATGAGGATCCCGCCACGCATACAAGACAGCCTCGCCAGCGGTGACATCGACGCAGTCGAGGCGGAGTGGCTGGCCGCGGTCGACGGAGAGATCGCGGTCGATACCTTCCTGGCCATCACCAGGGGGCTGGTTCGACTGGGTGAGGCCGAGCGCGTAGGCACCCTGCTCGAACTGCTCGACGACCAGCTGCAGGAGCGTGGCCTGTGGGCTGAACGCCTCGATCTCATCCGCGGCGCCGGCAGCAGATACGTGCGAAGCGGTCAGATCTACGAGACCGTTCTCGACACCCTGCACGACCTCTACCGAGACCGCGAGTCGGACCTCGGCGAGCTGCTGCACGAGCTGGGCCTGGACAGGGGACGGCAGGAGACGGTCAAGCTCTGGGACAAGGTGGATCGGCTCCGCAACCTGATGGCATTCCAACGCGGCGACATCGTTGAGATGGCCGGCCGCGGCGTCGGCCGCATCGCCCAGGTCAACATGCCGCTCCAGACGTTCAAGGTCGACCTCGAGAACGTGAAGGGAGTCGCGATCGGTTTCCGTGCCGCCGGGAAGATGCTCTCCCTCCTGCCCCCGGAGCATGTGCTGCGCCGGAAACTCGAAGAACCGGAGCAGCTGGCAAAGATGAAGCCGCCGGAATTGCTCGAGCTGACGCTGAAGAGCTACGACCGCCCGCTGACCGGGGCCGAGGTGCGGTCCGTCGTGGTCGGCATCATCCCCGAACGACGCTGGTCAAGCTGGTGGACGAGCGCCCGGAAGCAGGCGCAGGTTCTGTCGTCGGGCGGGTCGCGGCAGACCTACCGCTGGGTCGCGGCGTCGGACGCCGAGAGCTCGCTCTGGCAGGAATTCGCGCAGGCTCCAAACCGGGCCAAGATCGCGCTTCTCCGACGCGCCGCGAACCAGTCCCAGGACCTGCGGGATCGGATAGCAACCGCGCTGGACGAGTTGAGCCAGCGGCTTGGACGCCGCCAGCCCGCGCTCGCGTTCGAGATTCGATGCGCACTGGAGCGCTTCGGCGCCGAGCCCTCGTGGCCGGCCGAGGAACTCCTGGCCGACCTGGAGGATCCGCTGGACTTCTTCTCGTCGATCGAACAGCGCGGTCCACGGGAACAGGCATACATTCTCCTGCCCGCGAACCGCAGCGATTGGCGCGAGGTGCTCGAGAAGCGATTTCTCCTGGAAACCGACACGAAGGCAATCGGCACGATCGCCGGCATCGTCGACGAGGAGCTGCTGCGCCGCTGTGCCGCCCGCGCGGGTGTGCAGCCACATCGCACACCGGCGGCCTTCACCTGGCTCGCGGAGCAGGCCGCGGCCGAGCCGGCTCTTCGTGCGGGCCGGCAGAACCGCCTGCTCAACCTCCTGATCCAGGCGCTCCGACAAGACGCCTTCGCCCCCTTCAGGCCCCGCCTGAAGGCCCTTTTCGACTCGGGTGGCACGGTACCGAAGCTGTTGCCCGAACTGACCCTGGAAGAGGCCCGCCAGGCCGAGGTCTCGATCCGTCACGCCGCGCTCGAGGACTACCGGCGTGAACCTCTGCTGGCGGCCCTGCACCTGAAGTTCCCCGATCTTCTGGCCGACCAGGACGCCGGTGAGGACGATCTCTACGCCCTGCCGGCTTCGATTGCAGCGAAGCGGGACCGGCTGCGTGAGCTCGTCGAGGAGGAGCTGCCGGCCAATCGCAGGGCGATCGAGGAAGCGCGCGCCCTTGGCGACTTGCGTGAGAACTTCGAGTACAAGTCCGCGCGCCAGCGCCACGAGTACCTGACTTCCCTCGCCACCGAACTGCAGCAGGACCTTCAGCGTTCCACGCCGATCGACCTCGACAGCGCGGCCTGCGACAAGCTACGAATCGGCAACCGGGCGATCTTCGAGTCGAAGAGCGGCGAACAACGCAGTCTGGCCATCCTCGGCCCATGGGAGAGCGCACCCGAGCGCGGCATCATCTCGTACGAGTCCGATCTCGCCGTTCGCCTGCTCGGCTCCGAGCCAGGCGCCGAGGTCGAGATGGACGGCGAGACGTTCACCCTGCAGGCGATCGAGAACCTGGAAGCCGGCAGTCTGGCGCACCCGTAGCGCCGTCCGCCACGGGTGCGCAAACGCGGGCACTGCTAGACTTATAGCGAAGTGTCTCTGGATGTCGAGGAGGTTCGGCGGATTGCCGAACTGGCGAGACTGCAGCTCTCGGTCGGTGAGGAAGCGACGTTCGCGTCCCAGCTTTCGGAGATCGTCGACTACATCGACCAGCTCCGCGCATTCGACGCGGGAGTCGCGCTATCGGGTGGAGCCGATCCGGAGGAACAGGGGGTGGCGGCGAACGATGTACCCGCTGGAGGCCGTCCGCTCCTCGACGACTTCCTGGACAACGCACCCGCATCCCTCGACCGCTTCCTTCTCGTACCCCAGGTCAAGGCGACGCCCGGCGGCGCGGAGTGAGGGCAACCGTGACTGTTGAAACACTCGCGGCTGCCGTTCGTTCGGGCGAACGAACCGCGGTCGAGACCGTGGCGCAGGCATTCGCACGCATCGAGGAAGTCGACGCTTCGGTCGGCGCCTTCCTTGAACTCTGGCGGTATGAGGGGATCGAGCGCGCAAGCGAGATCGATCGGCGCAGGGATGCCGGCGAAACCCTGGGCCCTCTGGCCGGCGTACCCACGGCGCTCAAGGACAACCTGTCCGTGGCGGGACACGAACTGAACTGCGGCTCGAAGATCCTGTCCGGCTACCGCGCCCCCTACACCGCCGGGGCCGTCGACCGCCTGCTGGCTGCGGACGCGGTACCGGTCGGCCGCGTGAACATGGACGAGTTCGCCATGGGCTCCTCGTGCGAGAACTCGGCTCTGGCCGTCACCCGCAATCCGTGGAATCTCGACATGGCGCCCGGGGGTTCGAGCGGCGGGTCGGCCGCGGCGGTCGCGGCCACCGAGGTGCCGCTGGCTCTGGGCTCCGATACCGGGGGCTCGATCCGCCAGCCGGCCGCCTTCTGCGGTGTCGTGGGCGTCAAGCCGACCTACGGCCGCGTTTCCCGCTACGGCCTGGTCGCCTTCGCCTCGTCGCTCGACCAAATCGGACCGCTCACCCGAACGGTCCGCGACGCCGCACTGGCGCTCGGCTCGATCGCCGGCCCCGACCCCCGCGATTCGACCTGTAGCGACCTGCCGGTCGAGAACTACCTCGAGTCGATCGAAGACGGCATCGAAGGTCTGAAGGTCGGTACGATTCGCGAAGTCAGAACGTCGGCGCTCGACGAGGACGCGGCAGAGGGCTATCGACGGGCTCTCCGCGCCCTCGAGGCGGCGGGCGCCGAGCTGGTCGAGGTGAGCGTTCCGCTGATCGAGGCCGCGGTCGCCACGTACTACGTGCTCGCCAACAGCGAGGCGAGCGCGAACCTGGCCCGCTTCGACGGCAGCCGCTACGGACATCGTGCCGCCGGCGCCCGTTCGCTGCAGCGAATGTACACGGACAGCCGCAGCGAGGGCTTCGGCAGCGAGGTCAAGCGCCGGATCATCCTCGGCACGTTCGCGCTGTCCTCCGGCTACTACGACGCCTACTACGGCCGTGCCGCGCACATCGCCGGAGCCATGCGGCGCCAGTTCGCCAGCGCCTTCGAAACCGTCGACCTCCTGGTGACTCCTACCTGTCCTTCCGGCGCCTTCGCCCGCGGTGAGCGGGTCGACGATCCGCTCTCCATGTACCTGTCGGACGTGTTCACGACCCCACCCAGCCTGGTCGGGATTCCCGGCGTGTCCGTACCGTGCGGTCTGGACAGCCGCGGGCTTCCCCTCGGCCTCCAGATCCTGGCCCCGCCGTTCGCCGACGCCATGGCCCTGCGGGCGGCCAGGGCGGTCGAGCTCGCGATCGGTTTCGAGTGCAGCCCGGAGGCGATTCCATGAGGGGCAGGGGCGCCATCGTCCGCGCCGCGGCTCTGGCCGTTCTCCTGCCGGCAGCGACGCACGCGGCAACCAAGCGGGTCGCCGTGCCGGAGATCGGATCGCCGACACCGATCGCCGTGATGAACACGCGCGGCTCGATTCACATCGAGGCGAAGCCGCGCGCCAACGAAGGCCTGCTCGCTTTCGCCCAGCGCCTCTGCGGGGACTCGAGACACTCCTCCGCACTCAGCCGGGTCAACGGCGGCGTGCGACGCCTACGGCGCGGGGTCCGCTACAAGGTCCCCTTCGACCTGCTCCCCAGGAAGAGCCAGCAGGCGGTGATCGTCGCCCTGCTGCCCAAGGACCAGGCTACCGCCGACGGCTGGAAGCACCGGGTCGCGTCTTCCGCACGCGGCCGTAGGGCTGAGAGCCTGTGGACCATCGCGGAGTGGTTCACCGGCGACGGCGAGAACCACCGCGTCCTGCGGCACGCGAACCGCCTGACCAGCAATGTCATCCGGCCGGGACAGACGATCCTCGTCCCGCGCCGCCTGCTCGTTCCACCCTTCGCGGGCATGCTGCCCGCTCCGCCGCCCCGGACGGCGGCCGTCCACACCGCCACGGAGCCGACGCCCTTCGTCCGCTACGGATCGGACGAGCAGGGGGAGTATGCGAGCTACCGCCTGAAGGCGGGCGAAGCCCTCTACTCGAGCGTGGTGATGCGGTTCACCGGCCGCCTGCACGCGGCGGACGTCAACGAACTGGTACACGAGATCAGGCAGCGCAACGACATCGGCAACGTGAGAGACATGCCGGTCGGATTCGAAGTGAAGATCCCGCTCGACCTGCTCTCCGCACGCTACCTGCCTGCGGATGATCCGCGCCGCGTGGAGTGGGAGGCGCAACGCGCCGCGGGCCAGGAGATCGAAAACGAGGTGCTGGCGCTCGACCTCGACGGCGTGACAGTGGTGCTCGACGCGGGCCATGGAGGCCGCGACACCGGCACGCTGGTGGGTGGCATCTGGGAGAGCAACTACGTCTACGACATCATGCTGCGCACGAAAAAGGTGCTGGAAAGCCGCACCGCGGCAACCGTCGTGCCGACGACCCGCGAGGGCTCGACGTTCCGGATCAACGATAGAGACGTGCTGCCGAAGTCCCGGGGCCACACCGTGCTCACGAGTCCGCCCTACCGGATCGACGACGCCGCCGTCGCGACGAACTTCCGCTGGTACCTCGCGAACTGGATCTACCAGCAACGGCGGAAGGCGGGCGTCGACCCCGGCCAGGTGATCTTCATCTCGATCCACGCCGACTCGCTGCACCCCTCACTGCGCGGGGCGATGGTCTACATCCCGGGCCTCGTCGGCATCACGAACAACTACGGAAAGACCGGCGCGCCGTACTCCTCGCGCCGCGAAGTCAGAGCGGATCCCCGGGTGTCCTTCACGCGCAGCGAACGCACGACCAGCAGGGGACTGTCCCGCGACCTGGCCGAGCACATGCTGGCCAGCTTCCGGAACTCCGACCTGGCGGTTCATCACAACACGCCCATCCGGGACCGGATCGTCCGCCGCCGGAGGGCCTACGTACCGGCACAGATCCGATGGAACCGCGTGCCGGCCAAGATCCTGCTCGAGGTCGGCAACCTGGCCAACGAGCAGGACCGCCGGTTGATGAAGACGCGCGCCTACCGGCAACGGGTCGCCGAGGCCATCATCGACGGGATCCTGTCGTACTACGGCGTTCCCCAGGGCGGCGCGGACCGCGCCATCACCGCCGGAGGCAGTTGACGAGGGAGCGGCTCACCCCCACTCCCCTCAGTAACGCCGCATCAGGCCGACCACGACACCCTGAATGCGCAACTCGTCGGCCGGTACGTAGATCGGGTCCATCTCCCGGTTGGCCGGCTGCAGGCGAACCGTGTCGCCCTCGGGGTAGTAGCGCTTGAGCGTCGCCTCGTCGCCGACCAGGGCCACGATCATCTCGCCCGGGTGGCCCTCCTCCCGCTGGGCGACCACGACCAGGTCGCCGTCGCAGATGCCGTCGTCGACCATCGAGTCGCCTTCCACCTCGAGAACGTAGTGGCGACCGGCGGCGCCGCCCGCGAGCAGGTGCTCCGGCACCGCGAGGTCGTCGACGCCCGCCACCGCCTCGATCGGCTGACCGGCCGCGATCCGGCCGTGGAAGGGAACGGCGAAGGGCGCCGGACGGCGGGAGCGGAGTGTCTTCTCGGTCAGCTCGAGCCCTCGCTTCTGATTCCAGCCGCCGCGCAGGTAGCCCTTCTGCCTCAGGAGCTTCAGGTGCTTGTGGACGGTGCCGTAGGAGCGATAGCCGAACCGGCGACGAATCTCCAGATGGGTGGGCGCCACGCCACGTACGGACACGAAGTCACACACGAAGTCGAGAATCTGCTTCTGCCGCTCGGTCAGGAAGTCGTCCACGGCCTCGGATACTAGACGCAAACCGAGCGTAAGACAAGCCTCGTAGGCTCCGCCTCTCCGGCCGCATACACTACGCGACCGATGCCCCGACAGCACCTGGAGCAGCACGAGCTCGCGAACGGTCTGCGCGTCGTGCTCCACGAGAACCGGCGCCTGCCCCTGGCGGCGCTGAACATCTGGTACCACGTGGGCTCCCGGAACGAAGAGACCGGCCGCACCGGGCTGGCGCACCTGTTCGAGCACATGCTGTTCCAGGGCTCCGCCCACGTTTCCGAGAACGGGCACTTCGAGCACATCCAGAGCGTCGGCGGTGTCGCCAACGGCTCCACCTGGTACGACCGCACGAACTACTACGAGACCCTTCCCTCCAATCACCTCGAACTCGGCCTGTGGCTCGAGTCCGACCGTCTCGGCTTTCTGCTCGAGGCCCTGACTCAGGAGAAGTTCGAGAACCAGCTCTCCGTCGTCATGAACGAACGCCTGCAACGGGTCGACAACCAGCCCTACGGCCAGGCGATCGAGCGTCTCAGCGAACTGCTGTACCGCCAGCTCGACGGCGGGAGCCATCCCTACGCATGGCCGGTGATCGGCTACATGGAGGATCTCGAAGCAGCCACGCTCGACGGGGTTCGCGACTTCTTCCGCACCTGGTACCGGCCGAACAACGCGGTACTGACCCTGGCCGGCGAGTTCGACAGCCCCCGGGTGCTCGATCAGATCAGGCGCTACTTCGAGGACATCCCCTCCGGATCGCTGCCGGGGGCGCCGCAAGTCGACCCGGTTGCCGCGATCGGCCCACGCGGGACTGCTCGGGAGGTGCTCGAGGACGCGATCGAACTGCCTCGCTCCTACTCGGCCTGGTGCCTCGACGGGTACGGCAGCGACGACTGGTACGCCGGCGCGATGCTGGCGACCATTCTCTCCTCCGGAATGATGAGCCGGCTCCACCGCGATCTGGTCTACGAGCGCCAGATCGCGCAGTCGGTTTCCGCGCTGATCCTCCCCACGGAGCTCTGCGCGACGTTCGCCGTCGTCGCCACCTGCCAGAGCCGCGAGCCCGACGCCCTCGGCAACGCCGAGGTCCTCGAGCAGGCGGTGCTCGAACACATCGAAGCGATCCGCGTGGAGGGTCCCACCGAGTCCGAACTCGAGCGGGCGCGGCGGATTCTGCTGCTCGACTACCGCGACAGCGAGCAGGACCTGGCGCTTTGCGCCGACCGGCTATCGGCCGCGGCGACGTTCCTGGGCGATCCGGAGCTGGCCTGGGCCGAACCGGATCGCCTGGTCCAGGTCGACGGCGAGCAGATTCGCGGTCTGGCCGAGCGCGCACTCGGCCAGGAGCGGCGGGCAGCCGTCGTGGTGGTGCCCGGACAGTGAAGGACGCAACGCACCCCGCACTCGACCGTAGCCGGCCTCCGGCCGCGGCGCCCAGCCGGCCCTGTGCGTTTCCCCGCTTCGAGCACGAGCGCCTCGAATCCGGCGTCAGGTTGTGGACGCTCGACGTCCCCGACCGCAATCTCGTCACCGTCACCCTCCTCGTGCCCGGTGGCAGCGAACTCGACCCGCCGCATCTTGCCGGACTCGCTTCGTTCACCGCTGGACTCCGTAGCAAGGGAACAACGCAGCGCACCGCACTCGAGTTCGCCGCCGCGGCCGAAGACCTGGGAACGGCTGTCTCGGCCTCCTGCTCCTGGGAGATCGCGGGGGTCGGCACCACGATGCGCTCCGAAGACGTCGCCGCCGGTCTGGAACTCGTCGCCGAAGCCGCGGTGCAACCCGCGTTCGAGGAGGAGGAGATCGAGCGTGCGCGCCGGCGTCGCCTGGCCGAGATCGAACGGAGGCGCAGCGATCCCGCGAGTCTCGCCGGAGCAGCCTTCGCGCGCGCCGTCTATGACGAAACGCCCTACGGCAAACAGACGATCGGCGATCGCGAGTCCACCCAGGCGATCGCCAGGAGCGACATCGCCGCGTTCCACGACCGGGCCCTCGCCGCGCGTTCCTGCCACCTGATCGCGGTCGGCGATCTGGGTCCCGACCGCCTGCGGCGAACCATCGAGGACAAGATCGAGCGGCCCCTCAGGTCCCACACCGGAGACTTCGACGACGAACCGGCGCGCCTCGAACCGGAGCAGCCGGGAACACCGACACGCCAGGTCGTGATCGTCGACCGCCCCGGTGCGGCGCAGACCGAACTGCGCGTCGGCCACGTCGGAATACCGCGCCGTCATCCCGACCGCATTCCCATCCAGGTGGCGAACTCGATCCTGGGCGGCAAGTTCATGAGCCGCCTCAATCTCAATCTCAGGGAACGGCACGGCTACACCTACGGAGTCTCCAGCAGCTTCAGTTCGCGCCGGGGGCCGGGACCGTTCGTGGTCGGTACGGCGGTGGCCAACGAAGTGACCGGCGCCGCCTGCCGCGAGATCGTCGCCGAACTCGAGCGTCTCTGCTCCGAACCGCCGAGCGAAGCTGAACTCGACGATGCCCGCAACTACCTGGTCGGCGTCTTCCCGTACACGATGCAGACGATCCAGAATCTCTCTTCCCGGCTGAAGGCGCTCGCCACGTTCGACCTGGACCACGACGAGTACGAGCGCTGGCCGGAACGGATCCGCGCCACGACCCGCGAAGATGTCCGCGAGGTCTGCCGCCGGCACCTGTTCCCGGACCGGCTGACGATCACCGCGGTCGGCCCCGCTTCCGAGCTGGAACCGCAACTCGAAGACCTCTGAACGGTCCAGGCGCGTGGTATCTTTCGCGGCCCGCAACGCCAGGAACGGGAGCCTCGATGCAACTCGAAAGTTCGGAACTGATACGCAACCTCGCCGTCGTCGGACACAACGACGCCGGCAAGACGACTCTGCTCGCGGGTCTGCTCTACACCGGCGGCGTGTTCAATCGGCAAAACCGGGTCGAGGACGGCAATACCGTGACCGACTTCGACGACGAGGAGATCCGTCGCGGTATCTCGATCGGCCTCGCCCTCTGCTACACCCCCTGGTCGGACGGTTCCGGTGAGCACAAGGTCAATCTGATCGACTGTCCCGGTTCAGGCATCTTCGTCCACGAGAGCTGCTCGGGCATGCGCGCGGCCGATGCCGCCCTCCTGTGCCTGAACGCCGCGTCGCCGACCCAGGTCATGGCCGAGAAGGCGTGGGAGATCGCCGAGGCTCTGGAGCAGCCGGTGATGCTGCACCTGACCAAGATGGACCGCGACAACATCGACTTCGAAGGCTGTATCGCCGAACTGCAGCAGAACTTCCACCGCATGGCGTTGCCGGTGCAAATCCCCATCGGAGCCGGCAAGGACTTCACCGGCGTGGTCGATCTGCTGAGCCGCAAGGCGTACGTCTACGACCGCGACGGCAACGGCCGCAGCCAGGCGTCCGACCCGCCGGCCGACCTGCAGGACCAGATCGACGAGTGGCGGAGCCAGCTCACCGAAGCCGTCGCCGAGAGCGACGACGACCTGATGGAGGCCTACTTCGACCAGGGCGACCTCGACCAGGAGCAGTTGGTCGAGGGGCTGAAGAACGCGATCAGGAACCGGGCCCTGTTCCCGGTCACCATGTCCTCGGCCGGACACGGCATCGGAAACTCCGCCCTGCTCGACACGGTCGTCAAGGTGTTGCCGTCGCCGGTCGGCGCCCGGTCGATGCCGGCCGCCGATCTCGGCGGAGAGCCGGTGGAACTCGACCGCGGGGACGGCGCGCCGGTCAGCGCGATCGTCTTCAAGACGATGAACGACCCGTTCACCGGCCGCATCTCCCTGCTCCGCGTCGCCTCGGGCTGCATGAGTTCCGATACCGGCTACTGGAACCCTCGACGCGAAGAGGCGGAACGCGTCGGCCACCTGATGCACATGCAGGGCAAGACCGGCCGTGACGTCCCGCGACTCCTCGAGGGCGACATCGGCGGCGTCGCGAAGCTCAAGAGCAGCGTCACCGGCGACTCGATCACGAGCCGCGAACGCCCGCTGAGAATCGACTTCCCCACCCCGCCGGTCGCCGCCATCTCGTTCGCCATCGAGCCGAAGACGAAGGGCGACGAGGAGAAGATCGGCGAGGCGGTGAACCGGCTGGTCGAGGAGGATCCGAGCCTTCGCGCCGGCCGCGACCCCCAGACAGGGGAGTTCCTGCTCTCGGGCGCCGGCCAACTCCACGTCGAGATCGCGGTCTCCAAGCTGAAGAACCGCTCGAAGGTCGAGGTCATCCTGCACCCGCCCAAGGTCCCCTACCGCGAGACGATCAGAAGGACCGCCGTCGGCCACGGCCGGCACAAGAAACAGAGCGGCGGCCGCGGCCAATTCGCCGACTGCACGATCACGATGGAACCGGTCGCCACCGCGGACGACTACGAGTTCATCGACGAGATCTTCGGCGGCTCCATCCCCCAGAACTACCGCCCGGCGGTCGAGAAGGGCCTCCTCGAAGCAGCCGGACGCGGCTACGTCGCCGGCTACCCCGTCGGCAACTTCCGCGTCCGCCTCCAGGACGGCAAGTACCACGATGTCGACTCATCAGAGATGGCCTTCAAGGTCGCCGGCTCCCTCGCCTTCAAGGACGCCATGGCCAAAGCCGCTCCCACACTGCTCGAGCCGATCATGCAAGTCGACATCAACACGTCCGAAGACTTCATGGGCGACATCATGAGCGACCTGTCCTCCCGCCGCGGCCGCCCCCAGGGCATGGAAGCCAAGGGCAACGCCCAGATCGTCAAGGCCACCGTCCCGATGGCCGAAATGCTCACCTACGCCCCCGCCCTCCGCTCCATGACCCAGGGCCGCTCCAGCTTCACGATGGCCTTCTCCCACTACGACGAAGTCCCCCGCCAGATCCAGGAGAAGATCATCGCCGAAGCGAAACGGGCGGAAGAAGAGGACTAGCCGAAGAACGTCGGCGGCTGCTGCGCGGACGTCGGCGGCACCCGCCTGCCGCGGTCCGGGGAGAGGGTCCCAGGGGCCGCTCACGCTTTCCTGGTGAAAAGGGACTGAGGCGTTCGCTTCGGTCGGCTGCGCTCCGGTTTCGTGTCGGCTCATGAGCGGGCATGGGCCGTCGCTTGCCGACAGCCCCCTGGGACCCTCTCCCCGGACCGCGGCGGGCTGGAGGTTGTCGGGATGCGTGCCCTCGGTCATTGACGGCGCAACGAGACTCGAATAGAACTCATCAGCCACGCACGCGGGGGAACACCAATGCGATTCAGGGACCACACGAAGAAGGCGGACCACGGTCTCAACCGACGATGGACATGAAGTTCGATGCCTACACTTGGCGAGCACGCGTTCTGCCGGTGTACTTCACGGCTGCACCGGCCGTGCTGGCCGTCGCAGCGGCCCTCCCCGAAGGGTTGACGCTGCCGCTCGGCGGCGCGTCAGCCATCGTGTTTCTGTCTTTCCCGTACTTCATGGGCCAAGTCGCCTCGGACTTCGGAAAGCGCCGGGAGCCAGCTCTGTGGGACTCCTGGGGCGGCCCGCCCACAACCCGGTTCCTGCGGCATGACAACGGTGAGGTCAACGCTGCCACCCGCGTGCGGATTCATACGCAACTCCGGGCGTTGGGGCTCAGGGTGCCTACGGCCGACGAGGAGGAAAGTGACCGCGAGCACGCACTCGTCCTCTACGCCTCAGCTGTTGACGAGCTTCGTCGGCAGACCCGTGATTCCCGACGCTTCAATCTCCTCTACAAGACCAACATCGAGTATGGGTTTCGGCGAAACCTGCTTGGATTGAAGCCAACTGGCGTCGCGATCACCACACTCGCACTGCTGGTTACGGCATGGTCCCTCTACAGGGGGTGGCATACCGATGGAGTCGTTCCACCAGTATCCCTCATCACCACTCTTCTCAACACCTGTATTGCACTCGGGTGGCTAGTCGGCGTGCGCGCCAAGACGGTTCGAACCACCGCTGAACGCTACGCTCAACGCCTCCTGGAGGCGGCACTTGACTTGGAGCCCCGCACTTGAGCATCGTCAAATCCCTTGCCGTGGGAAACGGCGACATGTTCTACATTCGGCACGGCGCAGACAGCTTCTCGGTTATCGACTGCTGTCTGCCAGATGATCGCGAAGACGAGATTCTTAACGAGATCGAAACTCAGCATGCCAACAAGACGATCCGCCGGTTTATCTCCACCCATCCGGACCAAGACCACATATCGGGGTTGGCCAGCTTCGACGATCGCTTCCCCATCGTCAACTTCTACGCCGTCAAGAACGGTGCCACGAAGAGCGAGGAAACCGAGGACTTCAGGAGGTACAAGAGCCTCCGCGACGACAGCAAGAAGGCTTACTATCTCAAGGAAGGATGCCAACGAAAATGGCTGAACGAGTCGGACGGAGCGCGCCGCTCGGCAGGTATCAACATACTCTGGCCAATCCTGACCAACGAGGACTTCAAAGCCGCCCTCGAGCAAGCTGAAGACGGCGGAAGTCCCAACAACACCTCGCCGATCATCCGCTACAGCCTCAATGGTGGAGCTTCCGTGCTCTGGATGGGCGACCTTGAGACTGACTTCATGGAGGCGGTCGAGGACGACGTCACACTCCAACCCTCCCACATTCTCTTCGCGCCACATCACGGACGAAAGAGCGGGCGGGTACCCAAGTCCTGGCTGGACAAGATCGACCCCACGATCATAGTCGTCGGACAGGCTCCCTCATCCGACCTCACCTACTACGACAAGTGGGACACCATCACCCAGAACTCCGCCGGGGACATAGTCTTCGAGTGTCTTAGCGGTAAGACACACGTCTTCGTGTCGAGTTCGACCTACGCGGTGGATTTCCTTACGGAAGAGTCAGGCGTAGACAACCGACATGGTTGCTACTACATCGGGACTTTCTACACGTAGGCTCCAAGGACCGGGGGCCCAAGCGGATGACCGACGCCACCCGCTATCGACGGCCAGCAGGTAGCAAGCAACCCGGAGGCAGAGCTGCGTCGCGGGCCGCGAGTACGTCGGAGACGCCTTGGTGCCGTGGCGCGAGGGAGAAGGTCTCAGGGGCCGCTCACGTCTTCCCGGTGAAGAGGAAGGAGTGTTCGCCTCGGTCGGCGGTGCTCCGCCTGGGCGTCGGCTACCAGAGGACGGAGCCGTGGCTTACCCAGGCCTCTTGGGTCCCTCTCCCTCTGCCCATACCAAGTCCATCAGCGCTTAGAACTGACGGCGGGCACCCTTGCTACCATCCAGCAATGGTCGTGGAGCCCACCCACATATCGACCGCTAGCAGCTTCATCCCTCCTCCGGCTCCGGGCGAGCGACCTACCGAGTATGCGGATCGCATCGGTGAGTACCACGTCGCCACCAAGTCAGAATCGCACCGCAAGCAGCACGGTCTGTACTTGACGCCTGTCGCAGCCGCCGACTTCATGGCGGCTCAGATCCAGGCCGCCGGTGACCGCCTTCGGGTTCTGGACCCCGCGGCCGGCACCGGCATCCTTTGTTGCGCGACCATCGAGGAACTCGCCAACCGAGACACTTCGCCGAGTTCGGTTGAGCTCGTCGCCTACGAGATAGACGCTGAGCTCACCGAACCGCTGGAAGCCGTCCTCGAGTACCTCAGACAGTGGTGTCGCGAGGAGCACGAAGTCGAACTCGACGTGCGAATCGAGTCCGCGGACTTCGTGATGGCGCTTGGCGAGGCTCTTCGGCGCAAAGACAGTCTGATTCCCCCCGAGCCGGACGACGGAGAGTTCGACATCGCCATCTCCAACCCGCCGTACTTCAAGATCAGCAAGAGCGACCCGCGGGCCGTTCTCGCTTCGACAGTGGTCTACGGCCAACCGAACATCTACGCCCTATTCATGGCCGTCAGCGCGGCCCTGGTCCGCCCTGGAGGTGACTTCATCTCCATCACACCCAGGAGCTTCACCTCTGGCCTGTACTTCCGGCAGTTCCGCCGCATCTTCTTCGACCTCGTCCAGCCGACCCTGGTTCACGCCTTCGGATCGCGTCGGGAGGCGTTCGAACGCGACGATGTCCTCCAGGAGAATGTCATTCTGCGCGGTACCCGGCTGAAGACACCGCCGGACGATCGCCAAGCGCCCCTTGTCATCTCAAGCAGCCGAGGCGTTCGCGATCTGGACGAGTCCTGCCGGCGCGGCACGACCCTCGACGCGGCGATCGATCTCGACGACCGCGACCGCGTGCTCCGGCTTCCCGTGTCCGAGCAAGACGCTCGCGTGCTTGACCTGGTGGACTCGTGGCCCAACACGTTGGCCAGCCTGGGCCTCGGTATATCGACGGGACCGGTGGTCCCCTTTCGCGCGCAGGATCTGGTCGACCGCGAGGGTCAGGTACCCGACTCGCACGTTCCTCTCCTCTGGATGAACCATGTACGTCCAATGCAGGTCACGTGGCCATTGAATCGGCACAAGCCGGAGTACATCAAGCGTCAGGGTGCCGAGAAGCTGCTCCTACCGAACCGAAACTAC
This sequence comes from Acidobacteriota bacterium, assembly GCA_011523565.1. Taxonomy (GTDB): domain Bacteria; phylum Acidobacteriota; class Thermoanaerobaculia; order Multivoradales; family Multivoraceae; genus Multivorans. The sequence continues at coordinate 25,127 of WTGL01000229.1, forward strand.
GTTCTCCTGCGTCGCTTCACCGCGAAGGAAGAGGCTCGTCGACTCTCCGCAGCACCCTACGTTGCCCAGTCCATGCCCGTTCCCCAGGTGGGTCTCGAGAACCACCTGAACTACATCTATCGACACGCCGGTTCGCTCACGCGGGAAGAAGCGTGGGGGCTGGCGGCGCTCTACAACAGCCGCCTCCTCGACACCTATTTCAGGTGCCTGAACGGGCACACTCAGGTCAATGCAACAGAGCTGCGCGCCATGCCACTTCCGGCGAACGACTTCATCGTTGAACTCGGTGAGCGAGTCAAACAACTCGACAACCCGATCGACTATCTCGACCCACTGATCGCGGGCATTCTGTCTGCCGACACCTCCCGGAAGTCCGTCGTTGGCCACGGTTGACGAGGCGCGAATAGTCCTCCGCGGCCTGGGTATGCCCCCACCGCAGTCGAATGAGATGGCGGGGCTGACCCTGCTCGCACTGTGCGGACTGACGGAGCACGACTCCTGGTCTGGAGCGTCACGCGGTCGACGAACCGTGACTAAAGGCATCATGGACTACGTCCGCGAGCACTTCGGCGGCGACTACGCCCCCAACACCCGCGAGACGTTTCGCCGCCAGGTACTCCACCAGTTCGTACTCGCGGGCGTCGCTGAGCACAACCCCTTCGAACCTGACCTCCCAACCAACAGTCCACGGTCCCACTACGCCATCAGCGAGGCGGCGCTTCGCGTCGTCCAGTCCTTCGGGACCGCCGAATGGGAGTCGAACGTTACCGCGTTTCGCCGCGACCTAAGCGCTTGGCTCGCAAAGTACGAAGACTCGCGATCCCGGAACCTGGTCCCCATTCGGTTCCCCGATGGCCAAGAGGTGCGACTCTCGCCAGGCTCGCACAACGAGCTTCAGAAGGCAGTGATCGAGGAGTTCGGCCCACGCTTCGCCCCTGGCGCCAACGTCCTCTATCTCGGCGACACAGCCAAGAAGAACCTCCACGTCGACCAGCACCGCCTTCTTGAAGTCGGCCTTCCGCTCACGGAGCAGGACAAACTGCCCGATATCGTCCTCCACAACCGAGGCCGCGACCGCCTCTTCCTCATCGAGGCGGTGACGTCACACGGCCCGGTCGACCGAAAGCGCCTCACCGAGTTCGAGGCGCTACTCGAGTCCTGCCACTCTCAGCCTGTCTACGTGAGTGCCTTCCCAGGTTTCGACGAGTTCCGCAAGCACATGAAGGCCATCGCCTGGGAGACCGAAGTGTGGCTTGCCGAGGTGCCGGACCATCTGATCCACTTCAACGGCGACAAGTTTCTCGGGCCGACGTTTGCGGCAGAACCAACCCGCCGCAGCCAAGCCCCGGAATGAGTAGGCCAGCCAACCCAGAGGGGCTGCCATTAGGCCGTTTCCTCATGGTGCTCAGCAGTTTCGCGCCTCTCTTCGTTCTCCTAGCCATACGTGGGATCGGACGTATCCCGGACCTCTACGTGGCTGCCCCCTGTGCCGTCCTCGCAGTAGGCCCCACGCTCTATCTTTGGTCCCGGGTGCGCCTCGCCAAGAAGAAGGAGAACCGCACCGTCTTCCGCCGCACGGTCGGCCAAGCCGAGGATCATCGTCACCAAGTGCTGGCGTACCTCTTCGCCACGCTTCTGCCGTTCTATCGAAGCGATCTGACATCGGCCCGCGATGTGTTCGCTCTCGGCTTCGCTCTTGCGCTGGTCCTCTTTCTCTTCCTATACCTCAACCTTCACTATCTGAATCTCTGGTTCGTCGCCTGTCGTTACCAGGTGTACACTGTCGTTCCACCGCCAAGCAACAACCCCCTTTCCGACCAAACACCGTTCGTTCTGATAACGCGCCGCCCCTACCTGCCGAAAGGCCTGACAGTCAGTACGCTGCGGCTAAGCAATACGGTTTACCTTGAAAAGGACACTTGATGATCGACTTCGATCTACACGCACCGACAACAATAGAGTTCGGAGTCGGTCTTGACACGGAGGATGACCCCCTGTTCGTCCTACTTCCCGCTGACGAAGATGTCGCTGAGGCACTCATCGATATGGTGCGGACCACGGTCCAACAACTGGAGGAGGAGTCCGAGCCGCGGCCCTATGAACCATCGGAGAAGTAATCGGGCAAGGAGTGTTTGCGAGCCGACCTTGAAGGCGGTCTCGCCACCGTAGTTCACAACCTGCATACAGCCGATAATCTGACACCGGACCCACAAGGTCTGGCAGCCCCCAAGAAGGTCTTCTGCTATTTTGCCCGGCTCTTCGGCCAGGGCGGCCAAAGCCTCACAGCGTTGAAACGTGCCATCTGGTTCAAGGGGCTTCTGAAGAGGCCCCTACTACACTGGTTCGACGACGCCTACGGAATCGTAGACGGGCCGCTGTTCAAGCTGGACTTGGACTTCGACATACTGGTGGATTCCCAAGTCATTCATATCTTGCGGCCGAGCGGCTTCGAGTACGTGGCCCGTATTCAGCGAGAGGTCCTGCAGGCGGTGCCGCAGATCTTCTCCGATCTTCAGGCGGACTTGCCTTTCGTGGATCTCTCGAGTGTGGAAGAGTTTGCGAGGGACCGTTCTCAGGCAGCACGCTTGGCCGCTTCCGTCAGGAGCCGCAGGCGAGTCGAGAACGTCAACCAGATCGCCCTACTCGACCAGTGCGGTCGAACGGACGTCAGAGTTGAGACTGGAGAGAACGGTCGTCTTCGAGTCGCCAAGGGCCACGAACTCGGGTTCCTAGAAGTACTGGATCGGCGGCGATACGACGTTGAACTGGTCACTGGCGCGCCCGAGGCGTTTCGCGCTGCAAGTCGCACCAAGATCTCCGCATGATCGTCTCTCGCTCGGTTCGCGACGGCGGGTATCGACGAACCCGTTGTCATGAACGCTCGTGGCGATGGGCGCGACCTCACGAGACTCTAGGGCACTCGACGCCACGTCGATAACCGGCGACGTCCAGCCTGCTGGGGGCCGAAGGAGGGGGTCCCAGCGGGCTGTCGGCAAGCGACGGTCGACGCCCAATTGTCGTCCGACGACCAACCGGAGCGCAGCCGACCGAAGCGAGCACCCCCCTCTCATCTACTCAGAAAGTGCGAGCGGCCGCTGGGACCCCCTCCTTCGGCCCGCGGCAGGCGGGTGCAACCGACGCCGCCACACTGCCGCCGAAGGCGGCCAGAGACACGCGCCGGCCGAAGGCCGGCTCCGCTACTCGTCGGTGTCGACGAACTCGATGACGGCGCGTTCGGCGGCGTCGCCGCGGCGGGGACCGAGCTTGGTGATGCGGAGGTAGCCGCCGGGGCGGTCGGCGTAGCGGGGGGCGATCTCGTCGAAGAGCTTCTTGACGTGGTCGCGGTTCGGGAGCCAGCGGCGTACGAGGCGCCGGGCGTGGACGGAGTCCTCGCGGCTCCGGGTAATGACCTTCTCGGCGACCGGGCGAAGGGCCTTGGCCTTGGCCAGGGTGGTGTGGATCCTGCCGTGCTCTACCAGGGAGGCGAGCTGGTTGCGGAACATTGCCCGCCGGTGGGCCGTCGTCCGGCCCAGTTTCTTGTAGCCAATTCCGTGACGCATCTTCGCTCCTTTGCGGGGAAGCTCGAAGGCGGTCCAGCGGCCGTCAGGCCTGGACGCCGCTCTCCGCGTTCTCCGGAAGCTCCATGCCGAAGGACAGTCCCATCCTGTCGAGCACCTTCTGAATCTCTTCGAGCGACTTGCGGCCGAAGTTCTTCGTCTCCAGCATCTCCTTCTCGCTCCGCACGACGAGGTCGCCAACCGTGTTGATGTTGGCGTTCCTCAGACAGTTCGCCGAGCGAACACTCAGGTTCAGATCGTCGATCTCCTTCTGGAGCAAGGCACCGATATCGACGCCATCGACTTCCTCCTCGGCCACCACTTCGACCACCAGGCTCTCCTCGGCTTCGATGAAGATCGTCAGGTGGTCGCGCAGCAGGGTGCCGGCACGGGATACCGCCTCTTCCGGCGTCACCGTTCCGTCCGTCCAGACTTCGAAGATCAACCGCTCGAAGTCGGTCGTCCGGCCAAGTCGCGCCGCCTCCACGCGGTAGTTCACGCGCTTCACCGGGCTGTGGACGGAGTCGAGCGGAATCCAGCCGATGCCCATCGACTCGTCGAGGTTGCGGTCCGCGCCGACGTAGCCGCGTCCGTTCTTGACCTGCGCCTCGAGGCGGAGCCGGCCCCGTTCGTTCAGCGTCGCCACCTTGCTCTTCGGGTCGCGAATCTCGACGTTCGGGTCGCCGTTGAAATCGCCCGCCGTCACTTCCCGCGGGCCCGTCACGTCCAGCGTGATGACCCGCGTAGTGTCGTCGAACGCGCGCAGCGGCACCTGCTTCAGGTTCAGAATGATGTCCGTCGTGTCCTCCACCACCCCTTCGAGTGAAGAGAACTCGTGCAGCGCACCGTCGATCCGCACCGCGGTGATCGCCGCGCCCTCGATTGCCGCGAGGAGGCTGCGACGCAGCGCGTTGCCGACCGTGGCGCCGAAGCCGCGTTCGAACGGCTGGGCCGAGAACTTGCCGTAGGTATCGGTCAGGGTCTCGGTATCGATTTCGACCCGCTTCGGGCGTTGGAATCCCTTCCAGAGCATGTTCACTCCTACAATCTCGATTGCGTTCCAGGTTGAAACGTTGATGTCTCGGTTCGGTACCGGCGTAGCGTTGCCGGGTCTACACCCGACGCCGCTTGCGGGGGCGGCAGCCGTTGTGCGGAATCGGCGTCACGTCACGGATCGACCGGATGCTGATGCCAGTGGCCTGAAGAGCCCTGACGGCCGATTCGCGGCCGCCTCCCGGACCCTTGACCAGCACGTCGACCGACCGGACGCCGAGGTCCTTGGCCTGATAGCCGACCGCCTGCGCGGCGACCTGAGCCGCGAACGGCGTTCCCTTCCGCGACCCCTTGAAGCCGTTTCGGCCCGACGACGACCACGTCAGGACGTTGCCGTCCGGATCGCTGATGCAGACCAGTGTGTTGTTGAAGGTCGCGTTGACGTGCGCCACGGCGTGGGGCACGACGCGCTTTTCCTTCTTCCTCGCCTTTGCCATCTGGGTAGCCCTTTCTCGCCTACTTCCCGACCTTCTTCTTTCCGGCCACGGTGGCGCGCCGCGGTCCCTTGCGGGTCCGTGCGTTGGTGTGCGTGCGTTGACCCCTGACGGGCAGGCTCTTGCGATGCCTGACGCCGCGGTAGCTGCCGATCTCCATCAAGCGCTTGATGCTCTGGGTCACTTCCTTGCGCAGATCCCCCTCGACCGATCCCGCTTCCTGAACGACCCGGCGGATGCGTCCGGTCTCGTCCTCGGTCAGATCCCTGACCTTGATCTCGGCACCAACACCCGCCTGATCGAGCAGCGTCAGCGCCCGCGAGCGGCCGATGCCATAGATGTAGGTGAGGCCGATGCCGACCTGCTTGTTCTGCGGTAGATCGATACCCGCGATTCTCGCCATGCCAGTCTCTCCCGTCCTTCTCAGCCCTGCCGCTGCTTGTGCTTGGGGTTCTCACAGATAACGCGGATCACTCCGCGGCGGCGGACGACCTTGCACTTCACGCACATCCTCTTCACTGACGCTCGTACTTTCATCATCGTTCTCCTCGGATTCCCAACCGACCTTCAGGTCCGCAGCCTGTACACGATCCGGCCGCGGCCGGGGTCATAGGGCGACAGTTCGACCAGAACGCGATCCCCCGGGAGAATGCGGATGAAGTGCTTGCGCATCTTTCCCGAGATGTGGGCCAGGGCCTGGTGCTTGTTGTCCAGTTCGACCTTGAAGACTGCATTCGGCAGCGTCTCCACGACGGTTGCCTCGACCTCGATCGCCTCTTCCTTCTTCACAGCGTTCCCTTCGCTCCGTTTCCCTCTTCCGCTTCGGCAAGCGCCGCCTCGATGGCGGCCGTCACCTGTTCAATGGGAAAGTTGCCCTGGACCCGGCGCAGCAAGCCCAGCGCCTCGTAGTGCGCGATCAGCGGCTCCGTCTGCGCGGTGTAGACCTGCAGCCGTTCGCGCACCACGTCTTCGCGGTCGTCGGCGCCCCGGCCTCGCAGAACGATCCGTTCGATGAGGACTTCGTCCGGAACGTCGATCGTCACCACGTGGTCGAGCTTGTTGCCGTCGAGAATATCACTGAGCGTCTCGGCCTGCGACGCCGTGCGGGGGTAGCCGTCCAGCAGGAAGCCGCCCCTGGCGTCCTCCTGGCCCAGCCGGTCCCGAACCACATCGGCCATCAGGTCGTCGTCGACCAGGGCCCCGGAAGCCATCACCCCTTCGACCCGCTCCCCGAGTTCGCTGCCCGCCGCGACCGCCGCCCGCAGCATGTCTCCGGTCGAGATCGCGGGCACGCCGAGCGACGCCTGCAAGCGCTCCGCCTGCGTGCCCTTGCCGCAGCCCGGAGCTCCGAGCATCACGATGCGAAGGGAGTCAGCCACGGCGTCCCTTGATCCGGCCCCGCTTCATGAAGCCCTCGTAGTTGCGCATGACGAGCTGGCTCTCGATCTGTTGCAGCGTGTCCATCGCTACGCTGACGACGATCAGGAGCGACGTGCCGCCGAAGTAGAAGTTGATCCCCATGCCCTCGGTCAGCCACAACGGCGCGTAGTTGTCCAGGGTGGAGCCGATGAAGGGGAGCCCCCCGACCTTGAAGCCGGCAATCAGGAACTCGGGAAGCACCGAGACACCGGCCAGGTACAACGAGCCGACCAGGGTCAGGCGGGTCAGCACGCGGTCGATGTACTCCGACGTGCGCCTGCCGGACCGGATGCCGGGAATGAACCCGCCGTACTTCCGCATGTTTTCGGCGAGATCGTTCGGATTGAAGATGATCGACACGTAGAAGTAGCAGAAGAAGATGATCGCCGCCACGTAGAGCAGGTAGTAGATCGGCTGCCCCCACTGCAGCGCGGCGGCGATGCGCTGCACAGGCTCGTACTGGATCATCTGCGCGACCGTGGCCGGCACGGTGACGACGGAACTGGCGAAGATGACCGGGATCACGCCGCCGGTGTTCACCCGGAGCGGCAGGTAGGTGCTCTGCCCGCCGTACTGGCGCCGGCCGACGATCCGCTTCGCGTACTGCACCGGAATGCGACGCTGCGCCCGCTCCATGTAGACGATGAAGGCGACGACCACGAGCATGAACGCCGACAGGAAGAGGATCTTGAGCAGGGACATCGCGCCGCTCTGAAGCTGGCTGAAGAGGTTGAGCACGGCGCCCGGAAGCCCCACCACGATGCCGGCGAAGATGATCAGCGAGATGCCGTTGCCGATGCCGCGCTCGCTGATCTGCTCGCCCAGCCACATGACGAAAGCGCAGCCCGTGGTCAAGGTAAGCACGGTCATGAACTTGAACCCGAGGCCCGGGTCCAGAACCAGTGGCGCGCCTCCCGGCGAGGTCAGGTTCTCCAGGAAGAAAGCGATGCTCGTGCCCTGGATGATCGAGATGACGACCGTCCCGTAACGCGTGTACTGGGTGATCTTCCGCCGTCCCATCTCGCCTTCCTTCGAGAGCTTCTCGAGATGGGGCGAGACGACGGTCAGCAGTTGCAGGATGATGGACGCCGAGATGTACGGCATGATGCCGAGAGCGAAGATGGCCACCCGGCCCAGACTGCCGCCGGTGAACGTGTTGACGAACCCCAGCACGGTGCCCTGCATCTGGTTCATGAATTCGAGCAGGGCCTGGGGATCGATCCCCGGCGTCGGAATGATGCAACCGATCCGGTAGACCGCCAGGAGGCCGAACATGAACAACACCCGATTCCGGAGGTCCGGAATCGCGAAGATGTTGCGGAAGCTCTCGACGCCCACGTGCCAGCTCCCTCAGGCGATCTCTTCGCAGGCGCCGCCCGCGGCTTCGATCTTGGCGCGCGCGGACGCGCTGAAACGGTGCGCGCGCACGGTCAACCCGGCCGGCGCATCGCCCTGGCCGAGCACCTTCAGCTTCATCCCCCGGCGCACGCGACCGCGGGAAACGAGGAGATCGACATCGACCGTATCGCCCAGACCCTCGAGGTCGCCGACGTTGATCACCGTGTACTCGGTGCGGAAGATGTTCGTGAACCCGCGCTTCGGAACCCGCCGGATCAGGGGCATCTGGCCGCCCTCGAAACCGGCGCGGCGCGAGAAGCCGGCCCGCGAGCGCTGGCCCTTGTGGCCTCGGCCAGCGGTCTTGCCCGTACCGGATCCCGGCCCACGGCCGACCCGCTTGCGGGGACGGCGACTGGACTTTGCCGGCTTGAGTTCATGCAGTTTCATGTCAGTCCTCCAGCACCCGAACGAGGTGCGGGATCTTTCGCACCATGCCGCGCACCGCCGGAGAATCCTCCCGCTCGACGATGTGGCGAATGCGCCTCAAGCCCAGACCGCGCAGAACCTCGCGCTGCGGTCTCGGCCGGCCGATCGCGCTACGCACCTGCTGTATCCGTATCGTCCCGTCAGCCACTCTCGGCTCCTTCCTGATCGGCGTTCATCGCCGCGCCGTCCAGCGAGTCCAGGCCGCGCAGTACCCTGACCTGCTCCTCGCTGCGCAGGGACATGAGCCCGGCGAATGTCGCCTTGACCACGTTCTGCGGGTTCGTCGTTCCCAACGACTTGGTCAGGATGTCCTGGATGCCGGCGCCCTCGACCACCGCGCGCACCGCGCCGCCGGCGATGACCCCGGTTCCCTCCGAGGCCGGCTTGAGCATCACCCGGCCGGCGCTGAAGACGCCCACGGTCTCGTGCGGAATCGTCGTTCCGGAGAGCGGCACACGCACCAGGTTGCGCTTCGCGATCTGAATCCCCTTGCGAATCGCGGCCGGGACCTCCTTCGCCTTGCCCGAGCCGTAGCCAACCCGGCCGGCGCCGTCGCCGATCACGACCAGGGCGGTAAAGGAGAAGTTCTTCCCGCCCTTGACGACCTTCGTCACCCGGTTGATGTCGACAACCTGCTCGAAAAACTCGCTGTCGAGATCGATGTCCCTAGCCACTGCTGTCTCCTTCGTTGCTCCTAGGCATCAGAACTTCAGGCCTCCGGCGCGTGCGCTGTCCGCCAACGCCTGGATGCGGCCGTGGTACAGGAACCCGCCGCGGTCGAAGATGACCGACTCAACGCCCTGCTCCGTGGCGCGCGCCGCGAGAGCCGCGCCGACGGCCTTCGCCGCACTGCAGCTACCGGTCGAGCCCTTGAGATCGTCCGAGAGTTCCGACTCGAGCGAGCTCGCGAACGCCATCGTGTGCCCGGCCCGATCATCGATCAGTTGGGCGTAGATGTGACGGCGGCTCTTGTGGACCGCCAGACGAGGCCTCTCCTGTGAGCCGCGGAGCTTCTTCCGCACGCGGTAACGCGCGCGGCGCCGGCGGCGGCTCCGATCCAACGTTCTCTTTCTTCGCAGGTCGCTCATGACTTCGATGTCCCTGTTTCCAAACTCGTCCTGAACGGTCTAGACCGTCGCTGCCGCCTTGCCGACCTTGAGCCGGACGATCTCGTCGCGGTAGCGGATCCCCTTGCCCTTGTACACATCCGGCTTGCGCAGGCTGCGGAGGTCGGCCGCTACCTGCCCCACCTGCTGCTTGTCGATGCCCGAGACGGTGATCCGGTTCGCCCGGTCGTCTACCTCTACGTCGATCCCTTCCGGGATCGGATAGACCACCGGATGGGAGTACCCCAGCGCCAGGTGGACTTCACGCCCCTTGACCTCTCCTCGGTAACCGACGCCGACGATCTCCAGCTCGCGCCGGAAGCCCTCCGTGACGCCCAGGACGGCGTTCGCGAGCAGCGCCCGCGCCAGCCCGTGCAGGGCCCGTTCCGGCCCGCTCGAACCGGAACGGTGCAGCGTGACGACGCCGTCTTCGACCCGGACCTCGATGCCCGGCTGGAGCGGCTGCTCCAGCTTTCCCTTCGGACCCTCGATGGTCACGGTACCGCCGTTCGTCGCCACCTTCGTCTTGTCCGGCAACTTGATCGGCGCCTTGCCTATGCGTGACATCTCATTCCACCTCGTGCCGGTCAGTACACTTCACAGAGGACTTCACCGCCGACCCGCTGGCGCCGCGCCTGCGCGTCCGTGAGCAACCCCTTTGAAGTCGAGACGATCGCAACGCCCAACCCGTTCAGAATCGGCTTCAGATCATCAGCGCGCCGGTACACCCTGCGCCCGGGCTTGCTGATCTTGCGCACCTTCGTGATGGTCGGCACACCCTCGTCGTTGTACGCCAGGAAGATCCGCAGCGTCCTGCCGGGAGGCGAGTCGTAGACCTCGTAGTGCCTGATGTAGCCCTGGTCCCGCAGCACGCGGCACAGGGCGATCTTCTGCTTTGAAGCCGGCGCCTCGGTCTGATCGTGCTTGACGATCAGGGCGTTGCGAATCGTGGTCAGAAGATCCGCGATCGGGTCGGTCATGGTCATCGTGGCAATCCTTGGTGGGAGAAGTTCGTACCGGGTTCAGGCCGCGAACGGCATGCCGAGGCCGCGCAGCAGATGGAGCGCCTGCGCATCGGACTCCGCCGAGGTGACGAGGGTCACGTTGATGCCCTTGGAACCGTCGCTCTTCGAGTAGTCGACCTCCGGGAAGATCAGGTGGTCCCGGATGCCCAGGGTGTAGCTGCCCCGGCCGTCGAAGCTCCGGTCCGAGATGCCGCGGAAGTCGCGGACCCGCGGCAGCGCGACGGTAACCAGACGATCGAGGAAGTACCACATCCGGTTGCGGCGCAGCGTGACCCGGCAACCGATCGGCATGCCTTCGCGCAACTTGAACGCGGCGATCGACTTGCGGGCACGGGTGATCACCGGCCGCTGACCCGCGATCGAGGCCAGTTCGGGCACGGCGTTCTCGAGGATCTTGATGTTCTGGATCGCTTCACCGATCCCCATGTTGAGGACGATCTTCTCCAGCCGCGGCACGGCCATCGGGTTGGAGATGCCGAATTCCTGCTGCAGGGAGGCCTTTACCTCCTCCTCGTAGAGCGTCTTCAGTCGGGGAACCATGGTCGTTTTCTTCAACTCAGACGTCAACTCAAGACCGCCCCGCTCACCTTGGCGTAGCGCGTGGACTTGCCGTCCTCGAGGCGCCGCTTGCCGACCCGCGTCGGCTTGCCGGTGTCCGGGCAGATCACCTTCAGATTCGAGATATGGATGGGCGCCTCCCGTTCCAGGATGCCGCCCTGAACCTGGCGCTGCGGGTTCGGCCGCTCGTGCTTCTTGACCAGGTTCACCCGTTCGACGATGGCGCGGTTCTCGCCCGGAAGCACCCGTAACACCTTGCTACGCACGCCCCGGTTCCGGCCCGCGATGACCAGCACCTCGTCGCCCTTCTTGACTCTCACCTTGGGCATGTCAGATCACCTCCGGCGCCAGCGACACGATGCGCATGAACCGCCGCTCGCGCAGCTCGCGGGCGACCGGGCCGAAGACGCGGGTTCCGATCGGTTCCCGCGCCTCGTTGATCAGGACCGCGGCATTGTTGTCGAAGCGGATGTAGCTACCGTCCCGGCGCCGCCGCTCCTTGCGGGTCCGCACGATCACCGCGCGCACCACCTGTCCCTTCTTGACCGTGCCTTCGGGCACCGCCTCCTTGACCGAGGCCGTGATCACGTCCCCGAGCACGCCGTACTGGCCGGTGGAACCGCCCCGCAGTTGAATGCAGGCGATCCGCTTGGCCCCCGAGTTGTCGGCGACGTCGAGCACCGTTCCCATCTGGATCATCGCCGCACCTATCCTTCCGCGCGCTGGACGATCCGCTGTACGCGCCAGCGCTTGCGGCGCGACATCGGCCGGGTCGAAATCAGGGAAACGACGTCTCCCTCACGACAACTGTTCGACTCGTCGTGCGCGACGAACCGCGACGACTTCTTCATCAGACGGTGGTAAAGCCGGTGCATGACCGTCTTCTCGACCGTCACGACGACTGTCTTGTCCATCTTGGCGCTGACCACCTGGCCCACCCGAACCTGGCGGCGCCCCCGGGCTTGCTGTTCTTCCACGCTCATGTCGTTCCTGTCGCTCTCTCGCGCCGAATCGTCAGCACCCGCGCCAACTCGACCCGGGCCTGCCTGATCCTGCTCGGCTTCTCCAGTTGGCCAATCGACTTCTGCAGCCGCAGGGCGAACAACTGATCAGCCAGTTCCTCCTCCTTCTGCCGCAGTTCGTCTTCGGTCAACTCCCTGAGTTCGCTTGCCTTCATCGTCTTCCACCCTCAAACCTGGACGCCGTGGCGCCCGACGAAGCGGGTCTTGATGCCGAGCTTGTGGGACGCCAGCCTCATCGCCGACTTCGCCAACTCGGGCGACACGCCCTCGATCTCGTAGAGGATGCGGGCCGGCCGGACGACCGCGACCCATTCCTCCGGGTTGCCCTTGCCCTTGCCCATCCGCGTTTCCAGAGGCTTCTTGGTGATCGGCTTGTCCGGGAAGATCCGGATCCAGACCTTGCCGCTGCGCTTGATGTGGCGCGTGATCGCGATCCGCGCGGCCTCGATCTGGCGGGCGGTCACCCACCCCGCCTCCTGGGCCTGCAAGCCATACTCGCCAAAGGTCACCGTGTTGCCGCCCTTGGCCAGACCCCGGCGGCGGCCGCGGTGATGCTTGCGGAACTTGACCTTCTTCGGCATCAACATCGTCGTACCTCCCTCGATTCCCTCAGCCTTTCGACCTCTACGCCACCGCGCGCCGGCCGCGCTCCCGCGAAAGATCGCCGCGGTAGACCCAGACCTTGACCCCGATCACGCCGTAGGTCGTGTAGGCCTCGGCGAAGCCGTAGTCGATGTCGGCCTTCAAGGTGTGCAGCGGCAACCGGCCTTCCTGGTACCACTCGGTACGGGCGATCTCGTTGCCGCCGAGCCGACCCGAAACCATGATCTTGACACCCTTGGCGCCGAAGCGGAAGGCCGATTCCATCGCCTTCTTCATCGCCCGGCGGAAGGCGACGCGGCGGAGAAGCTGCCCCGTGATCGCCTCGGCCACGAGCTGGGCGTCGAGTTCCGGACGCTGGATCTCCTGGATGTTGATGTGAACCTCGCGCCCCATCTGCCGGCTCAGGTCGTCGCGCAGCTTGTCGACCTCGGCGCCCTTGCGGCCGATGATGATGCCGGGCCGCGAGGTGTAGATCGTGACGCGCAACTTGTCCGCGGCGCGCTCGATGTCGATCTGGCTGACACCGGCATGCATCAGACGCTTCTTTAGACCGGTGCGCAGCTCGATGTCCGACTGCAGGGTCTGGGCGTAGTCGCGTTCCGCGTACCAGCGCGAATGCCAGCCCTGGTTGTAGACCAGTCGAAAGCCGTAGGGATGTGTCTTCTGACCCATGAACGCTCCTAGCTTGGCTCTGCCGCGGCGCCGCGGGAATCGAGCTTGATCGTGACGTGGCTCTGCCGCTTCAGGATGCGGAACGCCCGGCCCATGGGCTGGGGCCGCAGACGCTTCAGCGTCGGACCGCCGTCCACGAAGATCTCCTTGACGTAGAGCTGCCCCACGTCGACCGCCGCGTCGCGGTTCTCGGCGTTGGCGACAGCGGACCGCAGCAGCTTGGCGACCGGCCGCGCGGCCGCCTTGGTGGAGAGCTGCAGCAGCGTCGAGGCCTCCTCGACATTCCGGCCGCGGATCAGGTCCGCCACCAGACGCACCTTCTGCGGCGACGCCTGCAGGTACCTGAGTCGAGCAATTGCTTCCATCGTTCTGTCTCTTGACCTACCGGGGGCGCGCGCGGCGCTCCCTCTTCCCGCCCGCATGACCGCGGAACGTCCTGGTTTGGGCGAACTCACCGAGCTTGTGCCCGACCATGTTCTCGCTGACGAAGACCGGGATGAACTTCATGCCGTTGTGAACGGCAATCGTGTGACCGACCATGTCCGGAATGATCGTGGACCGGCGCGACCAGGTCTTGATGACCCTCCGGTCGTGGCTCGCATTCATCGCCGTCACCTTGTTGTACAGGTGGTTGTCGATGAAGAACCCCTTCTTGAGTGAACGTCCCATGTAGACCTCTGTTTCGTGCTTCGCCGGTCCTACTTCCGGCGTCCCCGCCGCCGTACGATCATGCCGGTCGTGCGCTTGTTTCTCCGCGTCTTGTAGCCCTTCGTCGGTTTGCCCCAGGGCGTGGTCGGATGCCGACCCCCGGAGGCCTTGCCCTCGCCGCCGCCCATCGGATGGTCGACCGGATTCATGGACACGCCGCGGTTATGCGGCCGGCGGCCGCGCCAGCGATTGCGGCCGGCCTTGCCGAGCGCAATGTTGGAGTGTTCCGAGTTGCTGACCTGGCCGATCGTGGCGGAACAGTCGATGTGAACCCGGCGAACCTCGCCCGAGGGCAGGCGAATCTGAGCGTAGACGCCCTCCTTGGCCATCAACTGGGCGCCCGTTCCGGCGCTGCGCACCATCTGCCCGCCGCCGCCGATCTTCAGTTCGATGTTGTGGATCATCGTGCCCAGAGGAATGAACCGGATCGGCAGGCAGTTGCCGACGTCGATCTCGGAGCCTTCACCCGACTGGACCACCGCGCCCACCTTCAAGCCCTGGGGATGGAGGATGTACCGCTTCTCCCCGTCCGCGTAGTGCAGAAGCGAGATCAACGCGCTCCGGTTCGGGTCGTACTCGATCGTGGCCACCTTCGCGGGCACGCCGATCTTGTCGCGCCGGAAGTCGATCCGCCGGTAGCGGCGCTTGTGCCCGCCGCCCCGGAACCGGAGCGTCTGCCGTCCCTTGTTGCCGCGGCCGCTGATCCGCTTCTTGCCCTCGACGAGGGCCTTGTGCGGCTTGTCGGTCGTGACCTCCAGACGCTGCGCGTACTCCTGGAACCGGCTGGCCGGATTGGTCGGTTTGAGTTTCTTGATCGCCATGTTCCTGGCTCTCGCTACACGTTGTCGAAGAGTTCGATCTGGCCTTCGGCCAGTCGTACGTATGCCTTCTTCCAGTCGGGGCGGCGGCCGACGAAGCGGCCCTGGCGGCGGACCTTGCCGTGCATGTTCACGATCCGCACTTCCGCCACCTTGACGCCCTGGAACTGGGCCTCCACCGCCCGCCGGACCTCGATCTTGTTCGCCCGGGAGTCGACGACGAAGGCGATGATGTTCCGTTCGTCACGGAGCTCGGTCGACTTCTCGGTGATCAGCGGCCGGCGCAACACCTCCTGCACTCTCATCACGGGCCCCCGTTCTTCCGCCGCTTCTGCAGTACGCCGGACAGACGGCCGATCGCACTCTCGCTGAACAGCAGGTATCCGCGATCGACGACATCGTAGACATTGACACCCAGCGCATCGACCGTCTTGAGTTTCGGGTGGTTGCGGGAAGCGAGGACCAGGTTCCGGTTGCCGCGGTCGTCGACGATCAGGGTCTTCTCGTCGATTCCCAGACCCCGCAGACGGGCGGCCAGGGCGGCCGTCTTGTGGCTGTCGAGCTCGAGCGAGTCGATCACGACGATCCGCTCTTCGGCCAGCTTGCGCGAGAGCGCCGACTTGAGCGCGTTCCGCTTCTCGTTGCGCGACAACTTGTTGCGGTGGCTGCGGGGATGCGGCCCGTGGACGACGCCGCCGCCGCGCCGGAGCGGCGAGCGGATGCTGCCTGCGCGAGCTCGACCGGTGCCTTTCTGCCGATACGGCTTTGCCCCGCCGCCGCGTACCTGGTGCCTGCCCTTGACGCTGTGCGTGCCCGCTCGCTGGGCGGCGCGGACCGACACCACCGCCATGTGGATCAGGTGCTCGTTGTACGGATACGTGAAGACCTCTTCCGGTAGCTCGAGGCTGCCGACCGCCTCGTTGTCGAGGCTCCTGATGGCGACCCTTGGCATCAGACCGAACTCCGAACCATGACCAGACCGTTGCGGCCGCCGGGAACGGCGCCGCGCACATAGAGAAGGCGGTTCTCCTCATCCACTTTCACCACCACGAGCTTCTTCGTCGTCACCCGCTTGCCGCCCATCCGGCCCGGGAACCTCATTCCCGGAAAGACACGCGAGGGGCTCGCCGACTGTCCGACCGAACCCGGAGCCCGATGGAACATCGAGCCGTGGCTGGCCCGGCCGCCGCCGAAGCCGTGGCGGCGCATGACGCCCTGGAACCCCTTCCCCTTGCCGGTGCCGATCACGTCCACGCGGGAACCGACCTCGAAGACGGAAACCGCGATCTCGTCACCGGGCTGCGACTCGTTCGCCGCGTCGACCCGCACCTCGGCCAGGTGACGCATGGCTTCGACGCCCGCCTTCTTGAAGTGGCCCCTCCGGGCCTCGGTGATCCGCTTCGGCGGCCGCTTCTCGACCAGGCCGATCTGCACCGCCTCGTAGCCGTCGGACGCCGCCGTCTTTCGTTGCACGACCCGGCACGGCCCGAGCTCCAGCACGGTGACCGGTACGACGGCGCCATCTTCGGCGTAGATCTGCGTCATGCCGACCTTGCGTCCGAGCAGTCCCTTCGCATGACCCTTGCTATCGCTCACCGCCCTCATCTCCTTCGCTCACACCAACTCAACTGCCGAAGGCCTTGATCTCGACATCGACGCCCGCCGGAAGCTCCAGCTTCATCAGAGCATCGACCGTCTGACTGGTCGGTTCGAAGATGTCCAGCAACCGCTTGTGGGTGCGGATCTCGAACTGCTCCCGCGACTTCTTGTCCACATGCGGTGAACGGTTCACCGTGTAGCGCGCGATGTGGGTCGGCAACGGAATCGGTCCGACGACGCGCGCGCCACTACGCCGCGCGGTGTCGACGATCTCGTGCGTCGACGTATCCAGGATGCGGTAGTCGAAGGCCTTGAGC
>WTGL01000170.1:0-41029 GCA_011523565.1 Acidobacteriota bacterium
GTGCTGGATGGAGCTGGAGGCCGCGTTCCTGATGGCGAT
Organism: Acidobacteriota bacterium; assembly: GCA_011523565.1. GTDB lineage: Bacteria > Acidobacteriota > Thermoanaerobaculia > Multivoradales > Multivoraceae > Multivorans. The sequence continues at coordinate 40 of WTGL01000170.1, forward strand.
GCAGGCGGCATCGCTGTACGACCGCGACGAACCCTGCGGCCACTACGCGAACGCGGCGAAGTACCTCGGCGCCGAAGCCGGCTTCAAGGCCTGCACCCAGGCGGTCATGACGCACGGCGGCATGGGCTACGCGAAGGAGTTCCACGTCGAGCGGCTGATGCGGGAAGTGATGATCCCGCGCCTCGCTCCCGTGAGCCCGCAGCTCATCCTCTGCCACATTGCCGAGAAGGTGCTGGGCCTGCCGAAGAGCTACTAGTCGGGCGCGCGGGTCTTCTGACCCCCTGCAGCCGGAGGCGGCCAGGAACCGCGGCGGCCGGAGGCCGGCACGACGAGCTCCGTCAGGAGTTCGGCCGCAGTCTTCCGCAGGCCCGGATGCCACGCGTTCGGGGCGATCTCGCTCAGGGGTTCGAGGACGAATCGGCGTCGGTGCATGCGCGGGTGCGGTAGCACCAGGCCGGGCTTGTTGACGACGGCGTTGCCGAACAGCAGCAGGTCGAGGTCGATCGTTCGCGGGCCGGAGGTGTTCACGGTCCGGTTCCGGCCGAGGCCGGCCTCGATCTCAAGAAGGCCCACGAGTAGCCGGTGCGGGTCGAGATGGGTTTCGAGCGCCGCCACGGCGTTGAGGAAGTCAGGGTCGGTCGCTGCCACACCGCTCTCGGGTACCGCCCGAGTAGCCTGGAAACTCGAAACGGCAGTCACGACCCCCAGGAACCTCAGGCGGTCGATCGCGGCACGGAGGTTCGCGCATCGACAACCCGCATTCGATCCGAGGGCGACGAACGCGCGGGTTCGGGTCACGGACGCCAGTCGACTTCGGCGCCGACTTCCGCCGCGCCGAGTTCCTGTGCGGCACCGGGCTTTACAACCCGCACCCGCAGCGACTCGATCCGGCTCCACGGGGTCGAGCCGCCGGCCGCCTGCGGCGTTTCGCGGCCGACCGTGGCCGCGATCCGCTCGGCCAGCGTTTCGACGAGTCGATACTCGTCGCGGCCCGCGACCGCCTGGGCGATGGCGGCAAGCTCGGCGTAATCCACCGTTCCGCCCAACTCGTCACGTGTTCCCGGAGGCTGAGCCGTCAGGGTCACGTCGATGTCGACGAGAAGCTCCTGCGGCTTCGCTCGTTCCGCCGCCGTGACACCGATGCGGCTCCGGCAGGCGATGCCGCGTGCAAGAACCCTCCGCCGCGGCGCCGGCGCCCGGCGATGGCGGCGCAGGGCGCCGATGCTCTCCGCCAGTTGCCGGTGTGGCCCGACATCGTGGACCCGCAGCACGTCGGCCGTGCCCAGGGCCGCCGCCCAGGCGTTGACGGCCAGCGTACCGGTCAGGCGCTCCTCGACCGGCACGCCACCCAGCAGCCGGTCGAGAAACGACTTGCGCGACGTGCCGAGCACCAGGGGCGCGCCGATCTGCCGCAGTTCGCGGAGGTTGGCCAGCAGGTCGAGGTTGTGCTCGAGCGTCTTGCCGAAGCCGATCCCCGGGTCCACCAGCACGTCGACTCCGAGGTCGCGTCCGGCCGCCACGCGCTCGGCGAGGTAGTCGCGGATCTCCGACACGACATCGTCGTACCGGGGTTCCCACTGCATCGTGCGCGGCTCGCCCTGCATGTGCATCGCGATCACCGGCGCTTCGTGCCGCGCTGCGACCTCCAGCATCGCCTCGCCGGCGCCGGAGATGTCGTTGATCAGGTGAGCGCCGCGGGCAAGCGCCCGGTCGGCGACCTCGGGCTTCGCCGTGTCCACGCTCAGTGGCACGCCGAGATCGAGCGCGGCGATTCCCTCGATCATCGGCAGCAGGCGGGCAAGCTCGTCCCCGGGCGTCACTGGATCGGCGCCCGGCCGGGTGCTCTCGGCGCCGACGTCGATCAGATCGGCCCCTTCGGCCGCCATGCGCCGCGCGTGAAAGGTCGCGGCCTCGACGGCGTTGTGGCGCCCGCCATCGAAGAAGCTGTCCGGCGTCACGTTGAGAACGCCCATGACCAAGGGGCGATCGCCGAACGTCAGCGTGTGCGGGCCGCAGACCAGTTCCATGGTTCCAGTCTAGGAGCTTGCGCCGTAGCCCGCTACAGCGTGAGGGGCGAGGCGCAAGCTCCTGGACGAGGACGGGATGGGCCGAAACACCGAGCCTGCGAGGGGTTTCGGGGCTCTAAGGTGCCTGTAGCTGCTAGCGTCACCGGATGAGCTTTCGAGGCGGCGCCTGGTTGTCGGCCGCTCTGTTCGCCGCCTCGACTCCTGCCGCCGGCGGGCCTCAGGTCGGCGCCGCCGGCGAGGATTGCGGTTTCGACTTCGTGGACGTAGCGGCCGAAGCCGGATTGGGCTTCGTCCACGAGTCGGGCGCGAGCGGTGGTCTCCATCTGCCCGAGACGATGGGTGCGGGCGCGGCGTGGATCGACTTCGACGGCGATGGCTGGCTCGACGCGTACCTGGTGCAGTCGGGACCGTTCCCGCCCGGGGACGGCGAGTCGTCGGTGGACCGGTTGTTCCGGAACCTGGGGCCCGACGCCACCGGGACGATCCGTTTCGAAGCGGTCGATGCCGGGACTCTGCCCCGAGGCTACGGGCAGGGAGTCGTTGCGGCGGACGTCGACGGCGACCGCAACGTTGACCTCCTCGTGTCGCACTACGGTCCCACCGTCCTCCTGCGCAACCGGGGCGATGGGGTGTTCGCCGAGGCGGAACCGCTGCCGGCGGCTTCGCCGGAGGGAGGGGCGGACGAGTTTCCCTGGGGTTCGTCGATGGCGCTTGCTGACGCGGATGGCGATGGCGACCTGGACCTTTACGTCTCCCGCTACGTCGACTACGACCCGGAACATGGCCTGGTCTGCCGCCGGGACGGCCCGGATTCCGGTCGCCAGGTCTGCGATCCTTCGCTCTTCCTGGGCCAGCACGACCGCTACTACGTGAACCGGGGCGATGGCAGCTTCGAGGACAGGGCCGCGGCCACGGGTCTCGGGCGCGCCGACGGCAAAGGTCTCGGGGTCGTGTTCACCGACCTCGACGGAGACGGTATGGCCGATCTCTACGTCGCCAACGACCTGACCCTGAACCTCCTGTTCCGCAATCGCGGCGACGGCACGTACGAGGACCAGTCGCTGCTGTCGGGAGCGGCCGTGAACGGACGGGGCAGACCGGAGGCGGGCATGGGGGTGGCGATCGCCGACTTCGATCTCGACGGCGACCCGGATCTGGCGGTCACGAACTTCGATGTCGAGACGAACACGCTCTACCGCAACGACGGCACCGCGGCCGGCCTTTTGTTCGCGGACACCTCGGCCGTTTCCGGCTTCGGCCTTCCATCCTTCAACCTGCTCGGCTTCGGAATCGTGGCCGAGGATTTCGACCGGGACGGTTCGCTCGACGTCTACGTCGCCAACGGTCACATCTTCACGACCCCTAGCCGCGACAATACGAGTTACCGGCAGCGCAACCTGCTGCTGCGCGGCGCCGGGACGGGCAGCTTCGCCGAAGTGCGCTGCGATTGGACCGAGCGGGACCCGCTGGTCAGCCGCGGGGTCGCGGCCGGAGACTTCGACAACGACGGCGACGGCGACCTCCTCGTGACGGCCAACGACGGTCCGGTGCGGCTGTGGCGCAACGACGCGGCAGCGCCTCGAGGCGGCTGGTTGGCGGTGGAACTTCGCGGCAGCGCGCGGAACACCCAGGGAGTGGGAGCCGCCGTGACGCTTGCCGCCGCGGACGGTACCCGACCGGAGCGCCGCTGGGTCCTGCGTGGCGACAGCTACCAGTCCTCGAGCGGGCATCGCCTGCGCTGGGCGGCGGCTTCGGCCGGCCGAGGCACCACGGCCGGTGGCGCCGGCGCCGGCGGCGTCCGGCGGCTGGACGTACGCTGGCCGTCCGGCGACCGGACCCGGATCGTCGACCCGCCGCGCGACGTCTACCTGATCGTGGAGGAGGGTCGTTGAGAAGCGCGGCCGTCCTCGCGGTGCTGCTGCTGAGCGGGACGGCGACGGCCGGGTCCGCGACATCGGAGCCGGATGTCGGGGCGGCGCACTTCGAACTGGACAACGGGATGACCTTCCTGGTCGTCGAGCGTCCCGGACGGCCTCTGGTTGCCGCGGTCGTGGCCGTCCGCGGCGGGTCGGCGTCGGATCCAGCCGGCCGCCGGGGCCTGACGCACCTGGTGGAACATCTCCTGTTCGCCGGCAGCCGGACGATCGGCACGACGGACTGGGAGGCGGAGTCGCGCCTGTTGAGCCGGTGGGAGAATCTCTACGAGAGATCGGTTCGGCGTGGCCGAACCGATCGAGATCTGCTTCGTCTCGAGCAGCGGCTGGAAGCGCTGCAACAGCCGGGCGAGTTCGCGGGCGTCTATGCGTGGGCCGGCGTCGTGGGCGTTGATGCCCTGACCCGCCATGATCTGACCACGTTCCATGCCCTGGTTCCGAAGGAGAAGATCGAACTCTGGTTCTGGATGGAGTCCGACCGGCTGCATGGTCCCGTGTTCCGGGGCTTTCGGCGGGAACTCCAGGTGGTCGAGCAGGAGCGGCGGCAGCGGATCGACTCGACGCCGACCGGCACCTGGTTCGAGCTCTTCGATGCGGCCTACTGGGGCGCCGGCCATCCCTACGCTCACACGCCGGGCGGCGAGCGGCGCGAGGTCGAACGGCTGCTGCCGTCCGACGCCCGGTCCCACTTCGAGGCCCTGTACCGGCCGGACCGCCTGATCGCGGTGCTGGTCGGCGACCTTTCCCTGCCCGAGGCTCGGAAACTGGGAGAGCGGTACTTCGGGCGGCTCCAGACCTCGGAAGGGAACTCACGGATTCCGGAGTCGAAGGAAACGCCGGCTCCCGCGGTCGGGTCCCTGGAGGGACTATGCGCCTGCCGCAGCCAGGTCGAGATCCGCTACCCGACGCTGCCGTTCGCAGCGGCCGGGGACACGGTGGTCCTCGACTTCCTGGCCGGTCTGCTCAACAGCCGCTCCGGCCGCCTCTACCGTGAACTCGTCGCGGGGGAAGATCGGGTTGCCTACGCGGCGTCGGCGGAGCACGCGTCCCGGAGGCTGGGCGGCTACTTCGCCGTGCGGATCGAAGCCGGCGGGGGCGCCGGTCCTGAAGATCTGACCGCGGCGTGGGACGCACTGCTGGACAGGGTCCGTTCCGGCGGTGTGGACGATGCAGAACTCAGGCGGGTGCGACGTCAGTTGACGACGGACTCATGGCGTCAGCTCGAACAGGACGCCGGACTGGCGGGGCGCCTGGCGGCGGCCGAGGCGCTGGGCGGCTGGCGCCAGTTGACCATGTGGCTCGACGCCGCCGTCTCGGTTGACGGTGACGACCTGCAGCGAGTCGTGGACCGCTACCTCCTCGCCCGCGAACGGGCGGTTCTGTCCCTTACCCGCACCGGGGGGTGACGGGCAGTGGGCCGGTTCTTCGTCCTTGCCGTCTGCGTTGCCGCGCCGGCGGTGCTCCCCGCCCAGGCTGTTCCGGCACACCCGGCGGATCTCCAGTTCGCCCCGTCCCTCTTCGAGCCGCCGGCGGTCTCAGGGATGCGTTTCGAGCTCCGGAACGGTCTGCCCGTCTACGTCGTGCCCGACCGCAGCCTGCCGCTGGTCGACATCGTGCTGGCGTTGCCCGTGGGGGACCGCAACGAGCTACCGGGCGAAGAGGGCATGGCGTCGATGACCGCGGCCATGGCCCGGCGCGGAGGTGCGGGTGACATGGGCCCCGAGGAGTTGGACGACACGATCGACGCACTCGGCGCCCGTGTGGACAGCAGCAGTTCCTGGACGCGGACGGTGTTCGTCCTCGACATCGGCTCGGAGACGCTCGAGCGGGGTCTGGAGATCCTGGCCTCGATCGTGTTCGAGCCGCGGTTCGACGAGGATCGGCTGGCTCAGGCAAGGGACAACCTCAGGGTCAGCCTCGCCGCCCGGGAGGACGAAGCGTATGCGGTGCTGGACCGGGAGTGGCAGCGCCTGGTGCATGGACCGGCCTCGCCTCGAAGCCGGCGGTTGACGGAGGCGTCGGTGGCCGGATTCGAGCGAGACGCGCTGGCCTCGTTCCACCGGCGGCTCTGGCGCCCGGACGGGGCCGTGATCGCCGCTTCGGGCGATGTCGAGCCCGAGTTGTTGGTCGCCAGGCTCGACGGACTGTTCGGCAGTTGGCAGGGGTTGCCGGCATCCGAGACGGACGCTGATCGGAAGGCCGGGCCGCCTGGCGGTTCCGCGGCGCCGGAAGCCGTCTTCGAAGCGGCCGCGGCTTCGCCGGGATGGTGGACCGTCGACCGGCCGGGTCCGCAGGCGTCGATGGCTCTCGGCCACCGCGGCGCGGTCGTCGACCGCTGGGACGCCGGTGACCGCTGGGCGCTGCTGCTGCTGATGGAGATCCTGGACGGCCCCGGGTCGGTGTCGCGCCTGCGCTCGCGGCTTCAACTGGCGGAGGGTCTCACGTACCGGGTCGTGACCTGGTTCGACCTCGACGTGGTCGCGGCCGAAGCACGATCGGAGCGTTCGTTGAATCATGGCCAAGGGGAGTTCCGGATCTTCCTGGAGACGGCTCCGGAGTCGGCTGCCGCGGCCGCCGCCGCGGTACTCGAGGAGTTGGCGCGCCTGCGGCGGGAGGCCGTGCCCGAGGTCGAGATCGCAACCGCGCGGCGATCGCTGCTGGCCCGCCTGCCCTTGCTCTTCGACCGCGCCGAGACGATCGCCGGTCGCTTCGCCGAGGACGAGTTGCTGGATCGGCCCCACGAGTACTGGTCGGTCTACCGGGGACGGCTCCAGGCAGTGAGCGCCGCGGACATCCGCCGCGTGGCGCAACGCTTCATCGATCCGGAGGGAATCGTCCTGGCCGTCGTCGGCGACTCGGAGGCGGTCCGTGCCGGTCGGGCGGCGGAGGAGTTGCGTCGCGTACTGGGGGCGCCGCGCCTCGTCGGGACTCAGTAGATCCCGGTGTCCGGGTAGAACGCGTACCAGCCGAACCAGAAGGCGGCGTGGCCAGCCACCCGCGGCAGCAGGTCGCCGTCGCCGGAATCGGGCACGAGGCCTTCTTCGGCGATCCACCACGCGGTTCCGTCCTCGGCATGGAGCTGGCGCAGAGGGGTTTCCTGCGGGACCCGGAACCGCCGTCTTCCGCTCTGGTAGGCGCGTACGGCATCGCTCGCCGCGTCGAGCACGAGCACGACCTCCAGCCCCCCGACCGTGTCGTGGACCAGGCGCTCGGAGCGGAGCTTGTCCAGCGGATAGGCCTTCGCCTCGTCTCCGATTCGCAGCGCGTAGATGCGCGCGTTCCGCTCCAGCGCGTCGCTCTGTCGCCATACGGGGAACTCGACGCCGGAGCGGGCCTGGTCGGCGGCGCCCTCGACGTAGCGGAAGCCGGTGCGCCGGGCTGCCTCCGGATCCGGCCGCATGATCGTCGTGTCGGGGTAGCGGGTTCGCCAGGCATCCCAGCGCGTCAGGGTCATCGGCAGCATCTCGAGCCGGGCGCCTTCGGCGGCGCGAACGCCGACCACGGCCTCGCCGGTCAGGTTGCTCCACAGGCTCAGGGTGGCGCGGTCGAACATCAGCTTGTTCGACCGGTACAGCAGGCCCGAGGTCCCGAACCTCAGACGGTCGCCGTTCGCGTCGACAGCCGAGTAGAGGATGCCCGATCCGCAGAGCGTGCAGAACGACAGGGTGATCGGCTGTCCGCCCACGGTGTCGTTCAGCAGCTCGTGCCAACTGAGCACCTTGACCGGGTAGGCGCGCCGCTCGCCGCCGATGCTGACGCCGAACACGGTGTCGGTGTCGCGCATGAAGCGGGCCATGTCGGCGGGGACCGCGGCGGGGTCGTCGATCGCGGGAATCTGGTCCAGGCGAACACCGCCCCAGTGCACTTCGCGCAGCCGCAACCGGACCGTCGTGTCCGCACCGAGAATGCGGCTGAAGACCGGGTCGATGCGCGAAAACAACTCGCCCTTCCAGGCGACGTAGCCGGGCGGGGGCACGAGATCCTCCCGGCTGCCGACGTACTCGAACCAGCCCCGGTAGTGGTTGCCGAGCTGTTCGCCGGAGAGTTCCTCGAGCAGTTGCCGAACGTCCGGCCGGGCCTCGTTGGGCGAGAAGAAGTACGCGTCGACCAGGGGAATGAGCGTGGCTGGATCGGTCTTGGCGAGCGCCTTCGCGGCGTTGCGTCTGGCCTTCTTCCGGTCCGACATCAGGCGTCGGAGACGGTCGTAGACGGCGCCGGCGGCGCGCGTCCTGCCGGTGCTGCTGTCCAGCGTTGGGTAGGTCGGCCTGACGGCGAGCGGGTCGTCCATCAGACGGTCCTGGGCGGGGAGCGCGGCCGGACCGGCCAGGGCCAGGCACGAGACCGCGGCGGTCAGGCGAAGGAGCGCGGCTTGAGTCGTCTTCATGAGGATGCCGTCGGTATTATCCATGCCGTGATGAACGGAGGGCTCGGCGCCCGGACTTCCGGCGCCAGAATCAGGTCACGGTTGGTTTCAGCCGGGTCAGCCGTCGTCATCTCGTGGTCCCTGGTCAGCCTTCCCGCGGTTGGTGTTTGGGCGGAGGAGGCCAAGGTCATCCTCGAGAGTATCGAGATCACGCCCGCGACGCCGGGACCGGAAACCCTGTGCCGGTTGACCGCGACCGTCAGGAACGCCGGCGACCAGGACGTCTACAGCTTCGGCTTCGACGTCGAGTTGAACGGTCGGGCCTTGCCCGTCTACGAGAAACAGCTCTTCCTGCAGGTGATCGAAGCGGGCAAGTCGGACGCGGTGGCGCTCTACAACTTCTGGACCTCGGAAACGGGGCGTCCGGTGCCGGCCGACGGCAACCTCGAGGTTCTGGTCCGGCTTCGCGAAGCGCGCTGGGTCGAGGTGTCCGAGGTCGAGGAGGACGGTGAGACGGTCGAGGTGTGGACGCCGGCCGGCGATGTCTCCGGCTTGCCCCAGATGGTCAGTCGAACCCTGAAGCTCAAGTGAAGGCGGTTCCCATGTTCGTCGCCGTGCTCGCGGGCTCGGCGGCGCTTTTCGTGCCGGCGTGCTCGCCGGTGCCCGAGCGGACCACGGCGACGGGTGCCGCGTCGCCGCGCCCGCCGGTCATTCTGATCTCGATCGACACGCTGCGCTCCGACCGGCTTCCCGCGTACGGATACGAAGGGGTCGAGACCCCCGCGATCGACCGCCTCGCGGCCGACGGCGTGCTGTTCGAGCGCGCCTTCACGCACGTCAACGTTACCCTGCCTTCCCATGCCAGCCTGTTCACGGGGCTTCTGCCGCCGGAGCACGGCGTTCGCGACAACGCCGGCTACCGGCTGAGCGAGGGAATCCCGACGCTGGCGGCGGAGCTCGGCCGGCAGGGGTACGCCACCGGCGGGTTCGTGTCCTCCTACGTCCTGCGGTCCTGGACCGGAATCGACCGCGGCTTCGACGTCTACGACGACGGCGTCCGGTTCGAGACGGGACGCCAACTGGGCGAGCTGCAGCGGCCGGGGCCGGAGACCCTGGCCGTCGCCTCGGACTGGCTGGAAGGCGTGGCGGACGGTCCCTTCTTCCTGTTCTTGCATCTCTACGAGCCTCACGCGCCCTACCTGCCGCCGCCGGAGTTCGCCGGCCGCTACGAGGACCCGTACGACGGCGAGGTGGCGGCGGCGGATCACGTGGTCGGCGACCTGCTCGGACGCCTGGAGGAACTTGGCCTCTACGACGACGCCCTCCTCATCCTGCTCTCCGACCACGGCGAGGGTCTGATGGACCACGGCGAGATGGATCATCTGGTCCTCATCTACCGCGAAGTGCTCCAGGTGCCCCTGATCGTGAAGCTGCCGGGCGGCGAGCGCGCGGGCGAGAGGGTGGGAGGCAATGTCCAGCTCCTCGACGTCGCGCCGACGGTCTATTCGCTCCTGGATCTCGAGAAACCGGCCGGGCTGACTGGAGCCGATCTCTTCGATCTGCCGCCGGCCGGAGAGCCGCGGCGGATCTTCTCCGAGAGCGTGTATCCGCGGATTCACTTCGGATGGAGCGATCTGGCGTCGATCGTGGAAGGCGACCTTCACTTCATCGACTCGCCGGATCCGGAGTTGTTCTGGTTGTCCGAGGACCCTGGCGAACTCAACAACGTCATCCAGGAGGAGCGGGCGGCGGCGCGAAGGTTGCGCGATGCCCTGGCGGAAGTCGACCGGACCCTGGCCTCGCCGGCCGAGGAGGATCCCGAAACCCGCCGGCGCCTGGAGTCGCTCGGGTACCTGTCCGGCGGCGCCCGCGCCAGGGAGGGGCCGCTTCCGGACCCCAAGAGCAGGATCGGCGTCGTCGCCGACCTGGATCGCGTCGCGGAACTGGTCGCCGGCGGTCGCCTGGCGGAGGCCGAGTCGGTGCTTCGGAGCATCCTGGAAGCCGAGCCGCAACTCGTCCAGGCCTGGCAGCAGCTCGGCGACGTGCTGGACGGGCTCGGCCTGCCGGAGGCGGCGCTGGACGCCTACCGGAGCGCTTTCGAGACCTCCGGGGGCGACGCGGTCGCCGCCGGCGTCAAGCTGGCGGAACTCCTCCTCCGGACGGGGCGGGTGGAGGAGGCGCGCGAGCACGCGCTCGCAGTCGTGGACCGGTCGCCGCTGGCTCACCTGGTGCTGGCCGAGGCCGAGCTGGTCGCCGGCGACCTCGTGGCGGCGGGCGAGCACCTGGAGGGGGCGATCGCCGAGCGGGGTCCGCGGTTGACGCCGCTGATCGTGCGTGCGGGCTGGCTCAACGTGCAGGGGCGGTTCGAGGAGGCCCTCGCGCAGACCGATGAGGTGCTGGCCGGGTTCGGGGACCGGGGCGACCGGACCGTTCTCGCCCGGCTCTTTCTGCATCGCGGCACGGCGCTCGGCGCCCTCGAACGGATGGGCGAGGCGGAGCGCGCGTACCAGGAGGCGATCGACCTGGACGCCGAACTCCTCGGCGCGTACTCCTCGCTCGCCTTCCTGTTCGCCCTGCAGGGGCGTGCCGCCGAGGCGGGCCAGGCTCTGCAGGAGATGGTGACCGCGAACCCGGAGCCGGCCGCCTACGCCGAGGCGGTGCGAACACTGCGGGCGATGAACGACGAAGGGTCCGCGGCGCGGTTGCTGGCGCAGGCGCTGGGGCGCTGGCCGGAGAGTTCGGAACTCCTCCGGATCCGAACGTCGGGGTAGGCTTTCCGGGTGACTGGGGTGAAGCAGCCGGTCGGGCGCCGTTCGCTGGCAGGCATGCGGTGGCGCACCGCGGTGGGTCGACTGGCGGTTGGCTTCGTCGTGGGTGGCCTCCAGGCTGCCGTCCCCTTGACTGCGCAGCAGGCCGAAGCCGGGAGCGAGCGAGTGTCCGGCCCGGTCTTTGTCGAGACGGTCGACGTCGAGGTCATCAACATCGACGTCTACGTCACCGATGGCGACGGTCAGCCCGTGCACGGCCTGACGCTGGAGGACTTCGAACTGCTGGTTGACGATCGCCGGGTCGCGATCAGCAACTTCTACGCGGTCGAAGAGCGCGGCGACGATCTATGGGTGCGGCGCGGAGAAGCCGACGCGGAGCGTCTGACCGCGCCGGAACCCGAGGACCCGCTCGCGCCGGGTCTCCCCGAGCGGGCGCGCCCGGCCGTTCCCTCCGAACAGGCGCTCCACGTCGTGATCTACGTCGACAACCTGAACCTGACGCCGTTCAACCGGAACCGGGTGCTGCGCGAGTTGCGGGCCTTCATCCGCGAGCAGCTTCGCCCCGAGGACAGCGTCATGCTGGTGAGCTACAACCGCTCTCTCGACCTGTTGATGCCCTTCACCAGCGATCGCGAGAAGCTGAACCGGGCGCTGCTGGAGCTCGAGGAAACGACCGGGAACCGGGTCCATCGCAACAACGAGCGCCGGGACATCGTCGCCCTGATCAACGACGTGAACCTGGACACCGCGGGGCGCCGGGGGAGCGAGCAATTTCAGCAGGGAGTACGTGAAGGCCGGGTCATCGGCGGTCCGATCGCCCTGGCCCGGAACCAGTTGATCGCCTACGCCGGTTCGGTGCGCAACGACACCGACATGTCCATCAACGCGTTGTCCAGCGTCGTGGAGAACCTGTCGGCGGCGCCGGGGCGCAAGGCGGTGGTCTACGTGGCCGACGGTGTGCCGATGATCGCGGGCGAGGACATGTTCCACTTCATTCGGGATGCCTACGAGGATGCGGTCTCCCTGATCGAGATGGCGAGCTACGACATGTCGAGGCGCTTCCAGCAGCTCGCGGCGGCCGCGAACGCGAACCGGACGAGCTTCTACACGATCGACGCTCGCGGGCTGACCGTGTACTCGCAGGGAACCGTGGAGCAACAGGCGGCCGGCCTGCCCGGGCAGGGAATGCTGATCGACCAGATCCGGGTGACCAACCTGCAGAGCCCACTCCGGTTGATGGCGCGTGAGACCGGCGGCCGGTCGATCTTCAACGCCAACCGGGTGATGCCCGACCTGCTCAAGATAGCCCGGGACTTCCGCAACTACTACTCCCTGGGGTACATGCCGGCCGTCGCCGGCACCGGTCGCCTGCACACGATCGAGGTGCGTCTCAAGAGCCGTCCTCGCGGCGTCGACGTGAACTACCGGCGTGGTTTCCGGACCAAGTCGATCGAGTCGCGAATGGTCGAAGGGACGCTCTCGGCCCTCAACCTGAACGTGTACGAGAACCCGCTCGGTGTCCGGGTGCAGAGCCTGCCCGCCAAACGGCGTCCGGACGGCAACTACGATCTGCCGCTGGTCGTCGATGTGTCCTGGGAGGATCTGACGCTGATTCCGCGCGAAGGCATCCACCATGGCCGGATCCGTCTTTGGCTGGCCGCCAAGGACGAGAAGGACCGTTCGACCGAACCCCGGCCCACCGAACTGACGATCGCCGTGCCGGCGGAGCGCCTGAGCGAGATCGAGGGGCGCAGGTGGCGCTACGGACTGGAGCTGACGATGGAGGGTGGCTACCACGACATCGGGCTCGGGCTCCGGGACGACGTCGGCGGCCGCCAGTCCTTCCTGCGCTACGGCGTCAACGTGCGCTGACGGCCCGTCTGCCGGGCTTCAACACGGGGCCGCCCCGGAAGGCCGGCGGCTATACTGGCGGACATGATCGTTTCCTGTTATGGGGCGCGGGCCAATCGCGCCTTTTCTCGTTCTGACGGCCGGCATTGGCCACTGCTGCCGGCCCTGATTCTCGTCCTGTTCGCGGCGGGTAGCGCCAACGGGCAGCGGTTGCTCGATCTCGGTCCCTCCATCGAGGACGCCCCGGCCGCCGAGGAGGGTCTGGAGACGTTCGCCATCGACCTTGACATCGACTTCGTGCGCTCCGCTCCGCAGCGCGTAGAACTCCCGACGCCGGACGGCAGGGTGCTCGCCGCCGAACTGACCCTCTTCGAGGATCGCGGCGACGGAGACGTGATGTGGGCGGGCGCCTTCCCCGGCGCGGGGTACGAGAGCGTCGTGCTCACGATCAAGGACGGCTACCTCGCCGGGCGTTTCGGCGAGCCGGGCGGCGCCGCGTATCTGATCAGCGTAGGGCCGGACGGTCGCGGTCGGATGGAGGACACGTCCACCCGCGAGCCGGAACCTGAGCAGGAACATTGCCCGGGTGGCGTGGTTCCGCCCATGGAGTCTCCCGTTTCAGTTCCCCTTGCCCAGCAGGCCGGACCTCCAAGGAGCGTGGCGTCCGAGTCGAACCACGATGTGCTCGACATCCTGGCCGTCTACACGGCGCAAGCCGAGGAGAGGTGGGGCCGCCGCAACCGGACCCCCGGTGTGTCGATTCAGAACGGGGTGGACTACCTGGCGCAGGTGTTCCGGAACGGCCAGTTGGGTGTGACGCCGAACCTGGTGCATTTCGAAGAGGCGCCGCCGGTGTTCGGGGCACACGAACCACAGGGAGACGGGGAGCAGAGCGAGTGGTCCTGCGGACACGTTCTGGGCCACATGCCCGGGGATCCGGACCTGGCGCGACTGCGGGCGGAGCACCAGGCGGACATGGTTCACCTCTTCCTCTGGGACGCCCAGGGGTGCAGCGGCATCGCCTACCTGCTGACCAAGAACCGTTCGGCTCGGGCTTTCTCGGGATCGGCCTTCGGCCTGACCCTGGCGCGTGGGGATTTCGAGCCGACGTTCGCCCACGAAATCGGCCACAACCTGGGCGCCAACCACGATCCCCCGAACGCGGGCGGTAGCGACCTCGAGGGCTTTCGGCGCGATACGGCGGTTGAGCCGTACGCGTTCGGCCACACCGACTTCGTGCCGATACCGAACGTCGACACGATCATGAGCTACGGCTCGGGCCGTCCGCAGCCCTACTTTTCGACGGTCAGGATCACGCCGCGGGGCTGGACGCTCGGCATCGCCGACGAGCGCGAGAACGAGCGGGCCATGCAGCGGACCATCCGCCTCGCAGTGCAGTACAGCGACTTCATTAGCAGTACGCCGAATCCCGACCCCGAGCCGCCGCCTCCGCCGCCTCCCGGCGAGATCCCCGCGGCGCCGGCGAACCTGACGGCCACGCCGACCGGCCCCACGAGTGTCCGCCTGACCTGGACGGACGCGTCGGACAACGAGAACGGGTTCGAGGTGCAGGTCCGCCCGGAGGGCGGACGCTGGCAGGCGGCGACGAGGCTGCCGGCGAACACGACCTCCGCGGACGCGACCGGACTGGAAGCCGGCGGCCGCTACGACTTCCGCGTGCGGGCCTACAACCGCGCCGGCGGCGCCAACAGCGACTACGTGACGGTCGTGCTGCCGGCGGCGGAGTACACGGACTGCGCGCCATCGGCGCCGCAGATCGCCTTCGAGCACGGCTACACCGTGAGCATGTGCATCGAGTACGAGAAGGACGGCGAGACGGTGCAGGCCGATGCGGTCGACTACGGCCTCGGTTCGCGCGAGTCGGGTCTTCTCTACTTCTTCGACAGGGACAACTCCGAGGTGCTGATCAAGGTGCTCAACGCCTGCGCCGTGAACGGCCACCGGTGGGTGTTCGTGGCGCCGGTGACGACGCTCGCGTTCAATCTGCGCGTCGACGAGACGGCGACCGGGGAGTACTGGGAACACAAGAACCCGCGCGGCGGCGTGACCGCGACGACGGAAAGCGACCTCACAGCCTTTCCGTGCGGTTCGGCCGCGTCGGCCCCGGCGGTGGCGGACGGCGACGAGGACCTCGACGGCATCGACGGAGTGGACCTGGTCGACGCGGGTTTCGCGCTCTCGCCGGCTCCATCCACGGCGTCGACGGCGGTCGGCCCCGTGTCGCCGTCACCGGTCAAGATCTCTCTACCGATCGCCGCCGGTGAAGAAGCTGAGTGCGAGCCGCAGCTGGTGCGGGAGCTTCGCGGGGGCTACACCGTGAACATGTGCGTCGAGCACCTGAAGGAGGACGAGACGGTCGTCGAGGTAGTGAAGGACTACGAGCTGGACTCGGAGCAGTCGGCCATCCTGTACTTCTTCGACAGGAACAACGCGGAGGTGCTGATCAAGGTGCTGGACGGCTGCGCCATCAACGGCCACCGCTGGGTGTTCGTGGCGCCGGTGACGACGCTGGCGTTCAACCTGTCGATCACACCGCCCGACGGCGGTACGCCCTGGACGCACCAGAATCGCCTGAACCAGACCGCCGCGGCGAAGAGCGACATCACGGCGTTCCCCTGCGCCAACTGAGGCCGGCGCGGGAGGCGCCGCCCGATCAGGGTGGGGCGGGGGCCGAGCGCCCCCGCCGCTCCATCCCGGAGTCCGCTACAGCACCCGAATCGACGTCGAGGACGAGTGCTGCCCGTTCTTCCCGTCGGTCACGGTGACGACCAGGGTGTACTCGCCGCTCGTGAGCTTCTTGCCGGCCACGAACGTCCCGGATAGCTGCGAGACCCCCGATCCGGCCTGGGCGCCAGCGGCCAGAACGACCTCGCCGCCGTCGGCCACCGGTTGGCCGTCCGGATGGAACACCTGTGTGCGCACGGACACGGGTCCCGCGCCGAGGTTCGTGCCGGCTAGGCTGATCGGCGTCTGACCGCCGGCGGTGACCACCGGCTGTGCCGCGGGGATGAACGGATTGCCGTCCATCAGGAACGGGAAGGCGACATCGCGTCGCTGTTCCGACTCCTCCTCGCGGAGCAGCACCCACTTCTGGGGCGGTTCCGGGAACAGCGGCGGCTGGAGCGCGGGGCCGTCGCCGGGAACGTTGAGCAGGGACGTGGCCAGAGCCCGGCGGCCCGTGGCGTCGTTCCGGATCAGCACGCGAACGGAGTATTCGCCCGGATCGAGGTCGAAGTGACCCCAGTACTTGAGCCCGCTCTGCAGCAGCGCCGGTCCGGCCTGGGCGGCATTGAGGCCCATGGCTCGAACGAAGAAGTCACGGACGATGCCGTGCTGGTCCAGGGCGTAGGCGTAGATCTGGAGGGGAACCGTGTCGCCCTGTTGCTCCGCGAGGAGATCTTCGCCCCGGACTTCGATCAGAACAGGTGCGTAGGCCTTGCCGGTGTCGGCGGGGAAGGCGGCGGCGAGCACGGACGTCGCGATCTGGCCCGTCTCGACGCCGCCCATCACCTGCTGTGCCGAGTCCAGTGCCCGTTCGAAGGGGTTCGTCTGTTCGTAGGGCTTGGGAGCGTAGTAGCCCGGTCGGTGGACGACCCGGGTCCCTCGGGGCGCGTTCCTGAGCCGCACCCTCAGCTTGTGGAAGCTGCCGTCGTTCTTCAGGTTCCTCGGGTAGAAGGAAAGCAGGTAGGTCACGCTGGTCTGTTCCAGCATCTCGGACATCGCTTCGCCCAGGTTGCCGAAGTTGGCGAAGACCCCGCCGCCGGTGTCCCTCGCCATCATGTCCAGCGAGGCCCGGTTACTCTGGCCCTGGGTCTGGATCTTGCCGCTCACGTCCACGGCCTGGATCGAGCAGTTCGCCTCGCGGAAGCGCTCCAGCATCTGGTTCATCGATCGCTGGGCGGCCGTGCTGCCGAAGAGATCCTCGTTGTCGACCTGCTCGAAGTTCCCGGCGGAGACTCGGAGTTGCCGATCCAGGATCTCCTGCTGTTGCTCGACCGTCACGCCCTGCTGGCCGACGAGAATGTTGTCGGCGAAGCCCTCGGACAGGAACACGACGTGCTTACGTCCATGAACGGACTGCATCCAGTTGGCGAGTTCGCTCATGCCGGCCGCCAGCGCGTCGACCTGGGCCGCCGCACGTCCCCGGTCCGCGGCGTCGCGGAGGACCTGCAGCTCCTGCTGGGTCGCTAGAAGCTCGGCCTGTGAGTCGACCTGGACCCCGCTGGCCGTGCCGCCGAGGTCGGAACTCGTGGGGAGATCCCCGCTCAGATCGCCGATCACGAGACCCAGGGGGTCACGAATCGCGCCGGGCTCGTTCCGGCTGAATCCGAGGCTGCGGATCGCCTGCCGGATCTGGCTGCGATCCGAGGTGAAACCGAGCACCAGCCTCGGCCGCGTGTCGAAGACCGCAAGGGCCACCAGGTCGGTGGGGTGGAGTTCCCGCAGCACGAGGTCGGCGGCGGCCTGCTGGGCTCGGCCGACGGAATCCGGCGGAGTGAAGAACAGGTCGAAGAACAGCAGGAAGTGTCGTCTCCCGGCGACGGGCACGGGTTCGTCGGTCGCCTTGCCCTCGATCGTCGACAGGTCGACGATGTCGAAGCCGGCGATCTCCACCGTCTTCCGGTTGTCCTGGAGTTCGAAGTCGGCGGCTGTCAGATCGCGAAGCGGTGCGCCGGCACGGCTCACCTGCACCGGCACTTCGACGACGGTGACCGTGGTTGTGTCGCTGAACTCGGCCTGTGCCTGCCGGGCGCGGCGGCGCTGGGCGTCGGCTGATGCCGCCGAGAGCAGCAGCGCGGCGGCGCACATCAGGCTGACACTCGAGGTCGTAAGGGAACGGCTCAAGAAACGGGGGTCGTTCATTTGCAAGGTCCTCCCGAGGATCCTGGGTCCGGAAATGAGTTGATGGTTCGGTCGGCGCCTCGACTCCGGCGCCTTCTGTTCTTCAGTTCAGCACTTTCAGCGGGATCGAGTTGGCGGATCTCGCCTGCGTCGCCTGATCGATCACCGCGACACGCAGAGTGTAGTCGCCCGGCTCGAGACCCGTGGGCTGAAAGGCTGCAACCAGCTTGTCGAGCCCCGGGATGCCCGTCACCGTGCGCTCGCGCAGACTGAGCGCGCCCCCGGCCACCGCCTCGCCTTCCGGATCGGTGAGCGTTGCCTCCAGTGTCAACTCGCCGGTGCCGAGGTTGTAGCCCACGAGGCAGAGTTCGGCCCCTTGCGAAGCCTCGGTCAGCGGCAGGAGCGGCACGGCCGAAGGGACGTACGGTTCGCCGTTCACCGTGAATGGATAGATCGTCGTCCTGGCGTACTGGTCGCCGGGCTGCTCGCGGACGAGGAACCAGCTTCCGGGTTCTTCGAGGAAGAAGGGCGGCAGCAGCGCCGGCTCCCCGTCGGCGAAGGCCGGGACATCGAGCTCGACGGTCGCGGCGCCGGTGCGGCCGGTGATGGCGTTGCGGACCAGGACCCGCACGAGGTACGCGCCGGGGCCGAGGTTCAGGTGGCCGTAGTACTTGAGGCCGGTGTTGGCGAATGCGTCCTCGCGTCCGGCCAGGTCGAGGGTCACGACCCGGCTGAAGAAGTCGCGCATCTGCGACTTCTCGTCGGTGACGTAGGCGTAGATCTCGACCGGCAGATGAAGGGCTTCATGCGCGTCGAGCAACCCGTCGCCCCCGATCTCGATGATCACGGGCACGTACGCCTCGTCCTCGGTGGCCCGGAAGGGCGCCGCCAGCACGTCGATCGCGAGACCGTCCGTTTCCGTTGCCGTGGCGATCAGGTCCGAGGCCAGCAGGCGTTTCTCCATGGGGTGCAGGTCGCCGAAGGGGCGGGGTGTGACGTACCCCATCCGATGTGAAATCTGCGCTCCCCGCGGCGCTCGCGCGCGAACGGCGATGCGGCGGTGTTCGCCGGGTTCCCCGGGGTCTGAGGGTTCGAAGGCCAGCAGGTAGGTCACGCTGGACCCTGACAGGACTTCGCGAAGTTCGGCGCCGAAGTCGTTTGCGTCTTCATGGAATCTGCCGCCCGTCTCGTTGGAGATGTAGAAGAGGGCGTCCCGCCCCACGATGCGGGCGCGGCGCTCTTCGGGCATGTCTGCCCGCAGGCCCGAGATGTCCACCGCGTGGATGACGGCGTTCGCCCGGCTGAACTCGCGCAACATCTGGTCCATCTGGACCTGGAGTTGGGTGTTCCCGTAGCGGTTGTCCGTGTCGACCTCGGCATAGCGTCCGTCCTGGATGGCCTGGATCTCCCGCTGCATCTCGTCGTCGAAGAAGTCGGGCTGGCGCCCGAACAGCAGGCGGCCGTCGAAGCCCTCGGAGAACAGGATGACGTGCTTGCGGCCCTCGACGCTGCCCAGGATCCGCGCCATGTCCTGCAGCGTGTCGGCCCAGCTCGAGATCCTGCCGCGCGCGAAGCTGCGCTCGTATCTCGCCATCTGGTTGCCGATGATCCGCAGGTAGCCGTCGACGCTGCGCTCCATCTCGCTGATGCTCTGGTCAACGCCGCCGGCATCCAGGGCGGCCGAGATCGCCGGACGGGGACTGTCGATCAGGAAGCCGAGGGGATCCTTGGTGACGAGCTTCAGAAGACGCGGATTTCCCAGCGTGGCGATCGCTCGGGCCAGTTGGGCCCGGTCGGGGGTGAAGGTGACCAGGAGCTGCGACCCGGACTCCGCGGTATGGACGGCGACCGCGGCCAGGTCGGTGGCATGCATTTCGTTGAGGACGAACTCCTGGGCGGCGACCCGGGCTCGCGCGACCGCTGTCGGGGCCGAGAACGTGAGGTCGAACAGGAGCAGGAAGTGCCGCCTCACGGCCGGGGGGAGATCGTGGCTCGTGTCGATCACGTGCCGGTCGTCCGGTAGCAGGAGGTCCAGATCCACGACCTGGAATCCGGATATCTCCTGCACTTCGCCCTCGTCCAGGATCTGGAAGTCCTCGCGGTTCAGGCCGCGGACCGATTCGCCGTTCCTGCTGACGACGTTCACCGGCACCTGGACTTCGAAGACGAGGGCCCGCTCGTCGAACTCGGGTAGCTCGTCGGGGGCCTGGGCCGTTACGGACGCTGCGCTGAGTAGAGCAAGCGCCAGCGACGTGAGGCTGGCCACTTCGGTTCGGCGCCAGGTCCGAGCGCCGGTCCGCTCGTTTGACTCAGACGAGGATTCGGGCTTCATGTCCTTGGATGTCCCGTTGCGGGGCATCGTTGTTTCAAGGCTACCAGTTGAGATGGCGCTTCCCGTCCGCGCGGGTCTAGGGTGCTTGCCGCTCGAGCAGGGCCGCATACTTGCGGGCCTCATCGTGGGTCGCGTCGAGGCGCAGGGCGCGCTCCACATGGTGTTTCGCTTCGCGCATCCTGCCGGTCGAGAGATAGACCCTGACGAGGCCGACATGGACCTCGGGGAGCTCCGAGTCGGCGCGGAGCGCCCGGCGCATGTAGTCGAGGGCAAGGACCGGATCGCCGCCGGCGAGAGCCGCGTCGCCCCGGTAGATGTAGAAGAACGGACTGGCGAGGTTGAGTTCCTCCAGGGTGTCGAGGAGCGCGCCGGCTCGGTCGTGCTCGCCCAGGAGCTGGTAGGCGCGGACGAGGTTGGTCAGCAGCGGTACGTTCTCGGGATGCAGGTCAAGACCCTCCTCGTAGGCCCGCGCCGCCTCCTCGACCCGGTCCTGGCGGAGCAGGAGAACGCCCCGGTTGTTGATCGCCTTGTCGAAGTCGGGGGCCAGGCGGACGGCGATGTTCAGCCACTTCCCGGCCGCGTCGAGGTCGTTCGCCATCAGGGCCTCGGCGCCCAGGTTGTTGTAGTAGTGGCCGGTGGCGGCGAGGTCGGTGATCGGCTCGAAGTCCCGGTACGACTTCGGCCGGTAGGGCAGGAAGTCGTAGGTGGCCATCTCCCCGTCGACGTACATGCCGCCGACGATGTGCCCCCGGCTGACGACGACGCCTTCCTGGTAGTTCCAGCGCTGGTAGTCCTCGACTTCCACGAAGAACGGATTCAGCCTGCGCTCCCGGCCCACGGCGACGAACAGGTTGACGAAGGACAGGCAGTTGCCGAGGCGGGCGTCGAACGTCTCGGTTGCGGTCCTTGTGGGTGTTAGGGAGTACTGGAGGTCGACCCAGCCGAAGATGAAGTCGAGAACGGCGTCGCGTCGGCGGCTCTCGCTGCCGGTGGGGCTGACCCTTTCATCGATGCCGGCACGCAGGTGGTCCGTGACGGCGAAGGGGACGACCACCTCCTCGCGCCACTCGCTGCCGAGCCGCCGTTCGAACTCGGACGTCAGGACCTGCGTCCCGCTGAAGGGAACGTAGCCGGTGCAGGCCGCGCTCAGAGCGGCCGCCAGCGTGATTCCGGCTTGCTTCATCCGAAGCGGGACGGTCGGCCCGCCGGGAGCAAATGGGCGGCTTGCTCGCCCGGAAAGACCGTTTCTGAACAAGGAATGAACGCGCATATGGGGAACGGTGGACAATCCGTGTCGTCTACTGTACGATGCCTGCACTCGACAGGTTGATCCGCCGGTACCTGCGTCATGGTTTGGTCGGCTGGCGTTTAGCGTCAGTTACGCCCTGACGGTAACGGTGTGTTGACGCTCCTGATTCCAGGAAGAGCGCGTCAGATGTCAGTCGGAGGGCGGGCACGTCCCGACCAGCGGGGTAGGAACACCGTGGGCGACCTGGAGAGACGCTTCAAAATTATGGATACCGTACCTTCTCTTGGATGGGTTGGACGCGAGGGTTTGTGCCATTTTGGCGCGGCTCCGTGTGTGCCTGTTCGAAGGCCCGCGTGGAAGTGGGGTTTCACCCGCTTGGACAGAACGGCCGGGTCCCGGCCGCTTTGGCACAGGCCTTGCGGGGTTTCCATGTTCGTTCAACGGAGCCGATCAGGCTTTTCGTCAACCGCGGGAGGTTCTCCTGGGTCGCGCCGTCGGCGCGGACCTCGCCACGAACTCTCCCGTACAACACTTCGGAGGGAGTATTGAACGCATGAGCAGACGCACCGTTTCGACGTTCAGCGTCATCCTTTTGCTGCTCGTCAGCGGCCTCGCTTGGGGCCAACAGACGACGGGCAATCTCTACGGCACCGTGACCGACGAGTCCGGCGCTGCCCTGCCGGGCGTTACGGTCACTGTGACCGGTATCGGCGCCACGCGGGAGCAGTTCACCGACGCGGGCGGCGCCTTCCGGTTCCTGGCCCTCGATCCGGGCTCGTACGACGTGGCTGCCGAGCTCGACGGCTTCGGCGGCCTGGAGTATCCGGATGTCAGCATCCGGCTGGGTCGGAACACGGACCTGCCGCTGACTCTGACCGCGGCTCTCGAGGAGACGATCACCGTCACGTCCGAGAGTCCGCTCCTCGACGAGCGTCAGATCAGGGCCGGCACCAACGTGACGCAGGTTGAGCTCGAGAAGATCCCGACCGCGCGCGACCCCTGGGCCATCCTGACCCAGACTCCGGGCGTCCTCGTGGACCGGATCAACGTCGCCGGCAGTGAGTCCGGCCAGCAGTCCGTTTTCCGCGCACAGGGCGTTTCGAGCCAGCAGAACTCGTTCCAGCTTGACGGCACGGAGATCACCGACATGCGCGCCACCGGCGCGTCGCCGACGTACTACGACTTCGACCAGTTCGCCGAGATGTCGTTCACGACCGGTGGGTCGGACGTCACGAAAAGCACTTCCGGCGTGGCGGTGAACCTGGTGACGAAGCGCGGAACCAACGAGTTCCGCGGTTCGGCGCGCTTCTACAACACGCAGGCGACGGGCTATTTCGGCGGCCTGCTCGAGGCGTCGGAGCCGAACATCGAGAGCGAGCTCTACCAGAGCAACGGCCAGACTTCACTGCCCGGAGCCCGGGTCCGCAAGATCGAGGACTTCGGCTTCGAGGCCGGCGGCGCCGCGATCCAGGATCGCCTGTGGCTGTGGGGTAGCTGGGGCCAGCAGGACATCGGTCAGAACAACGCGACCGGTACCGCTGACGACACGTTGCTTGAGAACACGGTGATCAAGATCAACGGCCAGGTCTCGAGCGACAACTCGATGGTCGCCTCCTACAACAACGGCGACAAGCTGAAGTTCGGACGCGGCGGCGGCACCACGCGGCCCCCGGCGACGACGTGGAACCAGCGTGGCCCCTCGGCCCAGTACCGGCTGGAGGACCAGCACATCTTCTCGCCGAACTTCTTCCTCGTCGGTGTCTACTCGCACGGCGACTTCGGCTTCGCGCTGCTTGCGCGAGGCCACCTGTCGAACCAGAACGGGCTCGATCCCGACGCGCTGGATCCGACCCTTGCCGACGGCGTCTGGTTCGGGAACTACTTCTCCGGCTCGGCGGCGTCTCCGAACGACCTGTTCCAGGCGGATGCGAGCTACTTCTTCACGAGCGGCGCGACCGTCAACCACGAGCTGAAGCTCGGTGGCCGCTTCCGCACCTACGAGAACAGCTCCGCCTTCTACGCAGGACCCCGGCAGACGTGGCACTACGGCGCGCGTTCCTGGACCAACTACACGCGTGAGGACTACGGCGCCCTGTCGGCGGATTACAACTCCCTCTACGCGCAGGACACGATCACCTTCGGGCGCCTGACCCTGAACGTGGGCCTCCGCTGGGACGACCAGGGGGGTGAGAACGGCCAGTACGAGCTTCCGGCTCATCCGACGCGGCCGGACCTCCTGCCGGCGATCACCTTCGAGGGTTCCGAGGCAGGGTTCGGCTGGACGTCGATCGTGCCGCGTCTCGGCGCGACCTACGCGCTGGGCGAGGGCCGCACGACGCTGCTTCGGGCCAGCCTGTCCCAGTTCGCCAACCAGTTGCCGACGAACACGGTGACGCGGAACTCGCCGCTGGGCTACAACCGGGTCATCGTGATCTGCGACGATCTGAGCATCGCGGACCAGGTCTGCTACTCGCCGGGCGCGGTCTTCTACGCCAACGTGGATCTCGACAACCCCTTCAACATCCTCGACACGACGGATCCGGGTCTCGACCCGCCGATCACGACCGAGCTCATCCTCGGCGTCGAGCACGAGTTCCTGCCGGAACTCGTCGCCGGCTTCGGCATCACGTCGCGGAACGTCGACGACTTGACCGTCGGCATCCCGTACATCGAGGATGCGAGCGGCAACCAGCGTCTGCAGCGGGGCTCGGACTTCATGCCCTCCCATGTCGCGACCGGCACCGTGCCGCGCGGCGGCGGGAGCTACCGGGTTCAGTTGTACGACTTCGTTGACGGGATCGACCTCGTCGGCGGCAGTCACTGGCAGCAGGGCTTCCGCTCCCGCGACTTCCTCGGCTACAACGTCAGCCTGACGAAGCGACTGTCGAACCGCTGGATGGCTCGCGGGTTCTTCCAGTACGGCGATGCCGAGTGGAACGTGCCCAACGAGTTCTACAACCACTTCAGCCGGAATCCCGGCCGCGGTGGCGGTGACGTCGACGGGCAGATCTACATGCAGCGTTCGAGTGGTTCCGGCAAGGGCCAGCGCTACCTGCAGTCGACCTGGTCGTACAACCTGAACGGCATGTACCAGGTCGCTCCGGACAAGGGCTGGGGCTTCAACGTCTCCGCCAACCTGACGGGTCGTGAGGGTTCGCCGGCTGCTTTCTACACGGTCGAGCCCCTCTCGAACGCGGACAGCGCCAGCGTCAACCTCGTCGAGGATCTCGGCGCGGTCCGGCTGCCGGACATCCACACGGCGGACGTCCGGCTCGAGAAGGAGTTCGCCGTCTCGGGTCCGATGAACCTGACGTTCGGCATCGACATCTTCAACGTGACGAACCGTGGCACGGCGTTGTCATGGGTCGACAGAGGTGGTCGCTCGAACTCCGGCAACCTGGACGATCACATCGCTCCGCGCGTGTATCGCCTGGGTGTCCGTCTGAGCTGGCGGTAGGCAGCATCCGCTAAGGGTTGGAGCCCGGAAGGGCTCCAACCCATTGCTCGCTTCGCGACGAGGGGGGTCGGCCTGTCGTCGCGGACACAGGGAAAGCCCCGATCCGATTCGGATCGGGGCTTTTGTCTGTCCGGAGCTGCCGGCTCGGGCCTCCGAGGTAGTAGCATGCACTTCTGAATCGGCGCCCAGGAGAAGGGGAGGACTCATGACCTATCGAACCCGTATTGCCGTGGCGGTGCTGGCCGGCATTCTTCTGGCCTCCGCGGTCTCGGCCCAATCGTGGGTGGGTCGGGGCCGACTCAGCGGCGGCGTCGAGGATCTGGAGGGCAATCCGGTCGAGGGAGCGAGCGTCAAGCTGACCCTGGACGGGATCGGACCCGAAGAGGAGGTCCTGACGAACAGGAGAGGCCGTTGGGCGCGGGCTGGCCTGGCCGGCGGAAGCTGGGAGGTTCTCGTCTCGAAGCCCGGCTACATCCCGAGCCAGCACACGGTGCGCCTCAACGAGTACGCGCCTGCCTCGGAGAGGCCGTTCGTCAAGACGGCCCTGGAGCCCGGGGGCCAGACGGCGACCGACGGGTCGGCCGCGGCCCTGGACGAAGGCGAGTCGGGGCAGGCCGCGCGGGAGTCGCTGGAGCGAGGCAACGACCTCATCAGGGAGGGCGACTTCGAGGGCGCGATCGCCCTGTTCAACGAGGCGCTGCCGTCCTTGGGCGACGGTGGCAAGGCGGCCGTTCTGGTCGCGATCGCTCAGGCCCAGGTGCAACTGGACCAGGACGAAGAAGCGCTTGCCAGTCTGGAGAGGGCGCTCGGCTATGCCCCGACCAGCATCGAAGCCCTTCAGTTCATGAGCCGACGGCTCACTGCTTTGGGGCGCGGCGACGAGGCCCAGGAGTACCTGCAGCGGTTGCCTGAGGACCTGCGCGCGGATCCCGAGATCCTGCTGCGTGAGGGTGTTGAGCTGTACAACCAGAACGACATCGCGGGGGCCCGGGCCAAGTTCGACGTGGTGATCGAGATCGAGCCGGAGTGGGCGGACGCCTACTACTTCCGCGGTCTCGCACTGATGGCTTCGGGCGAGAACGAGGCCGCGCTCGCCGACTTCCACCGGCTGCTCGAACTCGAGCCCGAGGGCGAGAGAGCCGAGGAGGCGAAGCAGTTCGCCGAGTACCTGGAATCGCTCTGAGCAGGGGCGCCGGCGAACGCGTCGCCGGCTCCGTGGCGGCGGGCGCTCTGCTCCTGGCCGCGGTCGGTGTGCCGGCGTGCCAGCCGAGGCCCGACGAAGCAACCACGGCCGCGGAGCTTCAGTACGCGGCCTGGCCCGAGGGCCCGGAGCCGGGCTTCGCTCGGGACGTGGTGCTGATCACCATCGACACGCTGCGCGCCGACGCGCTCGGTTTTGCCGGCAACGCCCACGCGGACACGCCGCGGCTCGACGAGCTTGCGGCGTCCGGCTGGGTGTTCGACCGCGCCTACGGGCACAGCGTGATGACTCTGCCGTCGCACGCGAACCTGTTGACTGGCCAACTGCCGTACCAGCACGGCGTGCGGGACAACGCCGGATTCGTGTTGCCGGAGACCGTTCCCACGGCAGTGGAGGCGTTCGCGGCGGCCGGATTTCGGACGGCCGCCTTTGTGGCGGCGTTTCCGCTGGACGCGCGGTACGGGCTCGACCGGGGGTTCGAGGTCTATGACGACTCCTATCCTGAGGGCTCGACCCGCGGCTTCGCCGTCGCCGAGCGAAGCGGTGCCGAGGTGGTTGGCGCGGCATCGGATTGGTGGCGGCGGCATGAAGGGGAACGCCGCTTCCTGTGGGTCCATTTCTACGAGCCCCATGCGCCCTACGAACCGCCTCCACCTCTGGCGGATCGCTTCGCCGAGAACCCCTATCTGGGCGAGGTCGCGGCCGTCGACCTCTACGTGGGCCGGCTGCTGGATGTCGTCGCCCCGGAGGGCGCCGTCTCCGAAGCCCTGATCGTCGTCACTTCCGATCACGGCGAGGCGCTGGGTGAACACGGGGAGAAGACTCATGGCCTGTTCGCGTATGAGGAGACGCTCGCAGTCCCCCTTGTGGTCTGGGCCGAACGCCTTAGCCCGGCTCGGATCGGCGCGCCCGTTCGCCACGTCGACGTCGTGCCGACGATGCTCGAAGCGGCGGGTATCGCAACGGACGCCATGCCGGACCTGGCGGGTCGCAGCCTGTGGCGAACGCCGGCGGGCGTCGCGGGAATCCATGGCGCGCACCCCGGTACCGAGCCCGTCTATTTCGAGGCGCTGCACACCAACCTGCAGCGCGGCTGGGCGCCCCTTCGCGGTGTGATCGCTCCCTATCCGCTGGAAGGGCCCGATGCAGCCCAACCGCCGGACGGGGACGAAGCCAGGGCGGCGGGAAGCGGCACCCGGCTCCTGAAGTACATCGCGCTGCCGATTCCGGAGCGATACGACCTGCTGGCGGACCCGGCCGAGGCCCGGAATCTCCATGCCGAGGACGGCGTCGCGGCCGAACTCGCGTCGTTGCTGCCCGCCGAGTCCGAATGGCCGCCCTCCGCCGGCTCCGTCACGGAAGAGGAGCGGCAGGCGCTCCAGAGTCTCGGCTATCTGAGTACGGCGGGCGGCGCTCCGACACAGGGCGACTACGACCGGGACGACGATCCGAAGGTGCTGGTGGAACTCGATTCGTTGATCCAGGAGTTCTCGGAGGCCTACCAGGATGGCCGCCTGGAAGCCGCCGAGCGGCTGGCCCGGGATGTCGTGTCGCGCCGCCCGCAGATGGCGATCGGTTCCTCGAACCTGGCCCAGGTCCTGCTCGATCGGGGAAAGGTGGACGAGGCCCTGGAGCTGATGATCCGGGCCGAACGGGAACTCGTCGCGCCGGTGTCCCTGCAGAGGCAGTTGGCGTTGACGCTGGCCGAGGTCGGTCGTGCAGCCGAAGCCGTGAGGTTGATGGAGCGGCACGCCGATTCGCGGGATCCGGACACCCTGAACGTGCTGGGACTCGTGTTGGCCGAAGCAGGAGCGCCGGCGCGTGCGCGGGAAGTGTTGTTGCGGTCCGTCGAGGTCGACGAGCGCAATCCACTGGCTCGTCAGAACCTGGCCCTGGCTGCCTACTACGCTGGCGATTGGCGGCTGTGCGAGGAAGAGTCGCGTCTGGCGCTGGCACTGAACCCGGAACTGCCGCTGTCGTGGAACTACCTGGGAATCGCCCTGTTCAACCAGCGCCGGACAGGCGAAGCGATCGACGCATGGCGCCGTGCGGTGGAACTCGATCCGGCAGATCTCGACCTGCTCTACAACCTGGGCAGCGTCGCCGCTCGTTCGGACCGTCCGGTACTTGCCCGCGAGGCGCTGGAGCGCTTCGTGCGGGAGGCGTCCTCCCCGGGCCTCCGCGGCCGGTACGCGGCCGATGTGGCGACGGCGAGGTCCCTGTTGAGCGGGCTGTAGACGGTTCCCTCGCAGCCGGCCTACGGGTGGCCGTCGGGTGCGGCCGATTCCAGTCCTTGTTCGCGGGTGTCCTGCTGATCCTGCTGGTAGAGAATGCGGTAGCGCTCCATCTGGACCGTTGCTTCCTCGGTGCGACCGAGTTTGCGTAGCACCTGGGCGAGGCCGTATGCGGCTTCCGGGTGCTCGGGGGCCCTCTCCGTAGCCCTGCGATACGCGGTTTCGGCTCGCTTCAGGCGAGATTCTCCTTCGGCGGAGTCGTCGGTCTCCCCGGCGGCGCCCTCCCAGGCGCGGGCCAGTTCAAGGTGCAGAGCGGCATCTTCGCTGCCGCTGCCGATCGCCTGCTCGAGAGATGCCGCCGCCTCCAGGTAGTCGCCGCGCCAGAGGAGAAGAGCTCCCAGCAACCGGTGGCCGGCCGGAGCGTCGGGCATCAGCGCCGTGGCTTCGCGGGCGTGCCGTTCCGCCTCGTCCGGCCGGTTCTCCTCCCAGAGGGCCGAAGCGAGGTCGAGAAGGACCGCGGCGTTCCGTGGGTCGAGACTCGCGGCCCGGCGCAGCGGCTGTTCGGCTTCGCTGAACCTCCGGGCATCCAGCAGGGAACGGCCCAGCATGGCGAGAACCCGGGCGTCGTCCGGCCTCTGTTCGACCAGCCGGGTGAGCAGGTCGACGGCTTCGGCGCTTCGCGCGGTACTCATCAGCAGTGCCGCGTAGTCGGAGAGCGCGGCGGGATGCTGCGGCGCGACGTCGAGAGCCCTTCGGAACATGTCCTCGGCTTCCGGGAGCCGCTGCAGCGCCATCAGGACGACACCTCGCTGGTACATGCCGTCGGCGCGCCCGGGGGCGATCTCGAGGGCCCGGTCGGCGGCTGCGAGCGCTTCCTCGGCGCGACCGTTCTGCAGCAGGATCGACGATCTGACGTACGCAGCGCGGGGGTCGCCGGGCACCTGGGCGAGCTGCCGGTCAAGCCGCTCGAGAGCGCCGTCGGCGTCGCCCGTAAACGCCATCTCCAGTGCTTCGCGGATTCCCTGGCCGAGCCGATCGTCCGCATTCGCGGCGACGTCGAACCGGGTGCGGCCCGGTAGCGGCGTCGCGGTCAGGGTTTCGTAGCGCGCGCGGGCCGCCGCGGCCTCTTCCGGCCGGCCGCTGGCCTCGAGTCCGTCGGCCAGTGCCTCGAATGCCCCGGCGAAGTCCGGCCCGATGTCAGCGGCAAGTTGCAGGAACGACAGAGCCTTCCGGGCATCGCCGGCGGACAGCAGGTAGCGGCCGTAGTCGACGAGCACGTTCAGCGCCAGCGTCCCGGGATCCTCCGGTGGTTCGCTACCGACCAGGGGTTCGGCCAGCGGTGCGAGGGTCTCGATCGCATCCTGGAGCCGGCCTGCCTGCGAGTAGGCATTCGCCAGTTGGACGGTGTCGGCAGGGTCGCCCGGCGGAATCAACTGCATCTGCTCGATCGCCGCCTCGGGATCGCCGACCTGGAGCCAGGTGTCGGCGAGGCTGCGCCTGACGTCGACTTCGAGAGCCGGTGGAGGCTGTTCCGCTAGGGGTTGGAGTTGACCCAGGGCGCCCCATGGGTCGTCGCGTAGCAGCAGGATCCTCCCACGTAGCAGCCTGATCGCGGGAGCGTCGGACGGCAGGCCCTCGATCAGCGACTCGGCGTCATTCGCCAGCCCGAGGTCCACGGCGCTCGCTGCCGCCGCGATCCTGGCCGAGTGATCGTTCGTATTCGCTTCGAGCCAGGTCTGGAGGAGTTCGTACGATTCCCCGGAACGCCCGAGGCGGCCGAGCAGCATTCCGAGTGCGCGCACAGCCGGCGAGAAGCCGTCCAGTGCGACGGAGCGCCGATAGAAGGCGACAGCATCCGTGAAGCGTGCGAGCGCCTCGGCCGCTCTTCCGGTGTTGAAGAAGACGGCCGGGTCGGGTTGTGACCGCCGGGAGTGGGGAAGGAGCACCTCCAGTGCCTTCTCCGGGTTTCCGGCCTCGAGATGAAGGGCGCCGAGAGCAGCGAAGGCGGCGTCCGGCGCGTGGCCTCCGGCGCAGAAGGCCTCCAGGATCTCGATGGCGCCGGGGAGGTCGCCGCCCTGGGCCCGGCCCATCGCAGCCTCCAGTGGTGCGGGGAGTTCCTGGGTTCCGGCAGTTGCCGGCGCCGTCAGGAACGCCAGGAGAACGGCAAGGACGAGCGCCCGGCGCCGTGCGCCGATTAGCGTACGGTGGTCCATCGCGGCCAGGATGTTAGCCCGGCCTCCCGGCACGGGCGACACGGTGCTCAGGGATTGAACCAGGGTTCCCGGGCGGGCACGCCGTCGACGTAGTTCCGCAGCCTTTGCCGCTGACCGGCCGAGGGTTCTGCGCCTCGGCGCTCCGCCTCGGCCAGCACCTGCTGCTGAATGTCGGCGGCCTGCTCGAAGCTGCCCATCTCCGCCAGCGCCATGGCCATGGTTTCCGCGTGTTCGAGGGAGGGGCGGTCGGCCATCAGTCGCTGGGCGATTCCCAGAGCCCGCCGTCCGTCGCGGATCTGGGGATCGGGGCAGGTGGACAGCAGTCGTGAGAGCAGGATGCGCAGATGATCGACCGCCGCCTCCGAGGATTCGGGGTTTGCGCGCTCCAGGGCACCGAGTCCGCTCGTCAGCGCTCCGCGCGCCGCGGCGTAGCGGCGGCCGAGAATCAGGGCCATGGCCCGGTCGCGATGCCAGCCGGCGTTGGCCGGGTTCCGGGAGATGGCCCGCGCGAAGTGACTGGCGGCCTCTGGATACTGGCCCTGTTGCGCGAGCAGACGACCATGGAATGCGTGGGCCTCGGGGAGGCCGGGGTCGAGTTCCAGGGCGTTGCGGAGGTGGTTCAGCACATCCTCGGCGGTGCTGGCGTCTTCTCGTCCGGGTGCCACGTTGGCGGCCAGTGCCGGGTTCTCGTTCGCGATGACAGCGAGGCGATAGTGGGCTTCAGCCCGTTCTCGGGGTGCGCCGGGTGCGGCCGCCAGCACTTCCTGCAGTTTCCCCCAGGCCTGCTCCGGTCTGCCGGCAGCCTGGTACGCCGCGCCCAGCGTGAGCAGAGCGACCGGCATGGCCGGCTCTGACTCCAGCACCAGGTTCAACACTTCGACCGCTTCTTCGATGCGCCCGAGTCGTGTCAGTGCGTCGGCGCGACGGGCTGACGCCTCGAAATCGGCCGGGTCGATCTCCGCGGCCCTCCCGAAGTGATGTTCCGCCGCTTCGTAGTCCCCTCGTTCCGCCAGGATCAGGGCCAGGTTGAAGTTTGGTTCACGGTAGTTCGCGTCGAGGGCGATCGCCTGTCGCATGCGCGCCTCCGCTGCCTGCTTGTTGCCGAGTTCGATCAGAGCCAGGCCGGTACTGAACACGTTTCGGGCGCTGTCGGGCTTTGCTTCCAGGGCGAGCAGGAAGGCATCCAGCGCGCCCCGCGCGTCGCCTCGGCGAAGCGCGGAGGTGCCCCGAAAGTAGTGGGCTTCGGAACTGACGTTGAGCTGATCTACCCGGTCCTTCATTGGATCGGCGAAGACGACGATCCGATGCTCGTTCTGCTCGAAGTGAGCCGCCGCCTCCTCGCGCCGGCCGAGTCGCCGCAACGCGAGGCCGATGTGGTGGTGGATCGCGGACCCTTCCGGTTGGTCCTGGATCGCCTCCCGGAAATGCTCGATTGCCTGCTCGAAGTCGCCTCGCTCGTAGCTGATTCGACCGAGCCCGAGGCGCGCCGCCGGCTGACGTGGATCGCGGTCCAGGGCCCCGGAGTAGTCTCTCTCCGCGTCATCCAGGCGACCCAGCTCGAGAAGGGCGTTGCCACGGCGGATTTGGGCAGCGACGTTGCCGGGGTCGATCGACAACACGCGGTCCAGAGCGGCGGCGGCCGTCTCCTGATCTCCTTCCCTGGCGGTGAGGTCCGCGAGGTAGTAGGGCCAGCGCGGATCCTGGGCATCGAGCGCCTCGGCGTTGCGCAAGGCCGCCCCCGCAGGTTCGGGGTAGTCGTAGAGGAGGTAGAGCTGTCCGAGCAGGCCGAACGCGGCGGCCAGGTCGGAGGGCGTCGCCTCCGGATCGTTCTGGAGTCGGTCCAGTTCGTCGTGTGCGGACGCCATTTGATCCCGCACGACCTGTTCGTACTGGTCGGTCCGGGGTCGTGAGACCTGTTCCAGGTCCTGCGCGACGGCGGGATGGTTGGCAAGCGGCAGCCAAGCGGCGGCGGCAGCCGCCACAAGGGCCGCGCGCGGGAAAGAGGAGCGCGCCATCCCCGTTCTCAAGGTCCGGACGTCAGGCCGGCCCCGATGGCCTCTCCGCTGCCTCGGATCAGTGTCTCGTAGCGGCCAGGTCGGTCGAGAAGGAAGGACTCCGATTCGCCGTCGGGCCAGGAAACGACGACGGACAGCGGCGCGGCGCCAACCGCAGCGAACAGAATCCTTGGATCGTTGCCGACGGCGTAGGAACCGTCGGTGTGGAACCGCCGCCAGGTTCGATTGGTCGCCTGGTCGCCGTTCTGGAGGCCTACCCAGGCGCCGAGCGGCCGCCGGCCGAAGCGGTTCTCCGCGTTGTTCTGAACGCCATCTCCCTCCACGTCGCGTCGAGGCAGCCGCAGGTCGATGCCGACCCATTCGCTGGGGGAGGGTTCCGTCTCATTCATCAGCAACCAGGCTGGTCCCAGGTTGTTCGCGACGACCAGATCCGGGTCGCCGTCGTTGTCCAGATCGCCCCGGGCCACGCCGCGGCCGACCTCCGCCGTACCGGGGTGCTCGAAGTCGGCGATGTCCTCGAAACGACCCCCGCCCAGTCCCCGAAAGAGCTGATTCGGCTGACGCAGGGGATACGGATCGCCGGCCCGGATCTGCTCTTCGATCCGCGTCACGGCGCCATTGGCGATGTAGAGATCCAGCACGCCGTCCAGGTCGTAGTCCATCGCGGCGACACCGAAACCGGTGTAAGGGAAGCTGGGCGGCCCCAGCCCGCTGCCGCGGGTCGCGTCCTCCCACATGCCGTCGCCCAGATTGAGGTACAGCGTGTTCGTTTCGCGGTAGACGTGGGTCATGAACAGGTCGACCAGGCCGTCGTCGTTGAAGTCCTGGGCGACGACTCCCATGCTGGCCTCTGGCTGGCCGGCAGCGTTGACCGCGGCTCCGGCCATCACCGCATCGTTGACGAGGGCGGCGCCTTCGTCGTTCAGGAGGAGTGAGTTGGGCTTCTGGTCGTTCGCGACGTAGATGTCGGTCCAGCCGTCGCCGTTGAAGTCCGTGGCCACCGTTCCCAGGGTTCCGGCCACCAGGTCGGCGATGCCGAGTCGGGAGGTCCAGTCCTCGAACTTGCCGCCGCCCTGGTTGCGGAGTACGCGGTTCGCCTCGCCGCGAAAGGCCTTGGGTCCGCAGTACTCGACGATTCCCTGGGCGGAGGAACACGGCTTGTGGGTTGCGATCCGAAACTCGACGTAGTTGCCGACGAAGAGGTCGAGCAGTCCGTCACGGTCGAGATCGAAGAAGCTCGCGGCCGCGCTCCAGCGGGGGTCGGCGGTGTGGCTTCCCTCGGTGATGTTCGTGAAGCGGGGAGCGCCCGGCTGCGAGTCGTTGCGCCAGAGTTCGTTCGGTCCAAAGTTGAGGATGTAGAGGTCGGGATCGCCGTCGTTGTCGATGTCCCCGACGGTGGCCCCCATGGCGTAGCCGTAAGCGGCGAGACCGCTCTCCTCGGTCACGTCCGTGAAGTGCAGCGCGCCACGTTCCAGATCGTTGCGAAACAGACGGTCCATTCTGGGCGGCTCCCCGGTGTCTCCGCTGGCTGGCGGAGAGCCGGATTCGCCCGGAGGAGGCAGCAGGTGACCCTGGCCCAGGTAGAGGTCGAGGTCGCCGTCGTTGTCGTAGTCGAAGAGGGCGACGGCGCCGCTCATGTGTTCAGCAGTGTACAGATGCCCGATCATGCCGTTGTAGTGGACGAAGTCGACGCCGAGTTCCGCTGCGCGGTCGACGAGTACGGGCTGCGGATCCCCCGCCGCCAGATGTGCCGGGGACACGGCGGCGATTCCGATGACCGCGAGACGTACCGACATCGGAACGCGGCGCCCGACTCGAGCAAGCGATGAGCAGGTTCCTGACACGGGAGCCTCAGCCGACCCGAACCGGCGCCGCGCTTCGTGGCGGGCCGGTGGGAGCGGTCCGTCCGTAACCCAGGTTGTGAAGCACGTCCTCGGTCGTGTGGCCCGGGAGGATATCGCAGACGAAGTCGCCGTCGCCGTTCCGGTCGATCAGGATCTCGGTGGCCTCCGGAAGGACGCAGTGCTTGCTCCCGCGCACGCCGCCGAGCATCTCCTGGTAGGCGCCGACCGAGAAGAAGCCGACGTGAAGGGGGTTGTCGCGCAGTTCGGCTGTGTCCAGGTCCGGGAGGAAGAGAGGCACGGAGCTGCCGCGGGGAGGGTACACGTCGTCCCGGTCGCAGGTGATGCCCCCAAGGCGCACGCGCCGGAAGGGGCGGTCGAGGTGATTGAGCGGCAGGCAGATGAAGTGCTCGCCGAGCGCCCACGCGTCCGGAAAGGAGGTCATGATCGAGCCGTTGACGAGGTACCAGGGGAGCGTGGAACCGTTCTCCTTGACCGTGATGACCCGGAACAGGTGAGCCGCGTGCTCCGAGACCGTGTAGCGGCCGAACTCGCCGATCAGTTCCGGCGGCCTGGTGCCGTGCGCCGCGCAGCGCTCGATTGCCATCTCAAGCAGTCGCCGGGCGAAGCGGTCGTAGTCGAAGCCGTCGTCCAGAGTCGTGCGTCCCGGTACGCCGCCACCGAAGTCGAAGAAGCGCAGGTGCCGGTGGCGGCGGCCGAGCCGTGCGTAGAGATCGAGGGCGGGCTCGAGGGCCGCGACGAACTCCTCCGGTGTGTCCGTGGCCGAACCGAACATAGCGTGCAGGAGAACGAAGCGTGCTTCCGACGCCTCGTCGATATCGGCCGCCAGACGTTCCGCTGCGCCGGCGTCGACGCCGAACCGCGAGTCCCGGTCGCCGGCCCCCATCGCCTCCTGCGGCTTCCTGATCCGGATACCGAACTCGAACTCCACGCCGGAGTCGGCGAAGCCTCTGAGTTCCGAGGCGTCCTCGAGAATCGGTATCACCCGTGGATGTTCGCGCCCGAGCTCCAGGAGGTTCCGGGCGTAGGCACTCCCCGGCCCCTTGAATCCGTTCGCGAGCACCAGCCGGTCCTCGGGGAGCAGCCCTGCCTGGATCATGCGGCGCGCGATCTCGACATCGATGTCGGACGACATCTCGTGGTGAGCGCCGGCGGTCAGCGTCGAGCGGACGATCTCCTCCGCCGTGTTCGCCTTCGAGGCGAAGGCGAAGTGGAACGGCGCGGGGTAGCCGAGTTCGTCGATGGCGCGCCGGAAGCAGCGGTTCATCGCCGCCACCTGGGCACGGATGTCCGGTAGAAACGCGATCTCCAGAGGACTCGGCATTGCCTCCGCCGGCAGGCCGGGTGCGGGACGGCGATCCGGCTCGAAGAAGGCGGCGAAGTCGAGGCCGTGAGCCCGGAGACGACCGCCGGCGGTCCCCAGAAAGCGATTGAAGCTGTGGCCGTCCGGAACTGGCCTCGGGGACTGCCAGCCAATCCTGCGGGCGGCGGAAGGCGGCGCTTGAGTGAAGTCCATGGCGTCCCCGGCTGGGCGGCCATTCTAGCCGCCAGCCGTCTCCGGACCTCGTATCCTTGGCGTGTGACGGAGGCTCTCAGACGGCGGGCCGAGGAGGTCTTCCTCGCGGGTGTGGCGGCCGCGGACCCGGTTGCCTCGACCTCCCTGGCGCTCGAAGATCAGGAGTTGCCCGCCGTGGTCGGAGGCCGTGTCGCGGTGCTGGCCGTGGGGAAGGCCGCGTTCGGGATGACCGAAGCCGCGGTCGACTGGCTGGGTACCCGGGTTCGGGATCCGGACGTACTGCTCGTGACGCACGACGAAGCGATGGCGTCAGGCGAGTTCCGGGCGCTGCGCTCAGGACACCCCTTGCCGGACGACCGGGGCCTCGCCGCGGCGCGCGATATCGAGCGGCGCGCGGGAGCGCTCGGAGCGAGTGATCTCGCGCTGTTCCTCATCTCGGGCGGCGCGTCGGCCCTGCTGCCGGCACCTTCTGCCGGAATCGCGCTGGCGGACAAGCTGGAGGTGACCCGCCAACTGCTCCGCGGTGCGGCCACGATCCACGAGCTGAACGCGGTGCGCAAGCACCTGTCGACGATCAAGGGTGGAGGGCTGCTGCGCCAGTTGCGCCCCGCCGCGGTGGTGACACTCGCGTTGTCCGACGTGATCGACGACGATCCTTCCGTGATCGGCAGTGGTCCGACGGCGCCCGACCCTTCGACGTTTGCGGAAGCCCGCGCGGTTCTGGAGCGGTGCGGTGCGCTGGAGACGTGCCCGGCGCCCGTGCGGGACCGGTTCGAGGCCGGCGTCCGCGGCGAGTTGGAAGAGACACCGAAACCGGGCGATCCGATCTTCGACGAGGCGATCTACCGGATCGTCGGCGGCAACCGGACGAGCGTCGGGGCGATGGCCGCGGCCTGCGGCACGGGCGTCGAGGTCGAACCGGAGCCGCTTGAGGGCGAGGCGCGCGAAGTCGGCGCGACGCTCGCGGTTCGCTTCGCTGCCACGCCGTTCCACGCCTGGGTTGCCGGCGGCGAGACGACGGTCACGGTCCGCGGCGGCGGCACGGGCGGCCGGAACCAGGAGTTGGCCCTCGCCTTCGCGCTCGAAGCGGCGGAGAGTTCGCTCGCCGACCGCCACGACTGGGTGTTCCTCGCCGCCGGCACGGACGGCCGTGACGGACCCACCGACGCCGCGGGTGGCATGGTCGACGCCTCGACGATCGCCAGCATCCGAGGCGCAGGTGTCGATCCGGTCGCCGCGCTCGAGGACAACGACTCCTACCGCGCGCTGGATGCCGGCGGCGCGTTGCTGCGGACCGGAGCGACGGGAACGAACGTGGCGGATGTCGCGGTTTTCCTGTGCGGCGACTGAGATCCCGAGACAGGCTACGCCGATCGCCGATGCGGGAACGCGTCGAGGCCGGGATAGACGGCGCGGTCGCCGAGCTGCTCCTCGATCCGGAGGAGCTGGTTGTACTTGGCGACCCGGTCGCTGCGGGCGGGCGCGCCGGTCTTGATCTGCCCGGTGTTCCAGGCGACGGCGAGGTCGGCGATCGTCGTGTCCTCCGTTTCGCCGGAACGGTGGCTCATCACGACGCCCCAGCCGGCGGAGCGACTCCGCTCGACCGCGGCGTCGCTCTCGGTCAGGGAGCCGATCTGGTTCACCTTGCACAGCAGGGCGTTGCAGGCGCGTGCTTCGATCGCGCGGTCAATGCGATCGATGTTCGTGACCAGCAGGTCGTCGCCGACCAGTTGCACGTCGCTACCGAGACGCCGGCAAAGCTCGCTCCAGCCGGTCCAGTCGTCCTCGGCGAGGCCGTCCTCGATGCTGATGATCGGGTACTTTCGGCACCAGTCGGCCCACAGGTCGACGAGTTCGCCGCTGTCGAGTTCGCGGCCCTCGATCGGCAGGCTGTAGCGGCCGGTCGTTTCGTCGTAGAGCTCGCTGGTAGCCGGATCGAGCGCGATCCGTATGTCGTCGCCGGGACGGCGGCCGGCGGCCTCGATCGCTTCGAGGATGACTTCGACGGCCCGTTCGTTGCCGCCGAGCGCGGGCGCGAAGCCGCCCTCGTCGCCGACCGCGACGGAGAAGCCGCGGTCGTGGAGGATCGAGCGCAGACGCTGGTAGATCTCGACTCCCCAGCGCAGGCCCTCGCCGAACGAGGCGGCGCCGGTCGGCATGACCATGAACTCCTGGAAGTCGGTCGAGCCGGCGGCGTGCTGGCCGCCGTTCAGGATGTTGAGCATCGGAACCGGCAGCGTGCGCGCATCGCTTTCGCCGATCGAGGCGTAGAGCGGCAGGCCGCGTGCCGCGGCGGTGGCATGGGCGGCGGCGAGACTGACTCCGAGCACCGCGTTCGCCCCCAGGCGGCCCTTGTTCGGCGTTCCGTCGAGCTCGGCCAGCAGGCGGTCGGTTTCAGCCTGGTCGGCGGCGTCGAGGCCGCGGACGGCCTCGGCGATCTCGCCGTTCACGTGGCTGACCGCCGTTGCCGTGCCCTTGCCCCCGTAGCGCGCCGGGTTGCCGTCGCGCAGTTCGACCGCCTCGTGACGTCCGGTGCTCGCGCCGCTGGGGACGATCGCGCGGCCGCGGCCGCCGCCCTCGAGCAGGACTTCGACCTCGACCGTCGGATTGCCGCGGCTGTCGAGGACCTCGCGGCCGGCTACGGAGGAGATCGTGGTGGAGTGCGTGGTCAACGGAAGGGACGGGTTGCGATGTGGATTGCGGAGTCTAGGAGCTTGCGCCGCAGAACGCTACGGGTGAGTTTCTCGGCGCAAGCTCCTAGGCGAGGACGGGATGGGCCGAAAAACCGAGTCTGCGAGGGGTTTCGGGGCGCTAGAGTCAGCGGACGATCCGGAAGCGCCGTCCGACCGGCAGGCCCGGCAACTGCAGGTTGCCCTCCCTCGGCCATCGCACGCGCAGTTCTACGTCCGCCGGCCGGCTCCGATCGCGGGCTTCGGTCCCGGACCTGTCCGTGGGCACGCCGAAGGTCCTGGTCAGCGAGTTCTGGGACAGGTAGGACGATCCGGCCCGCACTTCGCGGCGGTACACGCTCGTGCCGGATCGCAACTCAACGACCGCGCCGATCGCCCTCCGGTTCGGAGTTTCGCGGTCGACGAGATCTACCTGGACAACCTCGCCCTGGCGGCGGCTCTCGTTTCGGTAGACCTCGACCTCGTCGTTGCAGTTCGAAATGACCACATCGGGATCGCCGTCGAGATCGAAGTCGGCGACGGCGAGCCCGCGGCTGACCCTGACCGCGGAGAGACCGCTGGCGCTCCGTTCCACGAAGCGGCCATCGCGATACTCGAGCAGTTGGTTCGGCTGCGAGTAGGCCGCTCCGTCGTAGGTTTCCTGCTCGGCGATGTTGTGGATGACGTGGCCGTTGGCGACGACCAGGTCGAGGTCGCCGTCGAGATCGAAGTCGGCGAGACCGACACCGAAGCCGACCCAGGGCATCGACGGTTCGGCGATCCCGGCGGCGAACCGTTGCTCGAGGAAGAGGCCGTCGCCGCGGTTCGAATAGAGGGCGTTCGTCTGCCGGTCCAGGTGGGTGACGACCAGGTCCTCGAAGCCGTTGCCGTCGATGTCGCCGACCGCGATTCCCATGCCGGCCTCCGGTTCACCGCGGTCCGACAGGGCGGTGCCGGCGATCAGCGCGGCCTCCTCGAAGCGCGGCCCTTCACTCGTCTTCCGGTTGAGGAAGTGGAGGTTCGGGTCCATGTCGTTCGCGACGTAGATGTCCGGCCGCCGATCGCCGTCGAGGTCCAGGATGACCACTCCCAGTCCCGCGCCGTCGGCGTCGCCCAGGCCGAGTGTTCGCGTCGCGTCGACGAAGGTGGGCAGGCCGCCGTCCGTTTGGTCGTTGCGGTACAGGCGATCCGGTAGGCCGTCGTAGACGTCCGGGTGGCAGTAGGAGCGCAGCCCGCGTTCCGGCTGTCCGCAGAGGTGGTTGTTGTCGTAGCCGAAGTCGACGTAGTTCGTCACGTAGAGGTCGAGGTCTC
This sequence comes from Acidobacteriota bacterium, assembly GCA_011523565.1. Taxonomy (GTDB): domain Bacteria; phylum Acidobacteriota; class Thermoanaerobaculia; order Multivoradales; family Multivoraceae; genus Multivorans. The sequence goes on from WTGL01000170.1 coordinate 39,905, forward strand.
CGTCGAGATCGATGTCGCCGAACGCGGCCGAGGCGCTCCACGAGGCATCTGCGGCGCCGCTCCCGGGTGCCGCGGCGCTGAACGTGCCGTCACCTTCGTTCAGGAGCAGCCGGTTCGGGCCGAACGCGGTCAGGTAGAGATCCGCGTCGCCGTCCCCATCGACATCGCCGGACACTCCTCCCATGCCGTAGCTGTCGAGGTGGATGCCCGAGGTGTCCGTCACGTCGACGAACCGGCTGCTGTCGTTCCGGAGCAGGGTGGTGCGGCCCGGTCGGCCTCCATGGGGCGCCGGCTCGCCGCTGTCGACGAAGAGAAGGTCGTCGTCGCCGTCGCCGTCGTAGTCGAACGCGATGACGCCGCTGCCCATCGTCTCGATCATGTAGAACTCGCCCTGACCGCCGTGGCGGTGGCGGAAATCGATCCCCCAGGCATCGGCCGTGTCCACGAATCGAATGCCATCGCCCGCGGAGGTCGTCTGGGCTGGGATCGCGGTGGCCAGCGTTGCCGCGAGAACTGAGGTCAGGGCGGGAAGCATGGCGGGAGTTGACGGTAGCAGCGATGACGCCAAAGTAAGATGCGCCGGTTCCAACGAAGGGGATTCCGGATGTCGAGAGTCGGTCGGCTGGCGGTGCCAGGTCTTGCGTGGTCCTTGGTTCTGGGGGTTGCCGCCGTTCCAGCCGGGGCTCAGCACGGAGCGCAAGGCGGCGAGTGGCGGCACTTCGGCGGCGACAGCGGCTCGACCCGGTACTCGTCCCTAGACCAGATCGACCGGGATAACTTCGCCCGGTTGGAGGTTGCCTGGCGCTGGGAGTCGGCCGACGTGCTGCTCAAGGACCTGACCGACCTCGTGCCAGGTTCCTTCCGGGGAATGCCGCTGATGATCGACGGCGTCGTGTACATTCCGACGGGCCTCGGCCAGGTCGCCGCCCTGGATCCGGCGACCGGCGAGACACTCTGGCGGCACGACCCGAGGGACTGGGAGATCGAACAGCGGCGCGGGATGGCGCAGATTCGCGGTCTCGAGTACTGGACCGACGGAACGGCGGAGCGTGTCCTCATCGCGACGCGGGCCGGACGGCTGGTGTCGATCGACACGAAGACCGGCAGGCCGGATCCGGAGTTCGG
>WTGL01000170.1:41039-41451 GCA_011523565.1 Acidobacteriota bacterium
CTACGTCTACCTGCCGTTCGGGACGCCGACGAACGACTACTACGGCGGCGACCGGCACGGCGACAACGTCTACGCCGAGTCGATCGTCTGCCTCGATGCCCAGAGCGGCGAGGTGGTGTGGCACTTCCAGACGATTCACCACGGCGTCTGGGACTACGACCTGGCGTCCGCCCCGAACCTGATCGACATTGTGGTCGACGGCAGGGACATCAAGGCGGTGGCGGTGGTCTCGAAGGTCGCGATGACCTACGTCTTCGACCGTGCGACCGGGGAACCCGTCTGGCCGATCGTCGAGACGCCGGTCAACTACCACTCGCGGATCCCGGGCGAAAAGCTGTCCCGCACACAACCGTTCACGACCCGGCCGCCGCCGTTCGAGACCCTGGGCATCGACTACGACGACCTGATCGAC
>WTGL01000273.1:0-520 GCA_011523565.1 Acidobacteriota bacterium
CAGGTACCCCGACTTCCCGATCCTGCTCGAGACCTACCGCGAGTGCCTGAGCGATCTCTTCGATCTGTCCGGGCTGGTCGACCTGATGGCGCAGGTCGCGGAAGGGGAGGTCCGGGTCGACGAGGTGGAGACCCTGGCGCCTTCTCCTTTCGCCCGCTCCCTCGTCTTCTCCTACGAAGAACGCTTCCTCTACGACCAGGACGCCCCCGCCGCCGAGCGCCGGGCCCAGGCGCTGACTCTCGATCGGGAGCTCCTGCGGGAACTGCTGGGCACGGCCAGTCTGCGGGAGTTACTCGATCCGGACGTGATCCAGGCGATCGAAGAGGAGTTCCAGGGGCTTTCGCCGGACCGCCGCGCGCGGCACGAAGACGACCTCTACGATCTGCTGCGGCGGACCGGCGGTCTGACCCGGGCGGAGATCGAGGCGCGGGCACCCGGCGAGGCGGGTGAGTGGCTCGCGGACCTGGCGCGGCAGAAGAGGGCCGTCGAGATCGAGTTCAGGGGCGGCGAGCGGATGTGG
>WTGL01000273.1:530-2339 GCA_011523565.1 Acidobacteriota bacterium
CCACGCGAACTACTGGCGCCACGGCCGGAGCCGCTCGAGAGTCTGCTGAGACGCCATGCGCGGAGCCGGGGTCCGTTCACAGCCGCGGACGCGGCGGCCCGCTTCGGCCTGCCGGAGGGGGCGATCGAACCCCTGCTGACGAGTCTCGAAGAGGCCGGCCGGCTTACCCGGGGCGAGTTCCGAAGGGAAGGTGGCGGCGTCGAGTGGTGCGACCCGGAGGTGCTCCGCCGGATCAAGCGCCGGACGCTGGCCAGGCTGCGGCGCGAGGCGGAGCCGGTCGACGGAGCGGCTCTGGCTCGATTCCTGGGGCGCTGGCAGGGCATCGACACGGACACGGCGGCGCCGACTCTCCCGGCGTCGCGGGGTCGCGGGCGGGCAGGGATGCCTGCGTCGTCGGAGCACGCTCTGGTTCGTCTCCGGGAAGCCGTGGCGCAGATCGAAGGGGTGCCGCTTTCCTGGCGGACCCTGGTCGGCCACGTCCTTCCTGCCCGCGTGCCGGGCTTTCGTCTCGAGATGCTGGACGGACTCGCGGCGGCGGGGGAACTTCTCTGGGTGGGCGACGGCCGGCTCGGCTCGAGAGACGGACGGGTAGCGATCTACCGTCGGGAGCGGTTCCAGGTTCTGGCGCGTGGGAGCGAGCCGTCCGAACAACCGGACGGGCAGCGGGCCGATACGCCGCACGGCGCGATCCTCGATCGCCTCAGGACGCGCGGCGCCTGCTTCACCTTCGACCTCGTCGGCGGTGTGGTCGGCGACGGCGACTGGGGCGAGACGGAAGTCGAAGCAGCGATCTGGGACCTCGTGTGGACTGGCCGCGTCACGAACGACACGTTCCTGCCGCTCGCGTCGCTCGGCAGGCGCCGGCGGTCGCCCGCCGGTCGTTCTCCCCGCGGACTTCCTCGCGGCTGGCGTCGCGGGCCGGGGGCCGGGACTGCGCCGGTCGGTGTTCGCGGTGGTATGCGGGGCGCCCGCCGCGGCCGGACCACAATGCTGGCTGGTGGCCGTTGGTCTCTCGTCACGGATCTTGCCGCGCTGGGCGGGCCGGCAAGCGACACGGAGTGGGCTCACGCCACGGCAACCCTGTTGCTCGACCGCTACGGCGTGGTCGCCGCCGAGACGGCCCGCAACGAGCACGTGCCTGGCGGGTTCGAGGCGCTCTATCCGGTGCTCCGCGAGATGGAGGAGGCCGGTCACATCCGCCGCGGTTACTTCGTTCACGGCCTGGCCGGTCGCCAGTTCGCCCTGCCGGCCGCGGTCGAGCGCCTGCGGCGGGAGCGGCGAGGACCGGCGAAACGCGGGCCGATCGGAATCCTGCCCGCCGTCGACCCGGCGAATCCGTGGGGCGCCGTGCTGCCCTGGCCCCAGCTCGGAGCCGAGATCGATCCTCGAAGGCGCGGCCCACGCCGCGTGCCCGGCGCCTGGGTCGTCCTCCGGTCCGGCTCTCCCTGTCTCTTTCTCGAAGCCGGTGGCCAAGGCGTCTGGACCTTCGCCGGTCTCGGCGGCGATCCGGACCCCCGGCAGGCCTGGGCTGCCCTGCGCGACCTGGCGGGCCGCCGCCGACGGCGCACGCTTCGCGTGCTGCGGATCGATGGCCGCCCGGCCCACGAGTCTCCGTGGACCGCGACACTCGATGCCTGCGGCTTCGAGAAGGACCCCGACGGCTACCGGGTCAGCCGGCTGTTGCCGGCGGTGTAGCTGCTAGGAGGGCGCGCCGAACGCGTTTCGCAGTGCCGCGCAGGCCTCGTCCACCACCCGGCGGCCGCCGTCGAGGATGGGCGAGAGCTGGAAGAAGACGTGGACCTGGCCCTC
>WTGL01000273.1:2349-8044 GCA_011523565.1 Acidobacteriota bacterium
CAGGCCGCTGTGGTCCGAGGCCAGCAGCGGCGAGGCGCGGAAGTCGGCGCGGTCGGCCTCGGAGCGGAGGTAGTGGCCGCGGAACCAGATCATGTGGTCCCTGGTCAGGACGTAGCCGTCTGCGTTCTCGTCGATCGAGGGCCGGCTGAAGTCCATGTCGACGGCGGGGTAGACGAGGAGTTGGAAGACGAGGTGCGGACCGCCGTTGTCGCGGGCGAGCAGACTCATCACGGCAGAGAGGTTGCCGCCGGCGCTGTCCCCACCGACCGCGACCCGGTTCGGATCGCCGCCGAGACTCTCCGCGTTGCCCGCCACCCACTGCAGGGCGGCCCAGGAGTCGTCGACCGCGGCCGGGAACTGCGCCTCCGGGGCCAGGCGGTAGTCCACGGAGACGACCAGGCAGCCGGCGCCGGCGCAGAGTTCACGACAGGCGTAGTCGTGCGTATCCAGGTCGCCGATCACCCAGCCGCCGCCGTGGTAGTAGACGAGCACTGGTAGCGCGCCGCCGATATCCCGGGGCCGGTAGATGCGGATCGGAATGTCTCCGGCCGGGCCGGGAGCGGCAGAGTCCTCGGTGTCCACGTCGGGGCCCTGTCCGAGCATCTCGGCGACCGCGAGATAGCCCGCCCGGGCCATCTCCACGGTCTGCTCTGTGATCGGCGGAACCTGGTTCTCGATCGCGGCCTGCGCCTGAGCTTCGAGGAAGGCCTGTACCTGGGGATCGACTGGCATCTGCGCACTCCGTGGGTCGTCAGCGGGAGCGCGAAGCCTACGTCAGCCCTCCTCGGTCGCCTCCTCGGCAGCCTCCGATGCTTCCTCGGCGTGCTCGACCGCCTGCTCCACCGTCTCGCCGATCAGATCGGCGAAGCCGTCCCAGTCCGCGTTCTCGAAGCTGGCGGCGATCAGTTCCGCCAGCTCGCCCATCTGCTCGCCGAACGCGCCGACCGCCTCGCCGAAGGTCTCCCAGTCGGCCCCTTCCATGGCCTCGCCGAGCGAGGTGCCGAACCGTTCGCCGAACTCCTCCCAGAACTGCTCGAAGCGATCCCAGTCGACGTCACCGTCCGGATGCTCCATGTCCTCGAACTGCTCGGCCCAGGCGTCCCATTCCTCTTCGTCGAATGCGTGCTCGAAGGACGCGGCGAACTGCTCGCCCCATTCCTCCCAGCGCTTGCCGACCTCTTCCCAGTGCTTGCCGTGGGCTTCCCAGTCGGCGTCCTCGAAGCTGCGGCCGAAGCGCTCACCCCATTCCTGCCAGCGCTGACCGATCTCTTCCCAGCGCTCGTCGTGACCAGGATCGGTCTGGGCCTGGGCCAGGAGGCCTCCGGGGACGAAGGCGATCAGGAGGGCGAACGCCAGGGTCGCCCAGCGATGGCGGTGGAGGTTCTTCATGTTCGGTCTCCTTGGGTGTCGGAGGAAGGGCAGGCGGCGTGACTGCGCCGTACCCCTTTACAACGTCCAGGCGTCGCCGGAGTTTCAGGATCCGCTCGATCGGAACACAGCGCACCCGTGCCGGCGTTCCTGTGGTCAACTTGACGTCCGATGGACAACCTCGCAGACATGCCGCGTTCCCGGTTCGTGATCGAGGGCGGCAACCCGATCTCGGGCGCGCTTCAGGCGCGCGGCAACAAGAACGCGGCACTGCCGATGCTGGCCGCGGCGCTGCTCACCGACGACGAGGTCACGCTCTCCAACGTGCCGCGAATCCGGGATGTGGAAGCACAGATCGGGCTGCTCCGTCAACTCGGGGCCGACGCCGAGATCGTGGGCGACGACACGGTCCGGATCTGCGCCTCGGGTCTGGGCGACGACGATCCCGATCCGGAACTCTGCCGCGCGATCCGCGCCTCGATCCTGCTGGCGGGGCCGCTGCTCGCGCGTCGCGGGCGGGTCAGCATGCCGCCGCCCGGTGGAGACGTGATCGGTCGCAGGCGCCTCGACACGCATGTGCTCGCGCTCGAAGCTCTGGGCGCCGAGGTCACGCTCTGCCCGCGGGGCGGCCTGGAGTGCCGCGTCAACGAGGCTGCCGGTCGCCTGCTCGGGGCCGAGATCTTCCTGGACGAGGCGTCGGTCACGGCGACGGAGAACGCGGTGATGGCTGCGTCGCTTGCGCAGGGCGAGACCCGGATCCTGAACGCGGCCAGCGAGCCCCATGTGCAGGACCTCTGCAGGCTGCTGCGAGAAATGGGGGCGGGCATCGAGGGCATCGGGACGAACGCTCTGACCATCGAGGGAGCGGACAGGCTCGGAGGCGCCGAGTTCGAGATCGGACCCGACTACATCGAGGTGGGATCGCTCATCACGCTGGCGGCAGTCACCGGCGGCGAGCTACGGATTCCCAACGCGCGTCCGGAGGAGCATCGCGCGACGCGGATCGCATTCGGCCGGCTGGGCGTCGACTTCGAGGTCCGGGGCGACGGTCGCGATCTCTTCGTGCCCGGTGGCCAGGAACTCCAGGTGCGCACGGATCTGCAGGGCGCGATCCCGAAGATCGAGGACGCGCCCTGGCCCGGTTTCCCCGCCGATCTGACCTCGATCGCGGTGGTCGGAGCGACTCAGAGCCGCGGCTCGGTGCTGATCCACGAGAAGCTGTTCGAGTCCCGCATGTTCTTCGTCGATCGGCTGGTGGCGATGGGGGCCCAGATCGTGCTCTGCGATCCGCACCGGGTCGTCGTCAGCGGGCCTTCCCGGCTCTATGGGCGGGACATGGTGAGCCCGGACATCCGGGCCGGGATGGCGATGCTGATCGCGGCCCTGTGCGCCGAGGGGCGCAGTGTGATCGACAACGTGCAGCAGATCGACCGCGGCTACGAGCGGATCGACGAGCGGCTCAGGTCCCTCGGCGCCGACATCGAACGCGTGGGCTAGGGTTCGGGCCATGGCTGGCCTCTACTACGAGCAGTTCGAAGTCGGTCAGCTCTTCGATCACGCATTGCGGCGGACGGTCACCGAGGCAGACAACGTCTTCTTCACGGCGATGACCCACAACCCGGCCGCGCTCCACCTCGACGCCGAGGCGATGAAGAAGACCGAGTTCGGGGAGCGGATCGTCAACAGTTGCTTCACGCTGAGCCTGATGGTCGGTATCTCGGTCGGCGACACGACCCTCGGCACGACCGTGGCGAACCTCGGCTGGAACGACGTCGTGTTCCCGCGGCCCGTGTTCCACGGCGACACCCTGCGGATCGAGACCGAGGTGAAGGACAAGCGGGAGAGCCGCTCACGGCCCAACGCCGGCATCGTGACCTTCGAGCATCGCGCCTACAACCAGCGCGACGAGCTCGTTGCCCGCTGCACCCGGCTGGGGCTGATGCTGAAGTTGCCGGAGGAAGACGACTCATGAAGTTCGTCGAGCTGGCCAGGTTCGATTCCAGGCTGGAGGCCGAGGCGATCGGCCATGCACTGGACCAGTACGAGATTCCGTTCCTGGTCCAGAGCGCTGGTGTCGGCATGTTTGGCCTGGGGATGGTCGGGAAGTCGCCGGTGCCGGTTTCGCTCTGCGTGCCGGACTACCGGTTGGACGAGGTGCGGGAACTGCTGAGCTGCGTGGCCGGGCCGGTCGAGGAGGACGAAGAGCCGCACGACGGCTGAGACTCAGTCCCTGAGTAGCTCCAGCACTTCGGGCAGCAGCCGGCGAGTGGTGCTGAACGCCCGGTCGCCGTGGATCGTCTCGTTGCCGTCCCAGTCGCCGAAGTAACCGCCGGCTTCCCGCAGGATGACCGGGAACGGTCCGCAGTCCCAGGCGCTCATCTGCGGGTCGACCATTAGTTCAAGGCGGCCGGTGGCGACCAGGGCGTGGCCGTAGGCGTCGGACCAGCCGACGCGGTAGGCGGTGCCCTCCATCATCCGTCGCCAGGCCCTTCGGTGGCGGGGGTCGACGAAGAGTCCCGGGTCGCCGAAGGAGACGTAGCCCTCGGGCAGGTTGCTCGTCGAGCACACCTGGGCTGGCTCCCCGTTCAGCGTGCAGCCGTGACCGGAGGCGGCGGCCACGGTCTCGCCGATGCCCGGGAAGTGGGCGACGCCGACTTCGACCCTTCCATCGACCTCCAGGCCGATCAGGATCCCGTAGAGCGGTACGCCGCGGACGAAGGAACGGGTGCCGTCGATCGGATCGACGTACCAGTGGCGTTTCGAAGCGGCTTCCGAGGCCGACTCGCCGCCACCCGCTCCGAACTCCTCGCCGACGACGAGATCGCCGGGGAAGGTCTCGGCGATCCGCGAACGGATCAGTTCCTCGGCGCCGCGGTCCGCCTCGGTGACCGGCGTCATGTCGCTCTTGAGTTCCGGGGCGACGCCGAGACGGAAGAACTCGAGCGTCAACTGGCCGGCGATCCAGGCGGTCTCGACGGCGAAGTCGAGTTCGGCTTCGTAGTTCGTCACGGTATGAGGCTAGCGCGGCCGCCGGGCGCTGTGCGCCGGATACGGCCAGGACGCTGCGTTTTCCAGGGCCTCCAGGGGGGCGTCTAGAAGTTCTCGATCGTCCACTCGTCGCTGTTGGCGGGCAGCGCGATGTGCATGCCGTCGGCGCCGACCACCGCATCGTTCGGCGCGTCCTCGGCCCGGCCGCGCATGAACACGCCTTCCGCCTGTGCAGCGGGCAGGGGCGGTACGAGGTGGCTCAGCACCAGGAGCTTGACCTTCGCGTCGGCGGCGAGGGCGTGCACGTCTGCCGGGAAGGTGTGGTAGTCGAGCGTGTCACGGAGCAGCTTCGCGGTCCGTTCGTTGCCGGCGTTCTCGAGTGCCTGCGCCGCCCCGCCGATCAGAGCGCCGGACAGGACCTCGTGGACCAGGACGTCGACGCCCTGGCTCGCCGCCTCCACGTTCGCCGAGCGGATCGTGTCGCCGCTGACCACGACCGAGCGGCCGCCGTAGTCGATCCGGTAGCCGACCGCCGGCGCGATCGGTTCATGCTCGACCAGGAACGCCGTGACCTTCAGGCCGTCCTCGTCGTAGAAGACGCGCGAGGGCGCGTCCTCGGCGAGTTTGATCGCGTGCCCGTTGGCCTTGCCGCCGTCGGGCGCGAGCAGGTCGGCGCCGTGGTGGGCGACCCGGTAGGAGACGTCGAGTTCGTAGGCGGCCTGGAAGCCGGCCACGACCTGCTCGACGCCCACCGGACCGTAGACGTCGAGGGGCACGGCCCTGCCGGAGGTCCAGCTCGCGAAAACGACCTCGCCGAGTTCTCCGATGTGATCGGAGTGGAAGTGGGTCAGCAGGACGCCGGCGAGACTTCCCATCGGCAGTCCCCAAAGCCGCAGGTTCTCGGTCGAGCCGGGGCCGACGTCGATCAGGAACATCCGCCCGCCGGCGATCACCGCGGTGCAGGGTCCGGCACGCTCGACGCTAGGAAGCGGCGACCCGCTGCCGCAGATGACGACGTGGAGGGCGCCGTCGTCGAGCAGGGACGACCGGTTGGGCGGCCGTGCTCCGAACTGGGCAGCGGCGACGGAACTCAGAAGCAGGAAGGTCGTCGTCAGCGCGGACACGATGGCCGCTGTGCGATGTTTCATGGGCGAAGCTCTCCTGGCTGGTCAGGCCCGGGATAGGTGGCGCCGGAACAGGTCTAATGACAGACATTAGCACGCGGGTCCCAAGCCGGCAGCCAGACGCGACGCTAGCCCATACACTCGCCCGCGATGGCTGAGCCGGCGCTGATCAACGACCCGACCGCGCTGCTCGTCTTCTTCGCCGGCTTCGTGGC
>WTGL01000013.1 GCA_011523565.1 Acidobacteriota bacterium
GCGCTGCCGGGCTACATCGTGGGCGCGAGCGACTGGCTGCGCTCGATCTGGCAGAACCGCGCCGCCTTCGCGGACAAGCCGGCGCTCATTCTCTGGGGCCTGAAGGACATTCGTTCCGGAGGAAGGAACTGGAGCGGTGGAAGTCGGCACTTCGGGACGTCGAGATCCACGAGATCGAGGATTGCGCGCACTTTGCGGCGGAGGAGGCGCCGGGGAGCGTGGAGGAGGCGGTTCAGGGGTTCATGGGGCGGTCGTAGTGATGTCGTTACGCCAGTGACGTGTGGCCGCCTACCGGTTCCGCCTAGGGGCCGTCTGAGGCTGCGGCCGGTATCGACGGCCTCCTAGGCGGCTTTGGCCACGACAAGGCCCAGCTGAGGCAGGCCCCCTACGCCGCCACCCTCGGCGGTCCGTCAAGTGCTGTATCCGGCCCGGATTCGGCCGACCGACCACGGCTATCGCCCCGCTGCCGGTCGAATCCGGATTGCACTCGTCAGACATACTGGACAAGAATGGCGTCGCCCGCACGGAATCCACCTGAAGCGGCCGAACGGGCCTCAGGCCCCAAGTAGCAGCATGCCCCTAACCCAGCTGGACAAGCGAGACCTCTCGGAACGCGACATCTGCACGAAGTTCATCACGCCCGCCCTCCGTAGAGCCGGTTGGGACGAGATGTCGCAGATTCGGGAGGAGGTGAGTTTCACCAAGGGTCGCATCATTGTCCGGGGCAAGCTCGTCGCGCGCGGCAAGGGCAAGCGTGCCGACTACATCCTCTATCTCAAGCCGAACATCCCCATCGCGGTCATTGAGGCGAAGGACAACTCCCACAGCCTCGGCGATGGCATCCAGCAGGCCTTGGACTACGCGGAAACCCTGAACATCCCATTTGCGTTCTCTTCGAACGGCGACGGGTTCGTCTTCCACGATGGCTCGAGGCTCGGCACGCCTCGCGAGGCGAATCTGTCGCTCGACGCCTTTCCGTCACCGGCCGATCTTTGGGCCCGTTACAGGACCTGGAAGGGCCTGACCTCAGAAGCCGAAGAGATCATCCTTCAGGACTACTTCGAAGACGGCAGTGGCAAGACGCCACGCTACTACCAGGTCAACGCGATCAACGCTGCCATCGAGGCCATCGCCAAGGGCCAGGACCGCATCCTCCTAGTGATGGCGACAGGCACCGGCAAGACCTACACGGCCTTCCAGATCATGTGGCGCCTATGGAAGGCACGTCGCAAGAAGCGCATTCTTTTCCTCGCCGATCGAAACGTGCTTGTCGACCAAGCGATCGCCAACGACTTCCGTCACTTCGGCGGCACGATGACCAAACTCTCGCGGCCGGTCGACAAGGCCTACGAGATCTACCTGGGTCTCTATCAGGCAATAACGGGTCCGGAGGAAAGCCAGAAGGCCTACCGACAGTTCTCGCCGGGCTTCTTTGACCTGATTGTCATTGACGAATGTCACCGGGGTAGTGCCGCCGAGGACTCCGCTTGGCGCGAAATCCTAGAGTACTTCTCCTCCGCCACCCAGATAGGCCTGACCGCTACGCCCAAGGAGACGAGGTACGTCTCCAACATCGCCTACTTCGGCGACCCTGTCTTCTCCTACTCCTTGAAACAAGGCATCAGCGACGGCTTCCTCGCACCCTACAAGGTAGTCAAGGTCCATATTGACCGCGATGTCGAGGGCTACCGCCCGGACCAGGGTCAACTCGACCGAGGCGGCGAAGAAGTCGAGGATCGCCTCTACAACCTCACCGACTTCGATCGTACGCTAGTCATCGACGGGCGGACGACGCTGGTAGCACAGAAGGTCACATCGTTCCTCACGGAGAGTGGCGATCGCTTTCAGAAGGCCATCGTCTTCTGTGTCGATCAGGAGCACGCCTCTCGAATGCGTCAGGCGCTAGTGAACGAGAATGCCGATCTCGTAGGAGCCAATTCCCGCTACGTCATGCGGATCACCGGTGGCGACCCTGCGGGACAGGCCGAGCTCGGGAACTTCATAGATCCAGAGTCAAGACACCCCGTCCTCGTCACGACTTCGCGCCTGCTCTCTACAGGCGTCGATGTCCAAACCTGCCGCCTGATCGTGCTCGATCGGACGGTCCGGTCAATGACGGAGTTCAAGCAGATCCTCGGCCGAGGTACTCGCGTTCACGAGGAGACTTCCAAGTTCTACTTCACGCTCATTGACTTTCGCGGCGCGACCAGCCACTTCTCGGATCCAGATTTCGACGGCGAGCCCATGCAGATCTACGAGCCCGGCCAAGACGACCCCGTGGCCCCACCCGATCTGCCGCCCAGGGAGCAGGAGCACGACGACGAGACGATCCTCGTCCCCGGACACGATGTGCCGGACATTCCTGAAAGGCGGTCGCAAAGGAAGATCTACGTCGATGGCATTGAGGCGTCGATCGTCGCCGAGCGTGTCGAATACCTCGACGAACAGGGCAAACTCATCACACAGTCCCTACGCGACTTCACGAGGAAGGCCCTTCGTAGCCGTTTCGCCAGCCTTGACGACTTCTTGAGCCGCTGGAACGCTGCCGAGCGCAAGCAGGTGATTATCGATGAGCTCGCCGCCGAGGGCCTCCCGCTCTCGCTGATTACTCAGGAGCTCGGGAAGGACCTCGATCCCTTCGACCTCGTCTGTCACGTCGCGTTCGATGCCAAACCGCTGACGCGCCACGAGAGGGCACAGAATGTCACGAAGCAGGACCCATTCGCCAAGTTCGGGGGCCAAGCCCGGTCGGTCCTCGAAGCGCTGCTCGACAAGTACGCCGACGAGGGAGTACTCAATCTCGACGACGCCAACGTACTTCGAATCCCGCCACTCGACCGCATCGGTACGCCGGTCGAACTCGTGCGCGCCTTTGGCGGGAAGCCCGGCTTCGACCGAGCTGTTCTCGATCTTCAATCCGCGCTCTACAGGGAGGTAGCCTGAGAAATGTCCGTCAGCACCGTCGTAACATCTATTCAGAACATCATGCGTCAGGACGCTGGCGTCGACGGCGATGCGCAGCGCATCGGCCAATTGTGTTGGATGTTCTTTCTGAAGATCATCGACGACCAAGACCAGGAACTCGAACTTCTCAGAAGCGGCTACCGCTCACCCGTTCCCCCGGAGCTTCAATGGCGACGTTGGGCGGCTGATCCCGAAGGCATCACCGGCGAAGAGTTGCTCGAGTTCGTCAACGGAAAGCTCTTTCCCCAACTGAAAGAGCTGTCTCCAGAATCTGCTCCTCGCTCGCTCGTCGTGCGAGGCGTGTTCGAGGACGCTTACAACTACATGAAATCCGGTCAGCTGATGCGACAAGTGTTAAACATGATCAACGGCGTGGACTTCAATAATCTGGCTGCGCGCAGGCACTTCGGTGACATCTACGAACAACTCCTGAACGACTTACAATCAGCAGGCAATGCGGGCGAGTACTATACGCCGCGCGCAGTCACGTCGTTCATGGCCCAGAGGATTGACCCCCGGCCCGGGGAATCACTGTTCGATCCAGCGTGTGGCACTGGTGGCTTTCTTACCTGCGCCATCCGTCACATGCGCGACCGATACGTAAAGCGCCCCGAGGACGAGGTAAGAATGCAGGCGTCCCTGCGTGCGGTTGACAAGAAGCCGTTCCCCCACATGCTGGCGGTCACGAACATGCTCCTCCACCGCATCGAGGATCCTTCATTTCTCCGTCACGACAATACGCTGGCGCGCCCCTACATTTCCTGGGGTAGCGAACAGCGGGTCGACATCGTGCTCACCAATCCGCCATTCGGCGGCAAAGAAGAGGACGGGATCGAGTCGAATTTTCCGAAGCACTTCCGGACACGCGAGACCGCAGACCTCTTTCTCGCCTTGGTGATCCGGCTTCTCAAGCCTGGTGGTAGGGCTGCCTTGGTCTTGCCCGACGGTTTCCTCTTCGGCGAAGGCGTCAAGACGCGCCTCAAGGCGGATCTCATGAAGGAATGCAACCTTCACACCATCGTGCGTCTGCCAAACTCCGTGTTCCGCCCCTATTCCTCGGTCGCGACGAACTTGCTGTTCTTCGAGAAAGGCGAGCCGACCAGAGACATCTGGTTCTGGGAGCACCGCGTTCCCGAGGGCCAGAAGGCCTACTCCATGACCAAGCCCATACGGCTCGAGCATCTCGATGACTGTGCTGCTTGGTGGGGCGGCGTAGAGCGCGCGGCTCGAACGGAGACTGAGCGCGCTTGGAAAGTCGGCGCTGAAGAAGTCAGGGCTCGGGCCTACAACCTTGATTTCGAGAATCCAAACGCGAAGGCCGAGGACTACGGAGACCCTGAGACGCTACTAGAGCAACTCACTAGCGTCGAAGCTGAGTTGGTGTCGGTTCGAGACCAGTTGAAGCGGGCTCTGGCCGGAACCCTGTTGCAGTGAATTCTGACTTCTTGTTCTCGTTGTACGACCGCGCGTCCGATGTTCCGGACGCCGTTCCCCTACTACGAAGGTCCGTGGTGAAACTCGCGATTCGAGGCAGGCTCGTAGCTCAGGATCCAGAAGATGAACCGGCTTCAGAGTTACTGAAGCGCCTCGCGGAGACGAAAGGTGAGTCAGCCACAGCGTACGGCTCCTCGAGACCCTCACCGAAGGACCTAGAAGACGTAGATCTACTGGATACGCCATTTGAGTTGCCGGCGGCTTGGGAGTGGGTGTGCTTTGGCCACATCGTCGATTTCTCGGCAGGCCGCACGCCGCCACGGAAAGACGACTCGTTCTGGAACACAGGTGACTTTCCCTGGGTGAGCATCGCCGACATGGACGACGGAAGGACTGTTCGGTCCACCAAGGAGACGGTAAGTCCTGAAGCCCGCTTCAACGTCTTCAAGCGCGAGCCGGAAGCTCCAGGAACGATGCTCATGAGTTTCAAGCTCACAATCGGGAAGATCGCAAGACTTGGCATTCCCGCGTTTCACAACGAGGCCATTATCGCGATTCGACCTCATCTGGACGAACTGGATCCCTTTCTGTTCAAGGTGCTACCGGAGCTTGCGCGCAGTGCCGTTGCCACGAATGCGCTCAAGGGAGCAACACTCAATCGCAAGTCGCTCTCAGCCATCATGGTCCCACTGCCGCCCCTACGAGAGCAACGTCGCATCGTAGACAAGATCGAACAGCTCATGAACCTCTGCGACCGCATCGAGGATGCCCGGACTACACGTGAACGCACACGCGACCGGCTCACTAGGGCCACCTATGCCCAATTGGGCGCCTCCATTTCGGATGACTTCGAGTTCCGCTCGAACTCGAGCCTCCTAGTCGACAATCTAGGCCCACTCACTACTCACGTCGATCAGATCGAACATCTACGACAAGCCATTCTCCAGCTCGCGATTCGAGGCAGGCTCGTAGCTCAGGATCCAGAAGATGAACCGGCTTCAGAGTTACTGAAGCGCCTCGCGGAGACGAAAGGTGAGTCAGCCACAGCGTACGGCTCCTCGAGACCCTCACCGAAGGACCTAGAAGACGTAGATCTACTGGATACGCCATTTGAGTTGCCGGCGGCTTGGGAGTGGGTGTGCTTTGGCCACATCGTCGATTTCTCGGCAGGCCGCACGCCGCCACGGAAAGACGACTCGTTCTGGAACACAGGTGACTTTCCCTGGGTGAGCATCGCCGACATGGACGACGGAAGGACTGTTCGGTCCACCAAGGAGACGGTAAGTCCTGAAGCCCGCTTCAACGTCTTCAAGCGCGAGCCGGAAGCTCCAGGAACGATGCTCATGAGTTTCAAGCTCACAATCGGGAAGATCGCAAGACTTGGCATTCCCGCGTTTCACAACGAGGCCATTATCGCGATTCGACCTCATCTGGACGAACTGGATCCCTTTCTGTTCAAGGTGCTACCGGAGCTTGCGCGCAGTGCCGTTGCCACGAATGCGCTCAAGGGAGCAACACTCAATCGCAAGTCGCTCTCAGCCATCATGGTCCCACTGCCGCCCCTACGAGAGCAACGTCGCATCGTAGACAAGATCGAACAGCTCATGAACCTCTGCGACCGCATGGAAGCGGAGATCACCGCTGCCAACAGCACTCGGAGCCAGCTCTTTGAGGCTCTCTTGGACAGCGCACTACAGCGCGCCCGACAGGACGCGACTGCCAGGAACCGCGGGAACCCCTGAAGGCGATCGTGGAGGCCTCGACGGTGAAACGCTAGCCAGCGATTTGCACCTACCTTCCGAGCGCCCTGATCGGGCGGGAGCGGATTCGCTCCCCTCTCCTTTGTCCTTAACTACGACCTCAAGTAGCGGATCGCAAATAGCGCCAGCGAACACCGTCGAGCTGGTGGTGGAAGCTCATCTTCGCCAATGCCACGAGGTCCGAGCCTCTAGCTTCTCGAGTTCGTCTAGAGCATCGACGTAGTCCCGCCGGGCAAGGCGCATCTTCTCCCGAGCTTCGCCGATGGCGTCCAGGTATCGTTACCCTTCACGCCCGCAGATTCGGTATCGTGGCCTGATAGCGGAGTCCTCGGGTTGGTCCACCAAAGGTGGACCGGAGACTCAGCGAAGAAGTCAAACGAGTCGGTGAGGTCAGTAAGAGTGGAGATTCTAGTCTGTACGGCCGTAGCAATCATCTGTTGGATAATCCCGGGTCCGATTGCCTTCGAGTGGATACAAGTCTCGGGTCGTAGGCTTACACTTCGCCCTCGACTCTCGCTTTGGGTGGGCCACATGGGCTATCGGTGGAGACGGTTGAAGTCCTGGCTCCGGTCGAAGAAAGGCGCACCGTCCCCGAGATCGATCTTCCTTACGACCGCCCACGATTGCCCTGGGGAGTGTGGATGTGTGATCGGTTCCGGATACCTAATGACCGGCGACTACTGGTTCCACGACCTAGTGACTCCCCGTATGTGCATGGGCTGTGCTAGACAGAACGTGCGCCGCCTTCTGATTGCGATGGCCGAGGGAAGGGTGCGAATCACACGACGACTACGTGTCGGAGACCTCCTCCGCCTCAACATAGAGCTAGACTCCAACCGCATCTTCGGCAAGCGAGGTCAGATTGCCGTCATCGTCGACGACGGCGACGAGGCCCGGGAACAAGAGTCCCAACAGACGTCCGCTGGAAGCAGGAGGCGAAATGCGTGAGTGGTTCTTCGGCCTGAGCGCAGACCAGCAGGCACTAGTGCTATCCGCAGTCGCCATTGTACTGGCGGCCGCCACTTTCGTCTGGAATCAGATTCACCAGATCTTCGTTCGCCGAATGGAGCGAATGACAAGACTACTTGCCCTCGCTGCGTGGCTGTCGGGAAGACCGTTCGAACCTCGTTTCCGATGAGCTCCTTGAGGAACGCAATAGAGTCTCAGCAGAGGATCGGCCATTGCGTATCTCGGTCTTGATACGAAGGCGAGCAAACTGGCCCAGTCCCTGTTCGAGAGTGACGAAGCGGTTTGGGCCGATTTCGCTAAGCCACTGTGGCTACAGTGTCACCCTTTCAAGAGGTTGTTTCGCCGCAAAGCTCCGGACTTCCATTTCAGGTATGCCACCAGATCGGTGCCTGTAGGTTCCTCCGATGGCAATCTCAGGCCCATAGAGATTGCCTGGAAGAAGTGCATCGCCGGTACGGCGAATGACACTCAAAGAGTCAGGAACAACGTCATGCACGTCGGAGAGGTGCCGAAGTCAGGCGATATCACAACGCCAGCCCTCGTCTTCTTCCGGGAAGGGTCAATAGAGGACGATACCTCAGCAGTCGCTATCTCCATCATAGGTGCCGGAACAGACGTGAACTCCTCCTACTTTCACTCTAGATCACTGATTGAGTCACTGTTCGAACATCTTGAGCGACCCAATGCCGTGAACTATAGTCACGTGGACGACAAGTACTTTATCGAGAAGTTCCCGCACTTCCATCATGCGATGTCCAACTCACACTGGAGAGCGAGTTGCGGCCCGATAGTCGTCAGGAATCAGAGAAGGATCGACGAAGGGAAGGCCGGTACGACGGCCACGTGAAAGTGAACTTGACATCTCTGCTGGGGCATGAAAGTGAAGCACGAGCGGGGCGGGGG
>WTGL01000113.1:0-1762 GCA_011523565.1 Acidobacteriota bacterium
AGTAGCCGAGCCGCCAGATCGTGACGGCGCCGACGACCGCGAGAGCGGCCGCCGAAATCGTGACGGTTCGGGTACGCGCTTTCGTTCTGTCGCCGGATCCGGACGCTCCCAGCAACTGATAGCCGGCGACGACCGGCAGGACGATCAGGCTCTCCGGCCGGGTCATGAAGAGCAGCCCCAGAATTGCGCCGATCAGCCGCGTGTCGGCTTCTTCGATGGTCTTGCGTGTCACGAGTACGACAAGGAACGCGAACAGGCTGCCCTCCAGGCCGTTGGCGGCGACCAGCCAGAAACGGCCATGGACCGCCACCAGGGCGACCGCGGCGAGGCAGGCGCCGGCGGAGGCGCCGAGGCTGCGGCCGAGGAGATACGACTCGCGCAGCGCCAGCAGCGCGAAGGCCACGCCGAGCACGAACGCCGCCGGCTCGACCGGCAGACGGAGGGTTTCCACAACCGCGAGCAGCAGCGTCCACGAAAGGCTCGTGACCCCTTCGACCCGCTCGCCGAGATTGAAGACGAGGCCGTCGCCATGGGCGAGGTTGCGGGCGTAGCGGAAGGTGATGAAGGCGTCGTCGATCGTCCGGATCGGGAGGAACAGCAACGTCAGTAGCGGCAGCGCTGCGACGGACGCTCCGAGGAGTCGCAACGCCCGACGATCCGTCACGACGTCGTCCCGATGTCCGCGCTACCCGCGTCCGGGGTGGCCCTGGCCCGGCGGAAGAACCTTCGGTAGTCCGGCAGGAAGCGCAGCAGGAGCGCGCCGCCGCCGAGCCCGGCCGCTGCTGCGCTGGCAACGAACCTCGACCAGCTATCCGCCGGCAGCAGAGCCGCCACGGCTAGGAAGAAGGGCAGCGGCAGCAGGTAGACCTGGGCCAGGCTCAGGACCAGTTCTCGCCTCTGTCCTGCGAAGATGCCGAAGATCTTGATCAGCATGAGCAGGCTGCCGAGACGGGCGAAGTTCGCCCAGGCCATCCCGATCGGCCCCCACAGGTAGGTGAAGAGGAGGCCGAGGGCGATCAGGGCCGTCATGTTCAGGACCACGGTCGTCAGCCACAGCCGGTCCCGGCCCTGCACCTTGAGCGCCTCGCCGCCGGTGGTCGTGAAGATGTCGACGAGTGGTACCAGGCAGAGGACGCGCAGCAGCGGACCGACATCGGTCCACGTCTCGCTGAACAGCAGGAGGACGACCTTCTCGATGTTGAAGAACAGGAAGTAGGCGGCGAGGACGATTCCGGACAGGAAGACGAGCGTTCCGAGCCGCAGCGTTTCGGCGAACTCGGCCTCGTCATGCCGGAACTCGACGAGGGCCGGTAGGAGTGGGCGGACGGTCAGCGTGAGCGGAACCAGGAAGGCGAGCCAGTAGGCCTGGGAGTAGTAGCCGACGACTTCGCTCGACGAGAAGTACCTGACGATGTAGTAGTCGACGTAGTTGAAGATCTGGAACGCGACCCAGACCACGAACAGGTAGCGGCTCGCTCGCAGCAAGGCGGGGATTCGCCGCAGGTCCAGGGTCAGGGGAATCCGCCCGCGAGCCCGCCACAGCAGGAACAGGGCGAAGGCGGCCGAAGATGCCAGTTCGCCGCCGACGAAGGACCAGACTCCTGCGCCGTTGAACGCCAGCAAAGCTGCCAGGACGCCGAACAACAGTGCGCGAAGCACCTCGAAGCCGGTGATGTGGCGGATCAGAAGCCGGCGTTCGAAGTACGTACGGTAGACCATGATGACCGCGTCGATCACGATCCAGACCGACATGGCCCGCAGC
>WTGL01000113.1:1772-7053 GCA_011523565.1 Acidobacteriota bacterium
AAGTACGTACCGGGTGCCGAAGGCGATGATCAGCCGGACGAACAGCGTGGCGTAGGCGCTGAACGTCGAATGCAGCAACCGCTGCTTTGCTCCGGCGACCGGAGCGGCCGGATCTTGGTGCGGGCTCTGTTCCACGGGTTACCGGCTACAACGCGAGGCTACGGTAGCGCAGGCAACCCCGGAGCCGCCCCAGCCGCCAGCCGGCGAGCCAGATCCACCTGCCCCGGGCCGATCTGGACAGGAGTTGCGGACTCCTCAGCAGCAGCGACCCGAGTCGCAGCAGGCCCGGCAACGTCTGTGGCCGCGGCATGCCGCGCGACCGGTACCGCGTGTAGATGTACACGTTGTACTGCCCGTACCGGGTCGCCTGGCGGAAGGCGTCCGCAAGGGTGGCCGGGAATCGCACGTGGACGACCGCCTCGGGAGCGAAGGCGAGGCGGTGGCCGGCGAGCTGCAGACGCCAGCACAGATCGGTGTCCTCCAGCGCAACGTAGGCCTCGTCGAAACCGCCGAGCTCTTCGAAGACCTGGCGCCGTACGCCCAGTCCGCAGCCGCCAGCGTGGTCGAGGAAGGGCGGGTTCGTGTAGCTGCACAGGCCGTGCTGCTGCGCGGGGTCGCCGTGCAGCCGTCGGGCCTGTTCGCCGTTCAGACGCTCGATCTCGTGGCGGCTCGCCGCCGCCTCATGGCGCTCGAGTTCGGGTACGAGGCCGTCGATCCAGCCCTCGGCGACTACGTCGTCCGCGTCGCAGAACAGGAGGACGTCGCCGGTTGCCGCCGCCGCGGCGACGTTCCTGGCGTGCGCCGGTCCCTTGCGGTCGGTGGCGTGCAGGACGCGCAGGCCGGGCAGCCGGTCGCGCCAGGACGCGGCGAGTTCGGAGGAACCATCGGTCGAGCCGTTGTCCGCGACCAGTACCTCGATCTCGCCCCGCCAGGTCTGCCGGCTGAGCGCTTCGAGCTGCGCGTCCAGGGTCTCGGCGGCGTTCAGGCAGGGGATGATGACGCTGACGCGCTCGATCGTGAACGGCCGAGGCCCTGCCTCGTCCTCGGTCACTCGAGGTAGCCCATCGCCTCGAGCGCCTTGCGCGCGGCCTCGGTGTGTGGCGTGACGTTCTGCGGCGAATCGCGGATCCACCTGCTCAGCCGTCGGCCGAGCCGGTCACTGACCTCCGGAAACTCGGAGGCCACGTCTCTGAGTTGCAGCGGATCGGACGGCAGGTGGTAGAGCTCGATCGTCGGCTTCTCACGGTCCCGGTTCGGCGGACGCAGGACGAGTTGCCACTCGCCGTCCTGAATGTTCAGCTCCTCGCCGTGGTCGGCGGTCAGCACGAACAGGCTCCCGTCCTCCATTCCGAGTTCCCCGATCTGGTCCAGGATGGCGCCGATCGCGCGATCCGTGACCCAGACGTTCGCGTCGTACTGGGCGACGTAGTAGCGGAGTTCCCGCTGGTCGCCGAGCGCACGCCCCTCGGCGCCCGTCAAGTCGACGATTTCGTCACCGACATAGTGTTCGTCGTCCAGAAACGGATTCCCGGTTCCGGGCTGGAGCAGGTAAGGGACGTGCGGGTCGGTGTAATGCAGCCAGACGAACAGCCGCTCCTCGGAGGCCAGCGAGGCGAGCAGCGGCGCCGCCAGTTCGTTCACGCGGTCGGCCCACACGTGGCGCCGGAACGCCATCGGCCGCTGCTCGACCGGGAGTTCGTCGACGGCATCGAGGGTCGCCTGGTCGACCCAGGTCTGCTCGTAGCGGTCGAAGCCGCGGCCCCAACCGAGTTCCCGGCTCAGCACGGGGTTGGAGATCACGGCCGCCGTCGTGAAGCCGCGTTCCTGGAACCAGCCCGGCAAAGCGACATAGGACTCTGGAATCGTCTGCGCGGCGTCATGTATCAGCCCGGTCGTGTGCGGGTAGAGGCTGGTGAACATCGAGGCGAAGGACGGTCCCGTCTTCGGCCACTGGACGATCGCCCGCTCGAAGACGACACCGCGCTCGACCCACTCGTCGAGCCGCGGACTCGTGTCCCGGGGATAGCCATGCCAGCCCAGGTGATCAGCGCGCAGCGTGTCGACCGTGATCAGGAAGACGCGCCGCGGCGGGTCGGCTGCGGGCCCGAGTGCCGGCTCGGGAGCGGCGCCGCAGGCCAGGGCCAGCGCTGCAAGTGGAAGGAGGGCCAGCGCTTGCAGGCGGCAACATCGCATGGCAATACCGTGAACGGACTCCATCTGCACCATATCCCGGCGTGGCGGCCTGCTCGCGGGCCGTCCGTCAGTCCGCCGCGAGCACCTCCTCCACCGCCCGGTGAGCCTCGCGGATCGCCGCGTCCGTGTGGGGGCTCGCGGCGGCGTCGGCGCCGGCGATGGCGACCCGGCCGAAGGGTTGCCTCGCCGTCACCACGGGTCGATCGTCGCCCGTCTCGAAGGCCCACTCCGGCGGATCGAAGAGCGGGTTGTAGGTGTAGGTGTAGCCGTGCGGCCAGCGGTTGACCGTGATCGCCGCGATGTCGCGCTGGTCGTCGAAACCGCTTGGGCCGAGCATCCGGTTGAGTTGGTCCCGGATATTGGCTTCCACTGCCTCGAAGGTGGTGCGGAGAAGTTCCATCCGGCCGACTCGATGCTGCTCGCGCCGGGACAGGCCCGGCTCGCACGGATAGCGGTACATCGAGATCACCAGCGGCTCGTCCGGCGAGGTCGACGTCCGGTAGTCCCCGAGCGAGAGCTGCTCGGCGAGCCCCACCGAGGTGTGGTAGCCGCCTGGGGCCTCGATGTAGGAGACGCCGGCCTCGGTGAAGGCGCGCCAGTTGCGCAGCAGCACGCTCGTGTACTGGAGCGGCGACTTGACCGGCCAGGAGAGGGCGTCCCGCTGGGATTCCGGCAATTCGGGAACCAGATGGGGAACGATGTTGTGCCAGCAGGCGAGAATGACCCGTCCGGCTGTGACGGTGTGCCCCCGGTCGTCCCGGACGTAGGTGACCCGGGCCGGGCCGCCCTGCCCGGGCTCGACCCGAATCACGGTCGAGGACAGCCGGAGCCGGGTGCGGTTTCCCGCCCGATCCAGCATCCCGTAGTCGAGCGGTGCCATGACCACGTCCTCCATGGTCGATCCCGGGACGCTGCCCGGAACAAGCCCGCGCACGAGGAGCCGGGCGATCGTGGCGTTTCCGTCCGGGAAGTAGACGTCGGGATCTCCCTCGTACGCCCGGGCCTGGTTCTCCCGGCCGTGCTGGCCGCCCGGCTCGTCCGCCAGCAGATCCGGGGGTGTCTCCGGAATCTCCATTCCCGAGAAGCCGGGCAGGCCCTCCTCCCAGGCGTAGCGCGCCGGGTAGGCGTCGATTCCGGTGCAGTAAATGCTCTTGGGTCGGTGGTCGAAGAACCGGACCACCCGCGGATCGCATTTCGCGTGTTCGAGGAGAAAGTCCCTGTAACTGATGGTGGCAAGGTACGCCTTCTTCGCGGCCGGCGAGAGGTCCGGCAGGTAGTCCGGCTGCTCCTCGCTGTGGAGCCGGATCAGATCGGCCCGGACCGCCTCCGACAGTGGCGTGTCGGCGAGAAACTCCGCGAAGGGGCGACTCCCGACACCGGCAACCAGCACGTCCGTGCCGAATGTCTCGCGGTCGAAGAACATGCCCTGCTCAAGCCCCAGGTTCTCGTAAGTGTCCGCTACCGAGGCGACGGACTCGTAGTAGCGCCCGCGGTCGATCCCGATCTCCTCGAGGAGGCCCCCCGCGATGTCCCCGTACTGGGAGGGCGCCTCGACGTACAGGGTGCCGCCGCTCATCAGGTACGTCCGCCCGTCGAGCCGGAACTCGTTGCGCTTCGCGTGGCCGCCGAAGTCGTCGTGGTTGTCGAGCAGCAGTACGCGGACGTCCGGGCCCGCCTGCTTCGAGAAGTAGTGCGCGGCCGCCAGTCCCGAGATGCCGGCGCCCACGACCACCAGGTCGTACGCCTCGCCGGTTTCGGTGGCCGTCCACTCCCGGCCCTCCTGGACCAGTTCGTGCGCGACTTCGAACGAGCCGGGATGGGAGCCGCGCATTCCCGTTCGCAGCGGCGGATAGGCCGCCGCGCCCTCGCGTTCGATCTCCCGCTGGAACGCGGGTACGTCCCGGCAGGCCAGGGCGGCGCCGGTCAGGGCGACGGGAATCCCCGAGAGAAAGTCGCGGCGGCTGATGCCGTCTCCGGACCGTCGCGCCTTCCGGGTTGGTGTCATTGCCTAGAGTCGAGTGTACATTCGGGTTCCGCTAGAGTCTCGGCTGAGCATCCGGAACGAATCTCGAACGAACCTCGAACGAAGATGCGCCCGGAGTCCGGACGAGAGCGAGAACCAGGGCGCCAGGGCACGGCGGAGTTGCCGCCCCGCGCGAGCGTGATCATCATCGGCGGCGGCGTGATCGGCTGCTCGGTCGCCTACCACCTCGCTCGCTCGGGGAAGTCCGACGTGCTCCTGCTCGAGCGCCGGCAGATCACTTCCGGCACGACCTGGCATGCCGCCGGCCTGCTGGGCCAACTCCGGCAGTCGGTCACGATGACGAACCTCGCTCGCTACACGAGCGAGCTCTACGCTCGCCTCGAGCAGGAGACGGGACAGTCGACTGGCTATCGCCGCTGCGGCTCCTTCTCGGTCACCGCCGACCCCGAGCGGTTCGAGGAACTCAGGCGCGCGGCTTCACTGGCGAAGGTGCTCGGGCTGCCGGTCAGTGTGGTGACGGCGAAGACGATCGGGGAACGAATACCGCTGCTTGAGACGTCCGACCTGATGGGCGGACTCCACATCCCCGTCGACGGCTACGCGAACCCGGCGGACATCACCCTGGCGCTGGCCGCGGGCGCCCGCGCGGCCGGCGCCCGGATCGTCGAGCGGGTGCCGGTGACCTCCATTCGCACTTCCGGCGGACGTGCCGTGGGCGTCGCCACGGAGCAGGGGGACATCGATGCCGACTGTGTCGTCCTCTGCGCGGGCATGTGGACCTGGGAGCTGGCCGCCTCCATCGGCGTCAACGTCCCGCTGCATGCCTGCGAGCACTACTACGTCCGCTTCGACTCCGTCGAGGGACTCGATGCGGACCTGCCCGTCGTGCGGGACTACGACGCGATCTCGTACTTCAGGTACGACGCGGACAAGCTGATCGTTGGCGTCTTCGAGCCGAACGCGCGGCCCTGGGGCATGGACGGCATCCCCGAGGACTTCTGCTTCGACGAGATCGCCGCCAACCGCGAGCACTTCGAGCCGTTGCTGCGCGGCGCCAGGGAGCGCATGCCTGCTCTTCAGTCGGCCGAGGTCGTACAGCTCTTC
>WTGL01000113.1:7063-8017 GCA_011523565.1 Acidobacteriota bacterium
GGCGCCAGAACTGGTTCGAGTACTCGGCCGCCGAACATCGGGCCGTGCGGGAGAACGTGGGACTGTTCGACCAGTCGTCGTTCGCGAAGTTCCGGCTCGAAGGCCGGGATGCGACCAGGGTGCTCAACGGGGTCTGTGCCAACGACGTCGACGTGCCGCCCGGCCGCATCGTCTACACCCAGTGGCTCAACGAGCGCGGCGGCATCGAGGCGGATCTCACGGTGACGCGGCTCGGGGAAGACAGTTTCCTGATCGTCACCGCCACCACCTCGGAAACGCGTGACTTTCACTGGCTCAAGGGCCATATTCCGGACGATGCGCACTGTGTGCTGACGAACGTGACCTCGGCGATGGGCGTGATCTCCCTGATGGGCCCGGCTTCCCGCGCCCTCCTGCAGTCCCTGACGCCGGCGCACCTGGGCAACGAAGCGTTCCCGTTTGCGACGAGCCGCGAGATCGAACTGGGCTACGGCCTGGTGCGGGCATCGCGGATCACCTACGTCGGCGAACTCGGCTGGGAACTCTACGTTCCTACGGAGTTCGTGGTCGGCGTCTACGCCGAGATCGTGGCTGCCGGCGAGGCCTTCGACCTCGTGCACGCCGGCTACCACGCCCTGGACTCGCTGCGCATCGAGAAGGCTTACCGCCACTGGGGCCACGACATCACCGATCAGGACTCGCCGCTCGAAGCCGGCCTCGGGTTCGCCCTCAGGCTCGACAAGCCCGGTGGCTTCATCGGCCGCGAGGCGTTGCTCAGGCAGAAGGAGAGCGGCATCGCGAAGCGCCTGGTCCAGTTCAGGCTCCGGGATCCGCGGCCGCTGCTCTACCACTACGAACCGATCTGGCTCGGGGACAAAATCGCGGGCTACGTCACTTCCGGGAACTATGGACACAGCCTCCGAGCGGCCGTCGGCCTCGGCTACGTCCCCATGTCGCTGTTGCCGGACTTCCCCG
>WTGL01000160.1:0-5768 GCA_011523565.1 Acidobacteriota bacterium
GAGAGGGTGCTGGTCCCCGTGGGCGGAGGCGGCCTGATTTCCGGCGTTGCCACCACCCTCAAGGAGCTCAACCCCGCGGTCGAGGTGATCGGCGTGAGTGCCGAATCGACGCCGGCGATGTTCAACGTCTTCCACGACAGCGACAAACCGCAGGTCTGGGACACCCTTGCCGAGGCGCTCTCGGGCGATATCGAGCCGGGCTCGATGACAGTGCCGATCTGCAGGCGCTACCTGGACGATGTGGTGCTTGTTGCCGAGGATCAGATCGCGTCGGCGATGCGTTTCCTGGTCGATGTGCAGGGCTGGGTGGTCGAAGGCGGCGGCGCGGTCGGTGTGGCGGCCCTCTTGCAGGGCTTGATACCGCGCGACGGCAAGACCACCGCGGTGGTCGTCAGCGGCGGCAATGTCGACGGAGAGACGTTGCGGCGGGTTCTCCAGGTTCCTGAACGCGCGTAGCCGTGCCCGGTGACGTTCTCCAGCGCCTGGGAGATCTCCTCCGGCGTGAACTCGAGGCGGAGGGCCTTCAGGTGGAGACCGCCACCGAGGACGGCGAGCCGGTCCTGGTCGTCGGCGAGATGAAGGTCTACCCTCGTCGCCTGCTCGAAGGCCAGGTGGCGGAAGCCGGCGATGTCGGTGCCGTTGACCTCGACTGGCTCGCCAGGGCCCACCGCACCTACTTCCGCAACCTCCGGCGCTTCCACCCGAGTCTGGTCACGCCGGCGCGTGAAGGACCGCGCTCCGGATCGACCGATGTGTGAACTGTGGTCTACAGTTCGTCGCGGTCGAAGTGCTGGAAAGCGGGAGATGACCGAGACCTTCAGCAAGTGGGATGCGGCCGAGCATCTGGGTAGCCGGGAAGATGCCCGCCTGTACCTTGAGGCGTGCGCGGAGGAAGACCCGGGCGACGGCAGCCTGATCCGAGCGGCGCTGAACGACATCGCACGGGCAAGGAACATGAGCGGACTGGCCCGAGAAGCGGGCTTGAGCCGGGAGGGTCTGTACAAGGCCCTTTCGAAGGATGGCAACCCCACGTTCACGACCGTCATGCGGATCACTCGGGCGTTGGGCCTGCAACTGCGCGTTACTGCCTAGCTGGACACCTAAGGGAATGACGAGGCCGGCCGAGCCGGTGGGACGTCAACTCGTGCTACCGCGAGTAGATTCCGGCCCCTTGGCGATCGGCTCCCGCGCGAGGCGCCGCGTATGCGGTGAGAGATGTCGACCCAGCTGCTGAACTCCGCGTCAGTACTCTCTGAGGAATCGGTGGATCTCAAGAGTGTCACCGCGTGGGATTCGGTGGTCGACGGACTCGAACCGTCGATCTCCGGGTGGTTCCTTCCAGTGTCTTGCCGTTGGACCAGCCACCGAATCCCTCGCTGTCGCTCAGACGCGGCTATCTGCTCTTGACACGATGCCTTCGCCTTTCCGGGGCGCGTGCCGATCGGATTCCTGCAGCCCGAGATGGCGCCCGCCCCCGTCGATACCTGTTCATGTCCATGAATCGCCGGATCCGTAGACGCCCGGCTGGGGCCAGCGCCCCTTCACTGAGTTATGAGACAGCGACCCTCGATCCGTGTACGGCCAGCGCTGGGGCCGGTCTTGCACGCCTCCCCATACCGACGTATCGCCGGATCCGTTACGACCGGGGCTGGCGGTCTTCGCTTCCTTATGAGCGCCGACTGTCGGATCCGTCTACGCCGCCGGCTCTCTCACGGCTCAAGCCGAGACGCCACCCGCGCAGCGCAACCTGGGGGCAGTCGGCCATCTGCGCAGCTGTGGCGACGACGTGGCCGAGAGGCGGGCGCACGCTGCCTGCTGGTTGGTAAGGCAGCCTGGAGGCTGTCTGGAGGATGAAGAGAGCGACGCCATCCGTAACCAT
Organism: Acidobacteriota bacterium; assembly: GCA_011523565.1. Classification (GTDB taxonomy): domain Bacteria; phylum Acidobacteriota; class Thermoanaerobaculia; order Multivoradales; family Multivoraceae; genus Multivorans. The sequence continues at coordinate 1,880 of WTGL01000160.1, forward strand.
GCGTTAGGGTTTCCGCGAAGTGACTTGCAGGAGGCCCGCACTCGTCGTCGCGGCGTTCGCCGGGGGTCTAGTAGCTCTGGCGACGGCCGTTCAGCCCCAGACAGAGACCACGGGCCGTCTGGACCCGTCTGACGCTGCACAACTACGGGCTTTGGCCGAGAGAGGGCACGCCGCCTCCGCGCTTCAACTCGGGGTCACGTACATGCAGACTGACCCCGCAGAAGCGGTGAAGTGGATTCGGCTCGCTGCGGAGCAGGACCACGCCGAGGCTCAAGCCATGCTTGGGCGTCTGTACCAAGTCGGGCACGGCGTGCCACAGGACTACTCGGAAGCGCTTCGGTTGTATAGGCGAGCCGTCGAGCAGAACGATCCGATGGCGCAGTTCCACCTCGGGCTGATGTACTACAACGGGCAGGGCGTGCCCAAGGACGAGGCCGAAGCCGTCAAGTGGATTCGCCGTGCCGCCGACCAGGGCGACGCCGAGGCACAGTTCGAGATGGGCGGCATGTACAGTGTTGGCGCGGGCGTCCCTCAGGACTACGCCGAAACTGCGCGCTGGTACCGGCGCGCTGCCGAACAAGGCTACGTCGATGCGCAGTTTCTGCTGTGGATGGTCCACCACGACGGCCGGGGTGTGCCGAAGGACCCCGTTGAAGCTGCCCGCTGGCTCCGCATGGCGGCTGAACAAGGCCATGCCGACGCACAGTTCAAGCTCGGCATGCTGTACATCGAGGGGGACGGTGTGCCTGAAGACGGTGCCGAGGCAGTGAGGTGGCTCCATCGTGCAGCCTAACAGGGCCACGCCCAGACGCTCGAGATGTTTGGGGACACGCTCGACGAGTTGGCCTCGCTGGATGCGACGCTGGAGGATGCCGGAGACGGCTCTAAAGCACAGGGCGACGCCCGGTTCAATCAACTGCTGGCCGCCGCTGAAGGCGGTGACGCGGAGGCGCAGTACGAACTCTCTGTCGTGTACGCCGCAGGGCGCGGTGATGTACCCGACGGTGAGAGGGAAGAGCAGGCTCTACTTTGGCTGACGCGAGCGGCCAACCAGGGGCACCCTGGAGCGATGGCCGAACTCGGGTCTCTCTACATGGGAACGGACGACGTGATGGCTCTCCGGTGGCTCCGCCCGGCTGCAGCACAAGGCCATGGAGGAGCACAAGGCAATCTCGGCTACATGTACGAGCATGGTCATGGCCTTCCTCGAGACGACGCCGAAGCCGCACGGCTGTATCGACTGGCCGCCGAGCAAGGGCTCGCGCAGGCCCAGCACAATCTCGGCGTGATGTACCTCCACGGGCAGGGTGTGCCGAAGGACACTGCTGAGGCCGCCCGCTGGTTTCGTCTAGCCTCTGACCAAGGTCATCCCGATGCAGTGGCAGCCCTCGGGCGGACCGCGCCAACGCACACGCTGCCGAGTTCGCCTGAGCCTGACGAACCAAAGGAGATGTGGCGCTGCTTCGACGAGACCGACTTCAACCACAGGAACGTACTACTCACTCTGACTCGCTTGGAAAGCAACGGTGAGGTGTCGGTTGCCGGCACAACCCACGCAGCAGAGTTTCAGGTACAGGGACTCAACCGACGCTGGGATTTCGGTCCCGATGACGACGGGACCTTCGACTACATGTTCCTCATTGAGCCTGGCGGCACCGGCCTCTACTACGACTTCTCGCGCTCAACGGACGGCACTGCTAGGCCCAGCCAGAGGTTCAGGTGCGAGCAGTCGCCGACGGAATCCGCTGCGTCCGCTGTGGGGGACGATCTCGGGGATGTCAGCGGCGCGGCTGTAGCGGGTCGTACGGGCACAGACGTGAGGCTGCCGTCCGTCGCGACTACGAGCGTCCCTCCGACGTGTGATGTCGAGAGCAGGATCGACGGAGAGTTTGAGGGGTGGGAAGGAGATACCGTCGTCAAGCTGACCAATGGTCAGATCTGGGAACAATCGGAGTACCACTACGAGTACTCGTACAGCTACATGCCGCGTGTCACGATCTTCCAATTAAGAGGGCAATGCAAGATGCTTGTCGATGGAGTCGATGAGCCCGTCGGCGTCAGTCGGTTGAGGTGAGGAGCCGAAACCCGTTGGGCTTGTGGCGGTCGTCGAACAAGGGCAGGCAAGCTCTCCTGCGAAGTTGCCCAACCGCCAGTTGGCGGGTCGTCCGCCAAACGGGACCACTCTCGGGGGACCTTCCCGGACCCTGATCCCTCGCAGGTAGCTGACGTTTCGGGAACTTCCGCGAGTTCCGGGTGGGAGGAGTTTGGCGAACCTGCAGACGGAGGTGTGGTTCGGCGGTCCGGCGATGCTCCTGGCCCGCGGTACCGGGGAGGGCTTGCCGTCCGTGCGGTCTTGCCTGTTGGCAGCCGAAAGACGTCGCTCTAGGCGTTGCGAGGCGGTATCAATAGAGATACTGTGCTTCGGTGGCGAAGACCGAAGCCATCGTGGCGAAGCTTCGCCGCAACCCGAAGGGCGCTCGCTTCGCGGAGTTGGTCGCGGTCTGCGACGCGTACTTCGGCGAGCCGCGCCAGAACCGTACGAGTCATCGCATCTACAGGACTCCGTGGCCGGGGGACCCGAGGGTGAACATCCAGAATGCCAAGGGGATGGCCAAGGCCTACCAGGTGCGGCAGGTGCTCAAGGCAATCGACAAGCTGGAGGGGATGAAGTGAGCGACCACTACACGTACCGGGTTACGTGGTCGGCGGAGGACCAGGAACATGTGGGCCTGTGCGCCGAGTTTCCGTCACTCAGTTGGCTCGCGTCCACGCCGGAAGAAGCTCTCGCGGGCGTACGGCGTCTCGTAGCCGAGAGCGTCGAAGACATGCGGGCGAACGGTGAGGACCTGCCCGTTCCGTACGCGGACCGCGCGTACAGCGGCAAGTTCATGGTTCGCGTGCCGCCCGAGACGCACCGGGCGCTGGCCATCCGGGCTGCCGAGGAAGGCGTGAGCATGAACCGCCTCGTCGGGGCGCGGCTCGTGGCGCGTTCGTTGTAGCACGCGCGGCCCGTCGTCGGGCGACGTACACTTGGCGGCCGATGCGGACCGCTCTGACCCGTCGCTCGATCATCTTCTGTCTCGCGGCGGCCGCGGCCGTGGCGGGCTGCGGGGGCGATGGGAGGACGCCGCTGGTGGTGTACTCGCCGCATGGGCGGGACCTGCTGACCGTCGTCGAGCAGGCATACGAGGTGGCGCGGCCGGACGTCGACGTCCGTTGGCTCGACATGGGCTCGCAGGAGGTCTACGACCGGATCCGGTCGGAACGGGCGAACCCGCAGGCGGATGTCTGGTTCGGCGGCCCGGCGACGATCCTGGCGCGGGGCGCTGCCGAGGGTCTGCTGGCGCCGTCCGAGCCGTCCTGGGCCGCGGCACTCGATCCGGCCGACCGGCATCCGGCGGGGCTCTACTACACGCTGTACCAGACGCCGACGATCATCGTCTACAACAGGGACGCGATCAGCGAGGAGGAGGCGCCCGCCGACTGGGACGATCTGCTCGACGAGCGCTGGCACGACGAGGTCGTGATCCGCGATCCGCTGGCGAGCGGCACGATGCGGACGATCTTCGGCAAGATCCTCTCCGACTCGGTGGTTGAGACTGGCAGCACGGAGGCGGGCTTCGACTGGCTGCGGCGGCTCGACGGACAGACCCGGGAGTACGTCCACAGCCCGGCGGTCCTGCACGAGAAGCTGACGCGGCAGGAGGGCGTGCTGACGCTGTGGGAAATGACGGACACGCTGTCGTTGATCGATCGCGGCGCGCCGATCGCGTACCGCTTTCCGGCGAGCGGCACGGCGGTGATCCAGGATTCGGTCGGCGTGGTCGCGGGCTCGGGTCAGCCGGCCGAGGCGGAGGCCTTCCTCGACTGGCTCGGTTCGCCCGAAGCG
>WTGL01000160.1:5778-8002 GCA_011523565.1 Acidobacteriota bacterium
CGCGTGGATGGCGGAGTGGGACCGGGCCGTTCGCGGCCAGGGCGGAGGATGACCGGACGCGCCCCGCGGTGACGGCGTCCGGGGTCTCCGTCCGTTTCGAAGACGTCTTCAAGGCGTTCGACGACACCGTTGTCCTCGCCGGTGTCTCGCTGACCGTCGACCCGGGCGAGATCTTCGCCCTGCTCGGGCCGAGCGGTAGCGGCAAGACGACGATGCTGCGTCTGCTGGCCGGCTTCGAGCAGCTCGACCGGGGACGTCTGCTGATCGCGGACGAGGCGATCGAGCACCTGCCGCCGGCGCGCCGGGGCGTGGGCATGCTGTTTCAGAGCTACGCGCTTTTCCCGCACCTGAGTGTGGCCGAGAACGTCGCCTTCGGGCTGAAGGTCCGCGGCGGAGGGCAGGGCGAGACGGAGGCCCGGGTGGCCGAGATGCTCGACCTCGTACGCCTCTCCGGCTTCGAGCAGCGGCGGATCGCCGAGCTTTCGGGCGGCCAGCAGCAGCGGGTGGCCCTGGCGCGGGCGTTGGCGCCGCGGCCGCGGGTGCTGCTGCTCGACGAGCCGCTCTCGAACCTGGACCCCGCGCTGCGGGAGGAGACCCGGGCCGATCTGCGGCGCGCGGTCAAACAGACCGGCATCACGACGGTGCTGGTGACGCACGAGCAGGAGGAGGCCTTCGAGCTGGGCGAGCGGATCGGCCTGCTGAACGAGGGCGGCCTGGAGCAGGTCGGAGGGCCGGCGGAACTCTACCGGGATCCCGCTTCGCGTTTCGTGGCCACCTTCGTCGGCCGCTGCTCGGTGCTGGCGGGTGTCGTCCTGGAGCGGCACGACGCCGACGAACTGACGGTGCGCCTGGAGTCGCAGCCGGCGGCCGAGCCCTGGCGGTGCCGGGGCAGCGGCGAACTCGGTGTTGGCGACCGGGTCGACGTCTGCGCTCGTCCCGAGGCCCTGGAACTGGCGACGGACGGGGGATCGGGGCTGGCGGGCCGGATCGAGGCGGAGCGCTTCACCGGCAGCAACAGCTTCTACACCGTGCGGCTTGCAACCCCGTCGGACGAAGCGGAATCCGGGCCGCCGGCCGGGCCTGCCGTTGAAGTGGCGATGCCGGGAACCGCGGCCGGTCGGAGCGGCGCCTGCGTGGTGCGGCAGCTTGACGAAGAGCCGCCGTCTTCCGCCTTCGCGGCCGGCGCGGCGGAGCCCGGTCCTTGAGCGCCGCCGGAGCGGGCCGGAGAGCGCCGCAGCTCCGCTCGCTTGTGCCGTGGCTGGTACTGGCGTTCCTGGCGTGGCTCGTCGGCTACCCGCTGCTGGTCGTCGCGGCGGAGGCCTTCGGCATCGGCAGCCCGGGCGGAGGCGGTCCGACGACCGAGGCGTTCCGGTCCTTCTTCACCCGCGCCGACGAGTGGAACGCGATGTGGCGGACCCTGTGGATCTCCGTGCTGTCCGTCTACTTCTACCTGTTCACCCGGGCCGGGCTGTCCGGGCAGGACGGGGCGGCGATCGAGGCCGCGCAGAGCCTGGGCGCCAGCCGGTCGCAGATCCTTTTCCGGGTGACCCTGCCACGGCTTCGGCCGGCGTTGGCCGGGGCGACGCTGCTCACCTTCATGACCTCGCTTGGCTCCTTTTCGGCGCCGTACATCTTCGGCGGCGGTTTCCGCGTGATGACGACCCAGATCGTGGCCTCGAAGCTGAACGGCGAGCTGCGCATGGCGTACGTCGAGACGACCATGCTGGCGCTGCTCGCCTTCGCGTCGTTGCTTCTGCTCCGCAAGATCGATCCGGGCCTGGATCTGGCTTCCGGTGCGCGCGGCACCCCGCCCGCGCGCCGGCGTTTGCACAGCCAGGGCGCGCGGATTGCCGCTGCAGCCGGCGGCTGGGTCCTGGCCGGCGTGCTGCTGCTGCCGCATGCCACGTTGATTCTGATGTCGCTCGTGCCGCCGAACACCTGGACGGTGGAGGCGTTCCCGCCGGTGCTCGGGCTCGTCAACTACGGCGACCTCCTGTCCTCCGCCGAACGGCTGCGGCCGGCCTTGAACTCGATCTGGATGGCCGCCGCCGCGACGTTGGCGGCGGTCGTGGTGGGCGTCATGGCGGCGCGACTGTCGCTCCGGCGCGGCGGCCTGCCGGGCCGTGCGCTGGAGGCGATGATGACCCTGCCCTGGGCGATACCCGGCACGGTGTTCGCTCTGGCCCTGGCGGCGGCGATGAGCGTCAACGCGCCCTGGGTCGGC
>WTGL01000058.1 GCA_011523565.1 Acidobacteriota bacterium
CGGCGACGTGATCGAGGAGATCGACTGGAGCGTCGGCAGGATCCTCGACACGCTCGAGGAGGAGGGGATCGCCGAGAACACGGTGGTCTTCTTCAGCAGTGATAACGGGCCCTGGACCGCGTTCCGCACGCAGGGCGGCCTGGCGGGACCGCTTCGCGAAGGCAAGGGGATGACTTGGGAAGGCGGCATGCGCGTACCGGGGCTGTTCTGGTGGCCCGGCACGATCGGCCCCGACGTGGTCACGAACGAGATCGGGTCGACGAGCGACCTGTTTGCGACCTTCCTCTCTCTTTCCGGCGGCGCGGTGCCTGACGACCGGCCGATGGACAGCCTCGACCTGGCTCCGGTGCTGCGCGGAAGCGGTGAAGGCCCGCGCGAAGAAGTGCCGTTCTACCGCGGCAGCGAGCTCTACGCCTACCGGGTCGGCAACTACAAGGCGCACTTCGTCACCGAGGGCGAGTACGGGCTTGCCGGCGGTCGGCAGGAACACGATCCGCCCTTGCTCTACGACCTGTCCGTCGATGTTGGAGAGCAGTGGAACGTAGCCACCGAGCACCCCGAGGCACTCGCCAGAGTCACGGCCCGCGCGGTGCAGCATCTCGCCGGCGTCGACGTCGCACCGTCGCAGTTCGATCTGCGCACTGGTGGCGTGTAGGCCCGGTCAGCGGTCGGTACCGTCTGGACTTCTTCCTTCGCCTTCCGCCGTCTGCTTCAGACCCGCCGCGAGTCTCCTCAGCCGTTCGACCCGCCGCTGCCAGAGCAGGGCTTCGCGCGCAACTTCCCTGGCGGCCCGGATGCTGCGGATCCACCAGCCGAAGATCGCACCGACGAGCGCCGCGGCGACGACCCAGATCCAGATCTCCAGGAGGACGTAGAGCATCGGCCGTTCAGGGTCGGTGCAGTACTCTGAATTCGATGCGGGGAGTCGAAAGGTCGGTGCCCTCCGCCGCATCGTCGTCCCCGCCGACGGCGCGACGGTCGCTGCCGTAGCCGACCGCCAGCAACCGGTCCGGATGAATGCTGGCCGAGAGGACGTCGCGCACGGCCCTTGCCTGCTCGAGACCGAGCGTCCGGTTGGCTGCCGGATCGCCGTCAGCGTCGGCGTGGGCAAGGATTTCGACGCGGATGTCGGAGATGTTGGCTATTGCGGCGCCGATCTCGCCGACGATCGTCCTGCCCTCCTCGGTCAGCGTCGACGTGCCGGCCTCGAACTGGATCGGCCCGCGTTCCAGCACCCGGCCGATGCGGTTCTCGGCTTCGTGGTTCGTGGCCACCGGCGAGATCCTCATCCGATCGGCGATCTGCCAGCCGGCATTGGCCGCGGCCCTGATCGACGCGATTTGGAGCATCAGGTGGTCCCGCAGGCCCTCGCTGGAGGTGTGGCCGGTCAGCGTCAGTGTGCCGTCCTCAAGCCGGAGCCCCGGAGCCCCGTCCAGTTGCCGTAGAAGCTGGATCAGCCTCGGCAGTGCCCCGAGCCAGGGCGGTTCGGTCACGGCGCCATCGACTTCGGTTTCGTCGATCACGTTCCCCTGACCGACGATGGCGGCGGCCGCGTCGAACAGCTCCTGCCGGCTCTCGGGCGTCGGCATCTTGCCGCTGAGCAACCAGATGTCGCCGTCGGGCGCGAACACGAAGGAAGGCCCCATGACCATCTCGAGCCGGTTGTCCACGCGGCGCACGCCGGGCGTCGCGACCGCGCGCCGTGCCGCCTCGATTCCGATCTCGGCGAAGGCGACGGTGCCGGAGAGCGTCACGTCGCGGCCGTTCGTCTGCACACTGAGGTTTCGGACGCCGACATCGGCCAGCGCCGCCGCCGTCCGAGCCTGGATCTCGGCCTGGATGCGCGGCCCCTCCAGGGCGAATCCGGCCAGCCCCAGGGTCAGGACCGACGCGGTGCCCACCAGGATGACACTCGGCTCTTTCATTGTCGGGTAGAGACGTTATTGCGAGGTGTGGTCGGCGACGATCAGCCACTGCTCGCCGTGCTGCTCCAGCAGCAGGGTGAACAGTCCGGTCGGTTCGTCGGATTCCCGCGTCAGCCGGAAGCGGCCGAAGACGTTGGCGGCATGCTCGGAGAGCACGCGGACGTCCAGGTTCTCGAAGGCGAGGGTTCCCATCGCGGCGCGGTCGGGGTACCGCTCGTGGTAGCGCTGACGGGTCAGTCTCCAGCCGTACCGTACCTCGTTGCCCGAGGTGAACCGCAGTTCATCGCTGTTCAGATAGCCGGCCATGAAGCCGTCGATGTCGCCGTCGTTCCAGGCTTCCACCTGCAGGTCGAGGACCTCGAGCACGGCCGCCGCGACGGTCTGGGGATCGAACTCGGGGATCGGCTCCTCGAGCGCCGGTGGTTCGCAGGAAATGGAGAGCAGCAGACCGGCGAGGACGGCGAGGCCGGCAGCGAAGCGCCGCCTCAACTGGCACCGGCCCGTTCGACATCGATGTCATGCAGTTCGATCTGCGAGACGAGGGGCAGTTCCTCCTCGACGTAAGCCGGGTTGATGTCGTCGACGGTGAGGCCGCCGTCCCGCGTGTTCAGGCCGTAGTTGTCCGCGTCGTAGAACAGCAGGCCGCCGATCCGCCGGTAGTTCGTGAGCACCCGGAAGCGGAGTCCGGTGCCCTCGCTGTAGTCGTAGGCGAACTGCTCAAGCCGTGCCGTCTCGGGATCGAACCAGTAGACGTAGGCGCTGTCCGCGCCGTCGCTGGTGCCCGGTTCGAAGGTGACGCGGACGCGGTGCAGTTGCCTTCCGTTCCACGCCTCGAGGCCCTCGTCCTCCTTGTAGGTTCCCGGATCGTTCAGCTTGTACGGCAGAAAGAGGAAGTACATGCGCTGGTTGACGTAGCTCTCGGCACGGGCGCGTTCCGTCTCGTCCATCTCCATCGGCTGACCGCCTTCGGTCACCTCGAGCGCCGTGTTGTCGCGCCGGTACTCCCGTTCGTCACTGCCGTTCGAGGCGCGGATCCGCTGCTCGAAGCGGTCCCCGTCGGCCATCGAGTCGACGTCGAAGCTCCCCGAGCGGGACGCTACCGTCAGCCTCACCCGGGACTCCTCGAAGAGCGCCCCGCCGTGGAACTCGATGGCGCGGTCGACGATTTCGAGTCGGTCGGACGTGCCTTGCGGAGCAGTGGGCGGCAGTGCGGGGCGCGGTTCGGGCTCGGGCTCCGGACCGGTGCAGGCCGCGAGCAGTGCGGCCGCCAGCAAGAGGGACGCCTGCATGGCCGCGCGCCCGTCGCCGACCGCAGTCTGGGTTCGAAGCATGAGGTTCTCCTTCGATGCCCCCGCGGTTGTGCGGATGGGCCGTTGTCATGTTAGCCGCCGACCGGGTTGCGCTACCCTTGGCCGCTCACTCAGAACAGCGGCTGGAGGCCAACGCATGACCGAGTACGAACTGATCAAGTACGACGTGGAGGATCCGATCGCCACGATCACTCTTAACCGGCCGGAGCAGTTGAACGCGATCACCGGCAGCATGATGGCCGAGTTGAAGCACGCGATGGCGGCCGCTGAGAGCGACGAGCGAGTGGTCGGCATCGTCCTGACCGGAGCTGGACGCGGCTTCTGCGCCGGCGCCGACATGCAGGGTCTTGCGGCCACCAGCCGGGGCGAGCGCGGCAGCGGCAGCGGAAACGCCTTCGAGGACGCGCAGGCAGGCGCGATCGAGGAGATGGGGGCTGAGAACTTCGGCGTCACCTACAACTACCTGATGGCCGTTCGCAAGCCGATCGTGGCCGCGATCAACGGCCCCTGCGCCGGTCTCGGCTTCGCGGTCGCGATGCTGTGCGACATCCGCATCGCTTCCGACCGCGCCGTCTTCACGTCGGCCTTCGTCAACCGCGGCCTGATCGCCGAGCACGGACTGAGTTGGATTCTCCCCCGGGTCGCCGGTCCCGCCAACGCCCTCGACATCCTCTGGACCGGCCGCCGCTTCTACGGCCAGGAGGCGGCCCAGATGGGCGTCGTCAACCGCTCCGTCCCGCACGACCAGGTCGTCGCCGAGGCCGAGAACTACGTCAAGGCGCTGGCCGAGCGCTCCGCGCCGACTTCGCTCAAGGTCATCAAGCAGCAGGTGTACCGCCATCTGATGATGGACGCGGGCGAAGCCATGCGCGAGTCGAACCAGTTGATGGCGGAAAGCCTGCAGCGCGGCGACTTCAAGGAAGGCGTCGCCTCCTTCGTCGAGCGCCGGCCGCCCAACTTCCAGCGCGTCACGAGCTAGCTGCGACGCGGCGTTGGCGCGTGGCGGCGTCGCGTGGCGGCGTCGGACGCAGTGGCGTCGGACGCAGTGGCGTCGGACGCAGTGGCGTCGGACGCAGTGGCGTCGGACGCACCCGCCCGTCTTGGGGCCGGAGGGGTCGGCTCCCAGGTGACGCGCGCGCTTCAGAGGAGATGGGAGGGGGTTGCGCTTGCTCCGCTTCACTCGCTTCGGTTCGGCGTTGGTGAGTGCGATGTCGTCGGCCGTCGCTCGTTCAGAGGCACCTGGGAGCCGACCCCTCCGGCCCCGACTGGGCTGGACAGCGTCGAAGAAACGGGACTAGTGGAGCAGAGCTCGAGCTGCCTTGTAGACCTCGGCGTCGGACGGTTGGGGGTCGCCTCGGAGTACGCGGGTCGCCGCTTCGAGTCCCCACTCAAGGACGGTGTTGGCCGTCTCAGGCGGAAGCTCGACGGAGATCAGGGGTTCGTTCCGGGTCGGTCGAACCGTTGCCGAACCGGTCGAGAGACCCGCTGAGTCGAGTAGCCGTCGCGCCTGGAACAACCAGGCCGCCGCCACCTCTTCGGCGGAGTGATCACCAAGGGGCGGGAGCCTCCGACGACTAGTCGACGCGGTCCCGCCTTTCCTTGAGCTCACGGAACGTGGTGAGAACCAGCCCCTCCTCTTCGATCACCTGCTGCACGCGGTGGTCGAGCATTGCCAGCATGTCGCCCTTGCGGCTGGGTCCGGAGCTGGAGATGTACTTGAAGTTCGGGCTCGGGTCGGTGGAGTGCATGATGACCATGGTGACACCGGGCCGCAGGTCGCGCAGGCCCTGGATGTAGCGCTCGACCTTGTACTCCGTGAGTTCTTCGTCCGTGGCGTCGGCGCCGCTCTCGGGGACCCAGCCGTAGCTCAGGTTGTGGAGGTCGTCGAGGACGGGCAGGCCGCCGTCCCAGATCTGCTGGCCGAGCTCCGTGGCGCGGCCGAGACCGGGCGGCGTATCGCGTCCCTGGGCCTCGTACTGGGCTTCGAGAATCGTGTTGTGGCCGCCGGGGAACATGAGCGGGATGCCCTCGTCGAGTCCGACCTTGATGTAGCGCTCGAGGAAGGCCATCGTGGCGAAGAGGGTGCCCATGTGCGAGTCGAGATGTGTGGGCTCGAAGCCCATCGTGCGGGCGCGGCGGATCTGTTCGCGCACCTCGGCCTCCACCTCGTCGGGGGTCGCGTTCTCGACGACCTCGGCGACGCTCGACCACATGGCGCCCTCCGGGTCGACCAGGCCGGGCGCGGCCTCGCGGCCGACCAGGGGCTCCCAGCGGTAGCCGTCCCACTCGGAGGTCAGGGTCAGGTGGAGGCCGGCGTCGATCTCGGGGTTCTCCTTCAGCCCCCGAACCAGTTCGGGCACCCACGGGCAGGGCATCATGACGCTCATCGAGTTCGCGGCGCCCTCCAGGATGGAGCGGAAGGAGCCGACGTTCGAGTCGTGCGACATGCCGGCGTCGTCGACGTGCAGGATGACGGCACGGGTACCGGCGGGGAAGCCGAGCTTCTCGGCGTAGGTCTGCGCTTCTGCCCCGGAGGCGAGCAGCAGGACCGCCACTAGGCAGAGGGCGGCCGTCAAGAGAGGCCGGAGTCCCGGCGCTCGCCCGAACGTGGTGGTTTGACGTTTCAGCATGTCGTGCTCCTGTTGCCGTGGCGGACGCCCTAGGGGCCGGCCAGCCGGTCGACGCCGTCGAAGCCTTCGAAGCCCGCGACTCCGTCGACCCTGAGGCCGAGGATGCCGGCCAGGGTGGGCGCCAGATCGATCGTGTTGGCGCGCTCCGGGACGACGCGGCCGGAGCCGTCCTGGCGGCGGATGATCAGCGGCACGTGGGTGTCGTAGGTGTACGGCGAGCCGTGGCTGGCGACGACGACCGATGCCGGCACGGGCAGCACGTTCGGTTTCGGCACCAGGATCAGGTCTCCGCTGCGTTCGGGGTGGTAGCCGTTCAGGTACAGCTCGTGGAGGGGATTCGCCGGGTCGAGTTCCGCCGGCCGGATGACCTCGGCGATCAGCGGGCAGCCGCTCATCGCCTCGATGATCTCGTCTTCGATCGCGCCCCGGTTGGCCTCTTCGGTCGTGATCGTCTCGCCGTCGAGATAGAAGGTGTCGAGCAGGAACTCGCCGCCGCCGAAGCGGCCTTTCAGACGCGACTGGAGGCGCTGCAGGCAGAGCGTTTGTTCGGTACCGAAGCGGCCGCCGTCGCCACCGTCGCGCACCACGAGTTCGGGGACCTCGCCGACGCCGTGGTCGGAGCTCAGCGCGACGACGGTGTGTTCCATGCCGATTCGCTCGTCGACGAAGTCGAGCAACTCGCCGATCGTGCGGTCGAGCCGCAGGATCGTGTCGAGAGTCTCGGGGGCGTTCGGGCCGTAGCCGTGGCCCACCGTGTCGAGGGCGGAGAAGCTGACCGCCAGCAGGTCGGGGATCTCGTCGCCACCCAGATTCTCCGCCTCGATCAGGGTCTCCACGAAGTCTTCCAGGTAGCCGTCGACGAAGGGCGACCGGTAGACGTCGCCGTAGAAAGCTCCGCGCTCGACGGTGAAGCCGCCCACCGCATGAGGAAACGTGTCGATGACGGGGCCCCGGTCGAGGGGTTCGATGTCGTACGCGGAGGTGTGCTCGAGCGGGACGAGGGGCGTCCAGGCGTTGGCGAAGTGGGCAGCCAGGCGGTCCTCGTCGTTGAAGGCCTCGACCCACGCCGGCTGGTACTCCTGGTCCCCGTAGTAGGTCGAGGTGACCCAGGTGCCCCTCGACCGGCCGTACCACCAGGCGCCGTCCGCGTGGTGCCCCCCCATCAGGATCGCGGCGCGGTCCTTGGCGCTGGCGGCGTACACCCTGGTTTCGGGGTACGCGGCCTTCAGCAGGTCGCCGAGAGTCGGCACGAGCATGTTGCGCGGCGAGACGCCGTGGTCCGGGTCGCCGCAGCAGTAGACGTCCTCGCCGCGTTCGCGGTCGAACCAGGAGTTGGCGATGATGCCGTGCCGTTTCGGGAACACTCCCGTGGCCAGGGTCGCGTGGCCGGGGGCCGTTTCGGTGGCGGCGTGGAAGTGGTGGGCGTCGGTGAAGACGATGCCTTCCTGGAGCAGCCGGGCCAGCCCGTGGTTCAGAAGGGGGCGGAAGCGCTCCAGGTAGTCGCCGCGCATCTGGTCGACGACGATCAGGAGGACGAGCCGGGGCGCGCCTTCGGGGACGGCGCTGCCGGTGGCTTCTCCGCCGGTCGCTTCGGCTTCCGGAGCGTCGGCCGGTGCACTGCAGCTCAGGGCGAGCGGCAGCGCGGCCAGCGCAAGCAACGGTGCGAGCTTCCTCATCATGTCTGAAGCGCCTTCAATGGGTGGCGGCCATCGACATGGCCCATGAACGGTGGGTGAATGCCGTAGCCGATCAGTTCCTGGACTCTCGTGGACAGTCTGGGGACTTCGTCCGACGGCACTCCGAGAATGAAGTTCTCCTGCTGGCGGGCCCACGCCGGGCAGTACTGGATGGTCAGGCCGAGCCTCGACGCCGCCGAACGGTTCTCGCCGCCGCCGTGGTAGAGCGTGCCGAGGAAGATGAGCAGGGAGCCGGCGGGCATGATGACGGGCTGTGCTTCCGCGTCGTCGAGCCGAGCACCGTTCCAGCGGTGGCTTCCGGGCACGATGCGAGTGGCGCCGTTGTCGTCGGTGAAGTCGTCGAGCGCCCAGATCGTGCTGACGCCGAGCGCCTTTCTGGGCCGCGGCAGCGGGTAGAACGAGTCGTCGTGGTGG
>WTGL01000009.1:0-5617 GCA_011523565.1 Acidobacteriota bacterium
GGTGGCCCAGGGGGCCGGGGCCGGCGGCAAGGGGGGGCAGTTGGTGGATGCGGCGACGTTGCGGATCTACCAGCCGGTGCTGGATCGGGCGCGAGCGACGGGAAAGCTGTAGCCGGATGCGTACCGTCCGTCCCGTCAGCGTGGCGGGCGATAGGTCTCGACCGGCGGGAGCTGCGCGCCGGAAAGGTCGGCCGGAACGCTCTCCTCGGCTACGACGGTGTGGGTCAGCGTGCCGATCCCCTCGATGCTGGCGCTGATCGTCTCGCCCGCCTGGAGGTACCCGGAGCCTGTCGCGCGCTGGACGCGACCGGCGCCAGTTCCGCCGGACGTCCCGCTTTGCAGAACGTCACCAGGAAAAACCGTAATGAGCGACGACGCGTACTCGATCAACTCCGGGATGTTGTGGATCATGTCTCCCGCCCTGGCCTCCTGGACGGTCACGCCGTCGATGACCAGGGTCTGGTGCAAACGCTCCATCGGGTCGCCGTAGAACTCCTTCGGAACGATCCAGGGCCCATGGGGCGCGAACGTGTCATGGCCCTTACCCACGAACCAGTCCAGGACGGCGCCGAAGCCACCCGGAGGCCGCCCGCCACGATCGGATATGTCGACGGCGACCATGTAGCCGAACACGTGGTCGTATGCGCGGCTCGCGGAGATGTACTTGCCCGTGCGGCCGAAGACGATGGCCATTTCGACTTCCCATTCGATCCGGTCACGGCCGTAGGGCATCACGATGTCCTCGCCGCTGCCGATGATCGCGCCGCGGGTGGGCTTCAAGAAGAGATAGGGCACGCCCCGGTTCTCTTGCCGCTCCCTGGTCTGCGCCTGCAGCTCCTCCTCGGTGCAGCCCTCGCACGCGTGCGAGTAGAAGTTGACCGCCGCGTTCATGAGCTTGCTCGGGTACAGGATCGGCGCGAGGATCCTGACGTCGTCGACGTCGTGGACGTAGGCGGGGCGCGCGCTCCCCGACAGCCGCTTCCCGGCGACCAGGTCGTTGACGATCTCGTAGAGCCGGTACTTGAGGCCGTACTCGTACCGGCCGATCAGCTCGAGCATGTCGGCCGGCATGGCGAGCCCGGGGTAGCTCGAATCCAGCTCCAGCTCGGTGTTCGCCGCGCCGATGTCGACGATCAGCGAATCCCGCAGCACGAGCCCCACGACGGCCTCCCCGTCGATCTGGAAAGTGCCGACCTTGAAGGGTTCGGCCGATTCCATGGCCTGGGCCTGTAGCCCGGCCGGAGCCGCGAGCACCACGAGCAGGCCAGCGAGAATAGTCGAGTGCATTCAGCCCTCCGCGTGAGTCGAGGTCAGCCTTCCGAGCATGATCGCACGGAGGGCTGTCGTCAAGACCAGCGCCTTCGGCACGGACATCACGGCGTCGTCAGACGCACCCGTTCCCCGTCCAGTTCGAGCGTGGTCTTGGAGTAGGTCAGCTTCTCAACGATCTTGCCGTCCCTGAAGTGCAGGATATCGAGGCCGCGCCTGACTTCGTGCTTGTCTTCCTGGCCCTTCTCGAACGAGGGCGAGTCGAGCTGCCAGCGGAAGAGCATCTTTAGATCTCGTCGTGAAACAGGTCCATCACGCCGTCGAGGTCGTGCTCGTTCCAGACCGCGCCCCATCTGGCGAACGCGCTGACCATTTCGTGTCGTGTCAGCATGGTCTTTCCTCCTTGGTGACGGCACAGGCAGTTCGCCGCGCGGGGAGTCTAGTGGACCGGCCCGGCGTTCGGAGCAGCTCGAGCCGATTCGCAACTGGGAACAGGGGAACCGTTGCCCGACCGGCGTGGCACGCGGGCACTCGACGAAGCGCCCGACACCGAGCCGCGAGCGCTCAACTGACCGGCGGCAAGGGCAGGCAGTCGGTGGATGCAGCGACGCTGGGGACCTCTCTCAGGAACGAAGTGAGACGACTACTTCCGAGCGCAGTGCCCGATGATGGTGTCAACCAAGCGACCTGCGTGCTCGACGCCGCTTAGGTGGCGAATCGCTATGTTCACGGGAAGTACCGTATGCACCGGTTCCGGGATGTTCTCCGCCCCCACATGAACTGAAATGGCGCATTGAGCCTGAGCTTCGGCAGCGACGGACTCCCGCTTCAACGCAATCCAAAGCGGTATCGCGACCGGTTCCTTTCCGTGAGGCCACAACGGGCAATCGAGAGACAACCTCTCCTGGAACGAGGTTGGCGTGTCTGTCGTGTACTCAAACTGACCGGGCGGTCTGTCTCGGCTCCGGGCCGGCGCTACCATCGGATCCGGATCTGGGTTCAGCTTTGGTGGGGCATGGATCGAGTGCTGCTTCAACAAGTCCGACAACTTCGGTGGGGCTTCCGGTGCACACAGATAGGACGCTACGTTGTCGAAGTCTAGCGGCGACGGCAGTGGCCGCTCATCGGAGGCCTTCCTGATCTGACAACCAAGGCCTTCGAGGCTGACCTCAACTGTTCTGGCGTGAGCTGTGCCGGTGTTCTCGAGGCACGCGGCAAACGGCACGCATGCTGGCATTCGGCGAAACCGCGCTGCTTCTGACTCGCAGAACTCGAGCCATTCTACGTACGCGGACATGTACTCAGATATGTCCTTGGCCGTGGCAGAGACTAGCTGCGGAGCACCTGGTGAACGGCCAGCGGCCAACAGGACCCCACCCAGGTCCACTGACCCAAAGTTGGTGACCCGAGGGAAAGCAGCCTCGAGCCGATGGCGCTGAGTGCTCCATTCGTCAGCCGTAAGAGTGCCGACATGAACGGCGGTCAGTTCGCTGCTGTCTGTTCCAAGGGAAACGCGCACGGCCGGAATGTGGATCGCCGACGCGGCCTCCAGTAGAGCCACGCGCTGCTGTAGTCGAGGTACGTCCACTTGTGGCTCATCGGGCAGAAACCAGTCCCCGTATCGCGCCTTCGAGAGAAGAATGGACGTGATGTCCGGTTGCTCACCGGCATGCTCCGAAAGCGGACCGTCTGCTGTCAGCAACACGACGTTCGCATGGGACTCCGCGTAGGTGCGAGCGAACATGATGAGGCAGTCGTCGTTCCAGGCCGGGTCCAGCCCAGCGGCTTCCATCGCTTCCGGTGACGGTTGCGGGTCACGAGTCGAACGCACGGACACGGTGGGATTGCTCGACCGCAGAACGGTGGGCTTGTAACGCAACTCATCCAGTACGCGCTCAGCCCGTTGCATCGTTGATCTCAGGTGGCGCTTGGACTGCAACTCCTTCAGAGTGGGGCGGGGAACCACCAGACGAATCTCGTCTGGGGTAGCCAAATCCCCATACTGCAAGTCCTGCCAAGGCAACACACTAAGCGGCCTGCATCGAAGAAGAACAGACGTGTCGAGAACAACGTGGGCTATCTCGGTCATCGATCACGGACGGTAGCAGCTTGACGCTAGGCCTCCCCGATACTGCCGACCAAGTCGCCGTCGGGAGTGAACCGGCGACCAGGAAGGAGATTCTCAAGCTCCCGGACTTTCGCGTATAGCTGGCTCACGAGGCCGGGGATCTCGTACGCAGGGCTCGGCCCTGGCGTCCGCCGCTGCATTCTCTAGTCTCCCCTTCGCTTCCACCGGCGAGCGACTCCATCCGCGAGGCGCACTGGCTCCTGACGGCCGTCTAGCGGGCCGCGGATCGGAGCGTCCCAAGTTAGCCCGGTCCACCGGCCAGCTATGCTCCGCCGCTGATCACAACGGTAGGAGACCGCGCATGCCACTTGAGGTGAAACTCTGGAAGGTCGACGCCGATCGACCCGAACCGGTGGAGCCATCACGCCTCGATCTTGAGGGCCGTCTAGAAGAGTGGCTCTGCAGGGACATTCGGCTGCTGAGCGACGATCTGCTGGTCATCGGACAACAGGTCGAGCAGTACGGTACGTATCTGGATCTGCTCGCGGTAGACGGGGACGGCAACCTAGTCGTCGTGGAGTTGAAACGGGACAAGACGCCCCGTGACGTGGTGGCTCAGGCGCTGGACTACGCCTCGTGGGTTCAAGAGCTTGGCCGAGAGGACGTTGAACGGTACGCGCGCGAGCACTTGGGCAAGTCGTTTAGCGAAGCCTTTGAGGAGGCGTTCGGCCAGGAGCCGCCGGAGATCGTCAACGAACGGCATCGAATCTTCATCGTCGCGTCCTCGCTAGACGGAACGACACAGAGGATCGTCGAGTACCTTTCCTCAACGCACAACGTCGACATCAACGCCGCGACCTTTGCCTACTTCGACACTGAGGACGGTGAGTACGTCGCACGCTCCATGCTGCTCGACGAAGAGGCCGTGGAGAGACGCGCCCAGGCTCGGCCGGGTGCCAAGCGGCAGCCACCACTGAGCGAAGACGAACTCCGCGCCATCGCCGAGGACCGCGGCGCTACCGACCTGTGGGATGTGGCCATCAACGGCCTCGGGAACATCGCCAGGAAGGCAAGGAGCCGCACAACTCTCTGGTTCCAGAAGAAGATCGAGGGACGTTTCCGGGCCATTCTCTCCATAGATCCGGGACGTTCTCTAGCGAACGGCCTGGCGGTAACCGTGATTGACGAGCACATCACCCGTGCATTCGGCATTGAGGAGCATCTGATCACGGAAGTCTGCGGGGCCCCCACAGGAACGAGCTTCGGCGGGACCTACAGCACACCGGAAAACTGCTTCCATCTCGACCGCGACCGTCTAGACAGTTTGATCGCACTGCTCGCCAGCCAACAGACCTCTAAGCGAGACCTCAGCGAGAGCTGAGCACTCACGGTTCCGGTAACGCCGAATCGGGCAACCAGCACCGGAATCCGTCTTGGTCCATGAGGACCGGCACCAGGCCGTGTCCGTGGGGCCCGGCGCCGGGGCCTGTAGTACGCTTCCTTCTGCCGTCGCGGCCGCCCGGCGCATGATGATCGAGAGAGTCGGGGCTGGCGATGACGAGAGCGGAGAGTTCGGGAACGGAGAAGACGTGGACAAGCGGACAGGCGGCTGCCCGGCGCAAAGCCCTAACCGATGCGGGGATGGAGCGCCCGGTGGCGGAGACGCTTGTCGATCTGCTGGATGAACAGGCAGCGCCGATGATGACGAGAGCGGAAGCGGATGCCCGGTTCGCGGCGATGCTGGACCGCCACGATGCGCAGCGGGCACAAGAGCGGGCGGAGTTCAGGGGCGAAATGGAAGCCCGCTTCGCTCAGGTCGATGCCCGGTTGGCCGAGTTGAAAGGCGAGATGCACGCCCGTTTCGGCGAGGTCAACGGTCGATTTGGCTCGGTCGAGGGACGGATGACGGGGGCTGGAAGGACAGGTGCGCACGCTGAAGTGGACCTTCGGCAGCCTCATGGCCTTCAACACGCTGCTTCTCGGCGTGCTGACGTACACAGTCGCCACCTGACGCAAGACCAGCGAGAAGGCGTCTACTGCGTCGTCAGACGCACCCGTTCCCCGTCCAGTTCGATCGTGGTCTTGGAGTAGGTCAGCTTCTCGACGATCTTGCCGTCCCGGAAGTGCAACACATCGAGGCCGCGCCTGGCTTCGTGCTTGTCTCCCTGGCCCTTCTCGAACGAGGGCGAGTCGAGCTGCCAGCGGAAGAGCATCTTCTGGTCGACTTCGTCGATGAAGGTCTCTTCGGTCGTGAACCTGAAGTCTCCATGATTGGCGAAC
>WTGL01000009.1:5627-7926 GCA_011523565.1 Acidobacteriota bacterium
TGAAACAGGTCCATCACGCCGTCGAGGTCGTGCTCGTTCCAGGCGGCGCCCCATCTGGCGAAGGCGTTGGACATTTCGTCTCGTGTCAGCATGGTCCTTCCTCCTTGGTGACGGCGCGGGCGGTTCGCCGCGCGGGGAGTCTAGTCGACCGGCCCGACGGAGAGTCTCAATCTTCTCGGGCCGTTTGCCGAAGATAGTTCAGCAAGCCCTGCGGGAAGAGCACCGCGCCATTCGAGAAGCCGCTAGGCCCAACCGCCTTGTGCGCTACGCGAATGGCAGTACGGCAACAATCCGCAGCCTCTTCCTCTGTAACGCTCGGTGACCACTCGTGGAGAACCCTCCTTCGCCAGTCCTTCAACTGACGAAAATCACTGATTAGAGACTTGTCTACCCCGGTGCTCTCCATCTCATCGATGCGACCGGCAAACCACGGCGCATCTTTGCCATCCTTGCCGGGATTCTCTACCGACCACCAGAGCATGGTGATCATCTCGGCCGCCATCCCACACATCGCAACAGCGGCAGTCTTGTCACCGAGTCCGAACGCCACCACCGCCGAACGGAGGGGCCAAACTATCCTGCTCATGATCCCCTCTTCGGCCGGCACGAACGCAAGCGTCGCCCCGTCGGGAGCGACCTGGCCCCAGCGTTCGGCGATTTCGTCAAGGTCCGGCGGCGGCCCGTCCGGCCGAGCACTCACAAACCTCCACAAGTCCTCGTGGTCCACTGGCTCATGGGAGTAGCCCACCCACAACAACGGATTGATCCACAGTCTCATCTCTTCCTCGTCCACGACCTTGTGCTCGTCCGAAAGCGGCCCATCTGTCGTCCCGCAGTAGGCGCGGGCACCTTTCGGCTCATGGCACTGCGAGCCATGAACCACAGCTAGCAGTCCGAGGTCAAGAGGATAAGCCTCAACTTCTCGTCTAACGCCCTTGCCCTTCGGTTTCGTTCGTCTCCATCGAGCGTGTTGTCGCCGTCCAGAGCATCCCGTTCCTCCCTGTAGGACAAGATGAACTTTGTCTCGTTCGGATTCAGACCTGCGTGTCGGGCACGACTTCGGTTGTACGCAGCATTCACGGTGAGCTGTTTGTAAACAACATCCTCGTACAGCGCCCGGCGGAGTTCCGCGATTTCCCGATTAGCCCGGCGTTCGTCGACACGTCTTGTGTGCCTCCACAGTCTCCACGCGATGTACGGCGTCGCAAGGGCTCCCGCAGCCGCGACGATCGCGACGATGAGAGTAGCGACCTCCACACGGCAATTCTATCCCTCCTGTTCGGGGCCGTGCCGCCGCTGTGAGGCCCTAGCCTACAGCTGACGCAGGCCTACGGCGCGGCCTCCGGATCCGACGAGGACTAGTCGATCTTGACGGTAACCCTGGCGTTGGCGTCCAAGGCGGCCAACATCTTCATCAGCCGATCCAGCGTGAAGCGCCCCAGATCGGCGTTGCGGATGCGGGAGAATTCCGCCGCAGCGAACCCGGTGAGACTCGCCGCCTTGCGCACGGTGAGACCACGGTCGTCCAGAACCGCGATGATTCCCGCAGCAAGGACAGCCTTGGCCTGCTTCAGGTCGGCCTGGGGGTCCCCGAACTCTCGGAAGACGTTCGCACTTCCGTGAACGAGTTCGATCTCTTTCTCACTCAAGGCACTAGCTCTTTCCTGGGACGCGATTCGTCACTGGCGGATGCGGATTGGCGGCCCCTGCAGGTCGAACGTGGACGGCTTGTCGCCCCGGGCCTTCCGCGTCTCCTCCCGTACTCGCTTGGCCAACTCGATCCGTTCCCGCCAATCGGGGTCGATGCTCGTCGGGGGGTGCCCAAGCGCGGGAAACTGTCCGGCGCCATCCCGACTGCGATCCGGCGGTGTGGCTCTAGGCTGGGTCACGACTGGTTCCTGCTGGTTCGCATGGTCTATCGTTCCACGCGAAGAACCATGGGCACAACGCGCATCAGGATTCAGCCGAGCGATCCGGCGACCCTTCCCGAAGGGAGGATCGACGCTGCGAAGGTGAACGGCACCACCGAGGCGGAGATCCGCTTGCAGCAAGCGCGAGGATGACGCCGACGCGATGCAGGACGTGGCGTGGTGTGGGCGCGAGTACGGGCGGAGCAAGCGGAAGCAATAGCTGACGTCGCGCGTCCGAGGGCGCTAGCGGGCCTCTCCCGACCGCGCACGCAACCTCCCCGTTCCGAACCAGACCCCCACAGCCCCAACCACCGGATTGAGCCAGTTGAACCACTCCGGCTGAAGAGCCCCCGCGGTCGCCTCCATCATCGACACGTCGTCGGGGCGCG
>WTGL01000276.1:0-475 GCA_011523565.1 Acidobacteriota bacterium
CGCGCTGACCCTGTTCGAGGAACTGACCGGGCCGCGCCGCCGGCGCCTCAGGGTCCCGCTAAACGCCGACGCTTATCGGAAGGTCGACGCCTTTCTGACCGGAGTCGGCAAGCGCGGTCGATGGTCCGAGGAGATGGTCGAGCGCGTCCGGGCGGTCGGCGAGGAGACCCTTCTGCTGCTGATCGAAAAGGACGACCAGCGACCGGACGACGACGAGCGGGACCTGCTGCTGATCGGTCACGGGAACACGGAAGAGGCGGTGCTTGAGTTCGTCGCCGCGACCGACGCGACGAACCTCGAGGACCAACTGGCGGTCCTCGGCGAGCCGGCGGCCGGTGGACCGGTCGAGGAAGAGGTCTCATTGCGACTGCTGCGCCACTACGCGTCGTCCGTGCGGCACCACCAGTACCACGACACCGATGTGGTCACGGTTCGGGTGACGGCGACGCAGGCGCGATGAGCTTGCGAGGCGCTA
>WTGL01000276.1:485-3408 GCA_011523565.1 Acidobacteriota bacterium
TTCGTCAGCTCGTGCGGGTCCGCCTCCAGATCGAAGAACTCGAACTCCGGCCGGCGCTGGTAGCGCTCGTAGAGCGCCTTCGCCGCCGGGTCCGTTTCGCCGGCGTCTCTCCACGAGAAGTAGAAACCGTCGCGGTTCTCCTCGGTGACGAGGTTCGTGAAGCGGTTCTCGTGCGCGATGTTCCAGATCAGCTTGTAGCGGTCGTCGCGGATGGAGCGGATGGGGTAGGGCTCCAGGTTGGCGACGATGCCGGTCGTCGTCTGAATGCCGTAGACGACGTCACGGTGCTTCGGTCCCGGCTCCAGCAGCAGGTCGAGCATGCTCCGGCCCTCGATCTCGGTCGGCACGGCGCCTCCGGCGGCTTCGATCCAGGTCGGCAGCAGGTCGTTGATCTGGAGCAGAGCGGCTGAGATCCGGCCGGCCGGAATCCTGCGGGACCAGCGGGCGACGAGCGAGGTGCGGATACCGGCTTCGTACAGCGTCCACTTCGCGAGCGGACCGCTGATCCCCTGCTCGCTGTAGAACATGGTCAACGTGTTCTCGTGCGCGGCGTGCTCCCGGAGCAGGTCGAGGACCTGGCCGAGCTGGCCGTCCATGAAGGTGATCTCGGCGTAGTAGCGGGTCAGCGCCTCGCGGGTTTCCGGCGTGTCGACGAACCAGGGCGGCAGTTCGAGCGACGCCGCGTCGTAGCGGGACGGATCGCCCTTGCTCCAGGGCTGGTGGGGCTCGGTCGAGGCGACGATCAGGGCGAACGGCTGCTCCGGGTCGCGGCCGATGAACTCACCGATCCGTCCGGGGTCGAGGTCGCGGCCCGCGACCTTTTCGAACGGGTAGACCTCCTCCGGCGCCACATGGGACTTGCCGGCCAGACCGACCCGATAGCCGAGGCCGGTCAGGTAGTGGACGACGCTCTTCGTGCCCGGTCTCGCCTTGGCGTGGTTCGGGTAGGCGCCGCTCCGCACCGGGTACTGGCCGGTGTAGAGCATGTGCCGCGTGGGCGAGCACATCGCGGTCGCCGTGTACATGTGGGTGAAGGTCGTCCCCTGGTCGGCCAGGCGATCGAGATTCGGGGTGTGGACCTGCGGGTTGCCCAACGCTCCGGCGTCGCTGTAGGTCATGTCGTCGGCGATGAACAGCAGGATGTTCGGCCGGTGGGCGGGCGGCGTCCAGCGGTTGACGCCGGGGGTCGGCGGCCGCCAGGCGCCGGCGGTGCGGATCGCTCCGGGCCTGGAGGCGAGCAGGGCGTCGATCGCCTCGACGCGGGCGGTGTCCTGCGGCGCGAGGCTCGCCGGATCGAGCGGCGACTGCTCGTTCGGGTCGGCGGCGAGGTCGAACAGGCGGCCGTCGTCGTAGCGCTTGAAGCGCTCGTCGAAGGCGTAGCGCGCCGGAGGACCGGCGTACCAGCGGGACTCGTAGTGGATGAACAGGGCGTCCCGTTCAAGTGCCGCACCGCCCCTGAGCATCGGCAGCAGGCTCTCGCCGTCGAGGTCGAGGCCCGGCGGCAGGCCGGCGGCGGCGGCTTCGAGCAGGGTCGGGAAGACGTCGCCGACGTCGACCAGGGTCTCGCTCACCTGCCCGCCCGGGATCGTGCCCGGCCACCAGGCCAGGAACGGCACGTGGCTGCCGGTCTGGAGCGACCGCCCCTTGCCGCCGGGGACCTCCCGGCCGTTGCGGACCGACGTGATCCGGGTCGAGGTGCCGTTGTCGCCGATGAACAGCATCAGCGTTTCCCGGTCCAGTTCGTGCTCGACGAGCTTCGCCCGGACGCGGCCCACCAGGTGGTCCATGTAGGCGACCATCGCCGCGAACCGCTCCTGGTTCGACTCCGCGTCCCGGTCGTGCGGCGTGGTCACGAACGGGTCGTGGGGCAACGCCATCGGGTAGTAGACGAAGAGCGGTTCGCGGGTCGCCGGATCCGCCGCCGCGTGCTCGTCGATCGCGTCGAGCACGAAGTCGTTGACGAGATCCGGCCCGAAGACGTCGTCGCCCCAGGTCTCCTTCCGATCGTTCGTCACCAGAGTCGGCCCCCAGTAGCGCGAACCGCGGCCCTCCCGCCGGAGCTGCCACAGCCGGTGCTCGTCGAAGCCCGCCTTCTGCGGCGAGGCGCCCTCATGGACCACGTAGAGGTTGTTCGTCAACTGCCACTTGCCCGAGATCACCGTCCGGTACCCCGCCTGCGCCAGCACGTGGGCGAATGTGACGTCGGCCGGGTCGAGGTACATGAACTCCCGGTAGTTCCGGTAGTTGTGCAAGCCCGTCATCAGCTTGACCCGGGTCGGCGTGCACAGCGGCTGCGAGTGCCCGTTCTCGAACCGCATGCCCTCCGCGGCGATCCGGTCGAGCTCGGGCGTTTCGTAGGACGTGCCGCCGTATGTACCCAGCGTCTCGACGCCGAGATCGTCGGCGAGGATGACGATGATGTTGGGTTGGGAGGGTGGCTGCGCGAAGGCTGCGCCGGTTAGCGAGATCAGGGCCAGGCCGGCTAGCAGGACGAGTGCGAGACGGGTCTTGACGTGCACAACGTCAAGTTAGCAGCCGACCGGCAGTGGTCCTGCCGCAGCAGAGGGCACGACGTTGTCGGGGCGTGGCCTCCTCGGCTGCGGTGTGTACTGCGATCTCGTAGAGTCCTGGCTCGTCCTTGACCGGCGTTCTAGTCGTTGAGAACGGCGAGATGGTGGAAGTCGACCCGGATCCGGCGCTGTACGAAGCGTACCGGACGCTGATTGACGGAGGAAGCAAGTCGGCATATGCTCGGCCTATGCCGGGTCTTGACGAGGGAGCGGAGCCAGCAGCAACGCGTGTAGCACGCCTCTTCCGCAACGGCCGGAATCAGGCCCTGAGGATCCCCCGGGAGTTCGAACTGGATGCGGACGAAGTGGCGATTCACCGCGAGGCGCGTCGCCTGATCATCGAACCGATCGAT
>WTGL01000276.1:3418-4081 GCA_011523565.1 Acidobacteriota bacterium
TTCCCCGAGATTGAGGACCCTCCGACCAAGCCGGAAGATCTCCTCTGATTCAGCAGGACCGTGTTGCGGTATCTGCTGGACACGAACGCCGTGTCCCAACTGATTCGCCGGCCCGACGGTCGGGTCGCTCAGCGAGTCGTAGAACTCGAGCCCGGTAGCTTCGCCATCAGCGTGATCGTGGCGGCTGAGCTTCGGTACGGTGCCGAGCGGCGCGGGTCCTTGCGACTCACACGACAGTTGGAGGCTGTCTTGTCGGCCATTGACGTCTTGCCGCTCGAGGAGCCCGTTGACCGCCACTACGGTGAGATACGGAGCGAACTCGAAGGGTCAGGCCAGCCGATTGGTTCCAACGACTTGCTCATCGCGGCACACGCAAGGGCGCTTGGCCTGACGCTGGTGACGAACAACGTCGGCGAGTTCCGGCGTGTGAGCGGGCTCTCGGTGGAGGACTGGCAGTGAGGAAGCCTGCGGCTATGGAGCCCGGTCAGGCACCCGGCGGCCGCGCCGGACGGCTGCGGCAATCGCCAGCACTACAGCCAAGGCGAGGCAAAGCAGTAGCGCGGACGCCTTCGACCGGGTGAACAGCGACGCGATCGTTACCTGCCCCGCGGACAGGTCCGGGTAACGAGTCAGCATGACGATGATCTGGACGTTCTCGAGAAG